>JBJMSU010000218.1:0-32808 GCA_045801465.1 Xanthobacteraceae bacterium | reverse complement strand
ACGCGACTCTCGATAGGGCGGTTCCCCCTCACCCGCGCCTTCGGCGCGACCTCTCCCCGCCGGGGAGAGGGAGCTCGCCCAGTGCGTGGCTACGTAGGTGTCCAGCCGATAGGCTCTAGCCCACCGCTTCCGTCGCGCGTGCGCGTTGCCCCACCGCGGCGCGGCGATAGCGGCTCTCGGGGCGCGGCAGCCCGAGGTTTTCGCGCAGGGTACGGCCCTCGTACTCGGTGCGGAACAGTCCCCGGCGCTGCAGTTCCGGGATCACCAGCTCGACGAAGTCGTCGAGTGCGCCCGGCAGGTAGGGCGGCATGATGTTGAAGCCGTCGCAGGCCTCGTTGACGAACCACTCCTCCATGAGGTCGGCGATCTGCTGGGGCGAGCCGCGCACCACGCTTTTTCCCCGCGCGCCGGCGACGCGCAGGGCGATCTGCCGGATCGTCAGGTTCTCCCGGCGCGCCATCTCGGTCACATACTGGAACGTGCTCTGGCTGGCGTTCGATCGCGGCAGGTCGGTCGGAAGCGGATCGTCGAGCGAATAGCCGGTGAGGTCGACGCCGCCCAGCACCGTGGAGAGGATTTCGCGCGCCACGACGGGGTGGATCAGCGACTGCATGTATTCATGGCGCTCGACCGCATCGGCTTCGCTGCGCCCGACCACCGTGCTCAAGCCCGGCAGGATTTTCATGTGGTCGGGATCGCGCCCGAACTGAACCATGCGACCTTTGAGATCCGCGTAAGTCGCCTTGGCGGCGTCCAAGGTGAGCGGCGCGCTGAAGATCACCTCGGCGAATTCCGCCGACACCTGCTTGCCGGCTTCCGAGGTGCCGGCCTGCACGATGATCGGGCGGCCTTGCGGGCAGCGCGGCACGTTGAGCGGGCCGCGCACCGAGAAGTATTTCCCACGGTGATCGAGGAAATGGAATCCGTCCGGGCGGAAGAACAGGCCGCTCTCCTTGTCGCGGACGAACGCGTCGTCGTCCCAGCTGTCCCACAAGGCGGTGACGATTTGCGCAAACTCGCGCGCGCGGTCGTAGCGCTCGTCGTGCTCGAAGTGCTGGTCGCGGCCGAAATTCTGCGCCTCTTCCTGCATGCCCGACGTGACCAGGTTCCACCCCGCGCGGCCGCCGCTGATATGGTCGAGGGAGGCGAACTTGCGCGCGACGTGGAACGGCTCGTTGTAGCTCGTGCTGGCGGTGGCGACGAGGCCGATGCGGCTGGTGACCGTGGAAAGCGCGGACAACAGCGTGATGGGCTCGAGATTGGCGATGTATTGCGCCGAGCGCGAGATCGCGTCGATATGCGCGCGGCGTGTGCACAGGTTGTCGGCGAGAAAGACGAGATCGAATTTCGCCCGCTCTGCCGTCTGCGCGATCTCGGCGTAATGGGCGAAGTTCACGCCGGCATCGGCCTGGGCGTCGGGATGGCGCCACGACGCGACATGATGGCCGGTCGGGTTGAAGAAGGCGCCGAGCCGCATCTTGCCTTGGCGTCTGCTCACGATGCTCGGTTCCCGGTTGCAAGACGAAGGCCAATGGTAGGGAAGCCTCCCCCGGATGACAAACGCAGGCTTCAAATTGGTGGGGCGCCCGGCGGGTGCTCCGCCGGACGCCCCTTTTGGCATCAGCCGACCTGTAAGCCGGGTTCTGTAGGCGCGGTCTCCCGCGCGTGACGGCCATTCATCTGGACGCCGGTTGCCCGGCGCCTCAAGCAACCTACCCGGGCGGCTGGTCCGGACAGACCGGGATCTCCGCTTGCGCGGATCTCCCGCGCCGCCCCTATTCGGTTTTGCTCCCGGTGGGGTTTGCCCTGCCGCTGCCGTTGCCGGCCGCGCGGTGCGCTCTTACCGCACCGTTTCACCCTTGCCCGTTTCTGCCGAGGCGTCGACGGGCGGTCTTGCTCTCTGTGGCACTTTCCCTGGGGTCGCCCCCGCCGGACGTTATCCGGCACCGTTCGTCCGTGGAGCCCGGACTTTCCTCCCCGGCGGCCTTTCGACCGTTGCCGGAGCGGCCGTCCGGCCGACTGACCACTTAGGAATGGGGGCCGCAGGGGCAGACGTCAAGGCCAACAGCATGATCCCCAAAAAGTGGACACCGGTTTTCGGAAAGGATCATGCTCCAACAATTAACCTGGAGCAGGATGGCGATGCGACGGAAAGCCATCCCGCTCTGGTTGAGACGCGCCGGGCTGTGCGAGAATGGAACGAGCTGATTCCATTTGGGCGGGGGGAGCCTCCATGAGCAGTTTCGAGGACCATTGCTGGAAGGATGTCGTCCCGCCGGACGTCATCGAGATCTATCGCCAATACGAACGTGCCACATTCGTGGGCCCGGCGCCCGCGCTGCTCGCCATCGATCTTTATGAGCTCGTCTACCAAGGCGGGCCCAGTCCGCTGAAGGATTTGGTCAAGGCTTATCCGATGTCCTGCGGCGAGTATGCCTGGGCGGCGATCGAGCCGACGAAGCGGCTGTTCGCGGCGGCCCGCGCGGCCGGACTGCCGGTGTTCTATTCCACCAACGACGTGCGGGCGACCAGCCGGCCGACCGCCATACGCGCGACCAAGCGGCGCCCGGCCTCCAACGATCCCGAGCAGTTCGCCATCCGGGCCGAGTTCAGGCCGCAGCTCGGCGACGTGGTGATCACCAAGCAGCGCGCCAGCATCTTCTATGGAACCCCCTTGATGGCGCACCTCACGCAGCTCGGGATCCGCACGGTCGTCCTGTGCGGCGAAAGCACGTCCGGCTGCGTCCGCGCCTCGGCGGTGGACGCCTATT
The DNA here is from genome assembly GCA_045801465.1 of Xanthobacteraceae bacterium. GTDB lineage: Bacteria > Pseudomonadota > Alphaproteobacteria > Rhizobiales > Xanthobacteraceae > DATFWC01. The sequence continues at coordinate 30,037 of JBJMSU010000218.1, read as the reverse complement.
CGCACGGCTTTCATGTGGTCGTGGTGGAGGAATGCTGCTTCGATCGCAGCCTGCTCTCGCACAAGGTCAACCTGTTCGACCTGCATCACAAGTATGCGGACGTGATGCGTGTGGACGAGGTCGTCGCGCACCTCCACGGGCTCAGCGTGCGCAAGGCAAGTTGAGACCATGGTCCGATAATTAAAATGAGTGGGTCATCCCACAGCGGCGCGTGCGGCGAGGAGCTTCGATAGCGTCCTGAGCGTCGATGTGTCAGCTAGGCCATCGACGCGGCCGGGGCGGAAATGGCGCTGGAACGCCGCAACCACGGCCCTTGTCGCCTCGTCGTACTGACCGGTCGCAAGGAGCCCATAGCCGTACTCTGCGAGTTGCGCTTGAAGGTCGCGGACCTTCGGTCCTTTATCGCCCATCGTGAGCGCGACGCTTTGTGTGATCGGTTCCGGCGCGACCCAGGCGCCGACGCCGGCAGCCGCGAGCCGGTCCCAGGGAAATTTTTCGCCCGGATCCTGCTTGCGCATCGGCGCCACGTCCGAATGGGCCAGCACGCGCCAGGGTGGGATCGGACGTCGCGCCAGAATATCGCGGCCGAGGGCGATCACAGCTGCGATCTGCGCGTCGGGGAAGTCATCGTAATGCCAGCCATGTCCGGGATTGGCGATCTCGATGCCGATCGAGCGCGAATTGATGTCGGCAGCGCCGCCCCACGAGGCTTCTCCGGCATGCCACGCCCGCCGCGCTTCCGGGACGCACTGGACGAGCCGCCCGTCGTCGAAAACGAAGTAATGGGTGGAGACCTCGCTTGCCGGGTCGCACAGCCGTTGCAGTGCGCCGTCGGCGTCCGGCATGCCGGTGTAGTGCAGCAGCAGGATGTCGATCGCGGCGCGGCGCTCGCCATGGTTCGGCGACGGGACCACCGTGGAGACGAGGCGCGAATCGGACATGAACGGCAGCGGGCCCATTGACGCTGGGATAGCAAGCAGGCGCGCCGTTGTCGTCATCACGACGAGTGTTATCGGCAAAGAGAACGGCCCGGATCCGGCAGTCCCGGATCCGGGCCGCTACGCGATGAGTCTACAGATGCTTACTTGCTCATGCCGCCCGGACGCGGCGCGCCGCCGCCAGTACCCGTCGTGGCCCGGTTCGGCTCCTTGTAGGGCTCGAAATTCGGCGCGTTCTTCAGCTGGTCCTTGGTCATCGAAATCTTGAGCTTCGGCGACGAGTTCGTCGTGGAATTCGGATCGCCGGGAACCGCCTGGAATGCGCTCGGTGCGAGGGCGACCTCCTTGGAGCCCATTCCCAAGAACCCGCCGACGCTCACGATGTAGGCGTCGATCTTGGTTCCGTTCTTGTCGAACAGAATGTCGCTGACGTCGCCGACCTTCTGATTATCCGGGCCCAGCACATCGGTGCCCTTGAACTTCGAAGCAACCCATTGGTCGGGCTTCTGCGCCGCGACGAACTGCGCATCGCCTGCCTTCATATCGGACTTTGTTTCAGACGCGGCGGGTGGGCTGCTTGCGGGCGGAGTCGCCGGCGCTTGGGCGAGCGCGGTGCCCATCGCGAACAGACTCACCGCTGACATTAAAGCGAGCTTCTTGAGCATAGGGGACCTCCATTAAATTGTTCCGAGGCCAGCGTCCCGCTCGGACGCAAGCCTCCGCCGGAAAAACAACTCGCGACCGCGAAGCCTGTTCCGGCAATTTTGGGGACAAGCCGACCCCCTGCACAGGCGTGAGTTTTGCGCTGCAACGTCGTCAGGAATCCTACCTTAATGACGTGGCGGCGTACCTCATCCTCGCTGCGGGAGGCGCTGTTTCGGCGTCCAACGGCCGTTGCCAGCCATGACGGCAACCATTCCTTAAGCCTAACCAAGCCTAATTGCGTTGTGTCGCGGTGCAGTGCACACGCGCGAATCCGTTCCATTGACGACCAAAATATCCCATGATATCCCATTATCTCCCATCGAGTACGGCCGGTCGGGTGGCGTGCGGCTGGCCCCTATCCACCGGCGACGGTGCTGCTTTGGGTGATGGGACTGCGGAGGCTCGGTTGGGGGCGACCGCGTGGAGTAAGGGGCGTGATGAACCGCTTCGTGTCGAACTACACGTTGCGGCTCGATGCCAAGGGACGGGTTTCGATTCCAGCGCCGTTTCGACAAGTGCTCGCGCGCGATGGCTTCGACGGGCTCTATTGCTATCCGGCGCTCGACCGGCCGGCACTCGATGCCGGCGGCAATGCATTGCTGGCGGAGATCGAGCAATTGATCACGAGCTTCTCTCCCTACTCGGACGAACGCGAGGAACTCGCCGCCGCGCTCTATGGCACCAGCGAGACCATGAACATCGACGGCGAGGGGCGGGTGATCCTGAGCGAGCGCTTGAAGTCCCACGCCGGGATCACGGATGCGGCCGCGTTCGTCGGCCTTGGCCACAAGTTTCAGATCTGGGAGCCCGAACGCTTTCGCGCGCAGCTCGCGGAGGCCACCGAGAAGGTGCGCGCGCTCAAACGGCAATTGGGATCCCGGAGGGCGGCGCAAGACGCGCTCGGAGCACGGGAATGATGACGGGCAGCGACACCGGGACCGGTGTCGCTGGCGGACTGGCCCGTCATGTTCCCGTGCTCGGCCGCCCCGCGGTCGAACTCCTCAATGTGCGAACGGGCGGAATCTATCTCGACGCCACCTTCGGGGCCGGTGGACACAGCCGCCTGATCCTCAGCACCGCCCATGCCCGAGTGGTCGGCATCGACCGCGACCCCGGTGCAATCGCGCAGGGCGCCGATCTGGTCGCCGCGGCAGGGGAACGACTGACGCTGGTGGAGGAACGCTTTTCGGCGCTCGAGCAAGTTGCCGGCAATCTCGGCATTGATGCGGTCGACGGCGTACTGCTCGACATCGGCGTCTCGTCGATGCAACTCGATGAGGCGGGCCGTGGCTTTTCGTTCCGTCACGACGGGCCGCTCGACATGCGCATGGGCCGCGAAGGCATCAGCGCTGCCGACGTAGTTGCGCACGCTTCCGAGCGCGACCTTGCCGCCATCATTGCCCGGCTCGGGGAAGAACGTCACGCGCGCGCGGTTGCGCGCGCGATCGTCGCGGCGCGCCGCACCGCGCCGATCCGCTCGACGGCCGAGCTCGCGACCATCGTGGCGCGCATCGTGCGGGCGAAGCCGGGCGAGATTCACCCCGCCACGCGCACGTTCCAGGCGCTCAGGATCTTCGTCAACGAGGAGCTCGGCGAACTCGCGCGTGCCCTCGCCGCAGCCGAACGCATTCTCAAGCCTGGTGGGCGGCTCGTCGTCATCTCCTTCCATTCGCTGGAAGACCGCATCGTGAAATCGTTCCTGGCCGAGCGCGCCACGCCACGCCGCGGCTCGCGCCACCTGCCGGCGCTCGCCGAACAGGCCCCGAGCTTTCGCTTGCTGACGCGGCGGCCGGTCGTGCCGGATGAGGCGGAAAGCCTCGCCAATCCGCGCGCGCGTTCGGCAAAATTGCGCGCGGCGGAGCGGACGCAGGCCGCGGCAATCGCCGGCGACCCGGCGCATCTGCTGCCGGCCCTGCCATCGATCGATGAGGCTGGGGGAGGCCGGTGATGCTGCGCCTCGTCAACCTCGCCGTCATTGGCGCGCTGGTGCTCGCGGCCGCGTGGCTCTACGAGATCAAGTATTCCTCCACACGCCAGGCCGAGCAGGTCGCCAAGCTGCGCCTGGAGATCAGGCGCGAGCGCGACGCCATCGCGGCATTGCGCGCCGAATGGGCAGAGCTCGATAATCCCGACCGCATTCAGATTCTGGCGCGGCGCCATTTGACGCTGAAGCCGATCGAAGCCACCCAGTTCGATTCCCTGGACCGCCTGCCCGAGAAGCCCATCGACATCGTACCGCCCGGCACCACCGACCCGATCGGCGCTCTCATCGAGCACATGGTGGACCCGGAAGTCGTCACCGGCGGCGTTCCTGACCGGGAGGGAAGCCAGTGAGCAAGATCCTGCTGACCAAAGCGGTCGCAGCACGGATGGCCGAACCGTGGCGGCGGCGGTTCACGCGTCGCATGCTCTATGGCCGCAATGTCGACCGCGGCGCCACGGCGAAAGGCCGCGTCGGCCTCGCCATCGCGGCCTTTGCCGTCGTCTATGCGATCATCGCCCTCCGGCTCGTCATCTTCGCGGTCGCCCCGGAAAGCCACGCGGCGCGCCGGTCAGGCAGCCAGGATGCGGTCGCGACCGCGCGTCCAGACATTCTCGACCGCAACGCCCAGATCCTCGCCACCGATGTGCGGATGCCGTCGCTGTTCGGCGAGCCGCGCAAGATCATCGACGTGGACGAGGCGACCGAGCTGCTCACCGCGGTGTTGCCGGACCTCGATGGCGCCGAGGTGCGCGAGCGCCTCGGCTCGAAGCGCGGCTTCGTCTGGCTCAAGCGCGAGATCAAGCCGCAGCAGCAGCAGCAGATTCATCGGCTCGGCATTCCCGGCATCGGCTTTCTGCCCGAGAACAAGCGCGTTTATCCCAATGGCGCCGAAGTCTCGCACCTGATCGGTCTCGTCAATATCGATAATCAGGGCATTGCCGGAATCGAGAAGTGGCTGGACGGCCGCGGGCTGGCCGACCTGCACCGCGCCGGCTTTGCCTCCGATCGCCAGCAGACGCCGATCGAGCTCGCCGTCGATCTCAGGGTTCAGCACGCGCTGCGCGACGAACTGATCGCGGCGGCGGACAAATACAAGGCCAAGGCGGCCGCCGGCCTCGTCGTGGACGTGAACACCGGCGAGATCATCTCGATGGTCTCGGTGCCCGATTATGACCCCAACAATCCGCGCGAAGCCAATGATCCGACGCGCATCAATCGCCTGACTACCGGCGTGTTCGAGCTCGGCTCGACCTTCAAGGCGCTGACCATCGCGATGGCGCTCGACTCCGGCAAGGTGACGCTCAACTCCTCGTTCGATGCCCGCGTGCCGCTGCGGTACGGCCGCTTCAACATCCACGACTATCATGCCCAGCGCCGGGTCCTGACGGTGCCGGAGATCTTCACCTATTCGTCCAATATCGGCACGGCGCGCATGGCGCTCTCGCTCGGCGTCGAGCACCACAAATGGTTCCTGAAGAAGGTCGGCCAGCTCGACCGGCTGCGCACGGAGCTGCCCGAGAGTGCCGAGCCGCTCGTCCCCAAGCGCTGGGGCGAGCTCAATACGGTGACGATTGCGTTCGGGCATGGCCTCTCGGTCGCGCCGCTGCAGGCCGTCATGGGCATCAACGCGCTGGTCAATGGCGGTTACCTCATTCCGCCGACATTCATGCGACGCACCGAACAGGAGGCGCGCGCGCTCGCCACGCAGGTCGTCAAGCCGGAGACGAGCGAGAAGATGCGCTACCTGATGCGGCTCAATGCCGAGAAGGGCACCGCCAGCAAGGCCGACGTCAAAGGGTACTACGTCGGCGGCAAGACCGGCACCTCGGAGAAGGTGGTCGGCGGCCGCTATTCCAAGACCAAGCTCTTGAATACCTTCACCGCCATCATGCCGGCGGACAAGCCGCGCTATCAGCTGCTGATCATTCTCGACGAGCCACAGCCGTTGAAGGAGACCTTCGGGTTCGCGACCTCGGGATGGAATGCAGCGCCGACCGCCGGTAAGGTGATCGCCCGCATCGCCCCGCTGCTCGGGCTCGAGCCGCGCTTCGAGCTGCCCCCGGCCGAACGGCTGATCCTCGCCCGCGGCGGGTAGCGCCAGGGAACTGAAGCCAGTAATCAGTGATCAGCACCGACAGCGGAACTTCTGATTACTGATTACCGACACCTGGGCACAATGCAGCTTCGCGATCTCCTCACCGACGATGCCGAATATGATCGGCGCTTCGCTGCTGTGCCGATCAGCGAGGTTACCGCGGACAGCCGCAAGGTCGAACGGAATTCCGCGTTTGTGGCGGTGCCGGGGACGAAAGCCGACGGCCTGCAATATGTCGAGGCCGCGATCGCAGCGGGCGCGGCCGCTATCGTGGCGGAGCGTGCCCCGGGCCCCCTTCCCGATACCGTTGCCTTCATCAAGGTGCGGAATGCGCGCCGGGCGCTGGCGCTCGCGGCGGCGCGTCTGCATCCGCGCCAGCCCGGCACTGTGGCGGCGGTCACCGGAACCAGCGGCAAGACCTCGGTCGCAGCTTTCACCCGCCAGATCTGGCAAGCGCTCGGTCATCCGGCGGCGAGCATCGGCACGGTCGGCATCGTCTCGCCGTGCGGCGAGACCTACGGGTCGCTGACCACCCCGGATCCTGTGGAATTGCACCGCACGCTCGACGCACTCGCGGGCCAAGGCGTGACCCATCTGGCGATGGAGGCGTCCTCGCACGGGCTCGACCAGCACCGCCTGGATGGCGTCCGCATCGCTGTCGGCGGCTTCACCAATCTGTCGCGCGATCACCTCGACTACCATGCAACGTTCGACGCCTATGTGGCGGCGAAGCTCCGGCTGTTTCAGGAACTGCTCGAACCCGGAGCCGCGGCCGTCATCGCAATGGATCAAGTTGAGGCGCTGGCATTTGCCGAATCTGCGGCACAACGCGGGCTTCGGGTGATGACGGTCGGTCGCAGGGGGTCAGGGATCTGCGCGCTGAAATCGGCGATCGACGGCTATGCGCAAAAGCTGACGCTGGCGCATGAAGGTCGCAAGTATCACATCCGCCTCCCGCTGGTCGGCGCGTTTCAAGTGGAAAACGCGCTCGTGGCGGCGGGGCTCGCGATCGCGACCGACAGCGATCCCGCCAATGTGTTCGCCGCGCTCGAAGGCCTCAAAGGCGCCAAAGGCCGGCTCGAACTCGTCGGGGACAAGAACGGCGCGCCGATTTTCGTCGATTACGCTCACAAGCCGGACGCCCTCGCCAAGGCGCTGGAGGCCCTGCGTCCCTATGTGCGGCGCCGGCTCACCGTGGTGTTCGGCTGCGGCGGTGATCGCGATCGCGGCAAGCGGCCGATGATGGGAGCCATTGCGGTCGACAAGGCGGATCGCGTGATCGTGACCGACGACAACCCGCGCAGCGAGAATCCCGCCGCGATCCGGGCGGCCATCCTGGCTGCGGCGCCTGGCGCGATCGAGATCGGCGACCGCGGCGCCGCCATCCGCCAGGCGGTTACGGACCTCGAACAGGGCGACGTTCTGCTGATCGCCGGCAAGGGACATGAAAGCGGCCAAATCGTGGGCGACCGAGTGTTGCCGTTCACCGACCATGCGGCGGTGGCGGCCGCGCTCGAGGAAAAGGTCGCATGAGCGTTTCGGCGCCGTGGAGCGTCGCGGCGATGACGGCGGCCATGGGTGCCGAGTGCACCGGGCCGTTGCCGGAGTTCGTGACCGGGATTTCCATCGACAGCCGCACGATCCAGCGCGGCGAAGCCTTCTTCGCCATCGAAGGCGACGCGCGCGACGGCCATGACTTCGTGGCTGCGGCGCTTGCGGCCGGTGCAGGCTTGGCAGTGGTGGCGCGAGGCAAGCGCGACATCATGCCGGCGAACGCGCCGCTCATGGTCGTGCCCGACGTGCTGGCTGCCCTGACGGATCTCGCCCAGGCTTCGCGTGCGCGCAGCAACGCCCGCATCGTCGCCGTCACCGGTTCGGTCGGCAAGACCGGCACCAAGGAGGCGCTGCGGCTTGCGCTCGGCCAGTGCGGCGTCACGCATGCGTCGGTCGCCTCCTACAACAACCATTGGGGCGTGCCGCTGTCGGTCGCCCGCATGCCGGCGAACACGCAATTCGCCGTTTTCGAGATCGGCATGAACCACGCCGGCGAGATCACGCCGCTGACGCGCCTGGTCCGCCCGCACGTCGCCGTCGTCACCGCGGTCGAGCCGGTGCATCTCGAATATTTCGGATCGCTCGAGGCGATCGCCGACGCCAAGGCCGAAATTTTCCTTGGGCTCGAACCAGGCGGGGCCGCGATCATCAACCGCGACAATTCGCAATACGAGCGTCTTAAGCGCGCCGCCGCGTCTGCCGGCGCGCGCATCGTCTCCTTCGGCGAGCATGCCGAGGCCGATGCGCGAGTTCTCAAGATGTCGCTGCACGCGCAGTCCTCAGGCGTCGAGGCGCGCATCCTCGGCGCGGAGCTCACCTATAAGCTCGGGGCGCCGGGACGCCACGTGGTGTTGAACTCGCTTGCCGTGCTGGCGGCCGCGTCGCTCGCCGGCGCCGATCTGGCGCTCGCCGGACTGGCGCTTGCCGGCCTGGAGCCCCCGACCGGCCGCGGCCAACGCATCGCGCTCGGCCTGACTGGCGGTGGCAGCGCGCTCCTGATCGACGAGAGCTACAACGCCAATCCCGCCTCCATGCGCGCGGCGCTGGCGCTGCTCGGTCAGGCGCACATCGGCAGCGAGGGCCGACGCATTGCCGTTCTCGGGGACATGCTGGAGCTCGGCGAAGCGTCCGCCGAGCTGCACCGCGGATTGCTCGAGCCGGTCCTCGCCAACGACATCGACCTCGTGTTCTGTGCCGGCCCGCTCATGAAGGCATTGTGGGATGCCCTTCCCTCCGAGCGTCGGGGCGGCTATGCCGAGAGCGCCGCGGCACTGGAAGCGCAGGTCGTCGGCACCATCGCCGACGGCGACGCCATGATGGTGAAAGGCTCTCTCGGCTCCAAAATGGGACCAATCGTCAAGGCGCTGACGCGGCGCTACCGGCGGCGCACTCCGGAAGAGGCGTCCGCCCAAGGCTAAAATCAATGCTGTACTGGTTGATCGAATTCTCCGACAAGATCAGTGCTCTCAACGTATTTCGCTACCTCACCGTGCGCACCGGCGGCGCGATGATCACCGCGCTGGTCTTCGTGTTCCTGTGCGGCCCCTGGATCATCGATCACCTGCGGCTGCGGCAGGGCAAAGGCCAACCGATTCGCGTCGACGGCCCGCAATCCCATCTGGTGACCAAGCGCGGCACGCCCACCATGGGCGGCCTGATGATTCTGTCCGGCCTCCTGTTCGCGACCGTGCTGTGGGCCAACCCGGCGAACCCCTATGTGTGGATCGTGCTCGGGGTCACGCTCGGGTTCGGGCTGGTCGGCTTCTACGACGACTATCTCAAGGTGACGCGGCAGACCCATGGCGGGTTTTCCGGGCGCATCCGCCTTGTGATCGAAGCCCTCATCGCGGCGGTCGCCTGTTATGCCTTCGCCAATCTCGGACGGCCGCCATTCGCGACCTCGCTCGCGTTTCCGGTGTTCAAGGAGCTGATCGTCGATCTCGGCTGGTTCTTCATCGTCCTCGGGGCCTTCATCATCGTTGGCGCCGGCAATGCCGTGAACCTCACCGATGGTCTCGACGGCCTGGCCATCGGTCCGGTGATGACGACCGCGCTGAGCTTCGGCTTCATCTCCTATTTCGTCGGCAACGCCTTCTATGCCGATTACCTCCAGGTCCACTATGTCGCGGGCACTGGAGAGCTTGCCGTCCTGTGCGGCGCCGTGCTCGGCGCCGGCCTCGGCTTCCTCTGGTTCAATGCGCCGCCCGCATCGATCTTCATGGGCGATACCGGCTCGCTCGCGCTCGGCGGATTGCTCGGTACGGTCGCGGTTGCGGCGAAGCACGAAATCGTGCTGGCGATCGTCGGCGGCCTGTTCGTGCTCGAAGCCGTCTCGGTGATCGTCCAGGTGGTCTCCTTCCGGCTCACCGGCAAGCGCATCTTCAAGATGGCGCCCATTCACCACCACTTCGAGCAGCTCGGCTGGACCGAGCCACAGATCGTGATCCGCTTCTGGATCATCTCGATCGTGCTGGCGCTTGCCGGATTGTCGACGCTGAAACTGAGATGATCTGAAGGCGTGGCGGCATGACTCCGGTCACGACCTTTGCCGGCAAGAAGGTGGCGCTGTTCGGACTCGGTGCGTCCGGTCTCGCCAGCGCCAGGGCGCTGATTGCGGGAGGAGCCGAGGTCGTCGCCTTCGATGACGACGCGGCGAGGATCGCGCAGGCGAACGCGGCCGGCGTTCCGACAGAGGACCTGCGCCACATCGATTGGGGGACGGTCGCTGCCCTGGTGCTGTCGCCCGGCGTGCCGCTCACGCATCCGGTGCCGCACTGGACGGTGGGGCTGGCCCGCAATGCCGCGGTCGAGGTCATCGGCGACGTCGAGCTCTATTGCCGCGAGCGGCGCAAGCTTGCGCCACAGGCGCCGTTCGTGGCCATCACCGGCACCAACGGCAAGTCGACGACGACGGCGCTGATCGCGCACGTCGTTGCCTCCGCCGGCTACGACGCGCAGCTCGGCGGCAACATCGGCACCGCGATCCTCTCGCTCAAGCCTCCGGCGCCCGGGCGCGTGCACGTAATCGAATGCTCGTCGTACCAGATCGACCTCGCGCCGTCGCTCGACCCCTCGATCGGCATTCTTCTCAACGTGGCCGAGGATCATCTCGATCGCCACGGCACCCTGGCGAACTATGCCGCCATCAAGGAACGCCTGGTGGCCGGGGTACCCGAGCCGGGAACCGCGATTGTCGGGGTCGACGACAACTGGTGCCAGGCGACCGCCGACCGGCTCGAGCGCATGGGCAAAAATGTCGTGCGGGTCTCGGTGCGTCGGCCGCTCGCCCACGGGCTCTATGTGGAAGCGGAGCGGATCATGCAGGCCGGCGGCGGCACCGCCCGCGAGATCGCCCGTATCGGCGGGATCGGCTCGTTGCGCGGCCTGCACAATGCCCAGAACGCCGCCTGCGCGGCCGCTGCCGCGCTCGCGCTTGGGCTCACGCCGGAGCAGATCCAGCAAGCCTTGCGCTCGTTCCCGGGCCTCGCCCACCGTATGGAGGAGGTCGGCGTCAAAGGGGCCGTGCTGTTCGTCAACGATTCCAAGGCCACCAATGCCGACGCTGCGGCACGTGCGCTGGCAAGCTTTTCCGACATCTTTTGGATCGCCGGCGGCAAGCCCAAATCCGGCGGCATCAGCAGCTTGTCTGGCTTCTTCCCGCGCATCCGCAAGGCCTACCTGATCGGCGAGGCGGCGGCGGAGTTCGCCGCGACGCTCGACGGCCAAGTCGCCCATGAAGTCGTCGAAACCCTCGATCGCGCGGTGGCGCAGGCCGCGCGCGATGCCGAAGGCGCGGAGGTCGGCGAGCCGGTTGTCCTGCTGTCGCCGGCCTGTGCGTCGTTCGACCAATACCCCAATTTCGAGGTGCGCGGTGCCAGGTTCCGTGAATTGGTGCGCTCGCTTACGGGCGTGAAACCGGTCCGTTAAGGATTTCGCAACCATGCCGGCGCAGGACTGACAAGGTAGCGGTCGTTCCCGCGCAAGCGGGAACCAATGACCACTGGCCTTGCGGCATCGCTTCCGCCGGTGGTCATGGGTCCCCGCCTTCGCGGGGACGACATGATCGATTGGATGGTCGCATGATCTCCCGCACCGAACGCAGCCCGCTCACCGACTGGTGGTGGTCGATCGATCGCCTGATGCTGGCGGCGCTCGGCACGCTCATGCTTGCCGGCATCGTGCTCTCGCTCGCTGCCAGCCCTCCGGTTGCGGCGCGCATCGGTCTCGATGCGTTCCATTTCGTGAACCGGCACGTGATGTATCTGGCGCCGGCGTTCATCGTGCTGATCACGACGTCTTTGCTCGAGCCGCGCCAAATCCGACGCCTCGCATTGATGGTGTTCGCCCTCAGTCTCGTGCTCATCGTCGCCACGCTGTGGTTCGGTGCCGAAGTCAAGGGCGCGCGCCGCTGGATCGTGCTCGCCGGCATCAACGTCCAGCCGTCCGAGTTCCTCAAGCCAGCTTTCGTGATTCTGATCTCATGGCTGTTCGCGGAATCGGCGCGGCGGCCGGAGATGCCGGCCAACACGATGGCGCTCGGGCTTGTGATCCCGGTCGTCGGGCTCCTGATGCTGCAGCCCGATTTCGGCCAGACCATGCTCATCGTGCTCATCTGGGGCGCGCTGTTCTTCATGGCCGGAATGCGTTGGGTCTGGGTCGGCGGTCTCGCCGGCGCGACCGTGGCCGGCCTGGCGGGCGCCTACCTCACGGTTCCGCACGTAGCGCTTCGCATCAGACGGTTTCTCGACAAATCGTCGGGAGACACGTTTCAGGTCGATACCGCGCTTGAATCCTTCACCCGCGGCGGCTGGTTTGGCCGCGGCCCGGGCGAGGGAACCGTGAAGCGCATCCTGCCCGACAGTCACGCCGACTTCGTCTTCGCCGTGGCGGCGGAAGAGTTCGGCATCATCTTGTGTCTGGTCCTGGCCGCCCTGTTCGCACTGATCGTCCTGCGCGCGCTCATGCATGCATTCCGCACCGAGGATGCCTTCACGCGCTTTGCGGTGGCGGGGCTCGCCATCCTGTTCGGCACGCAGTCGGCGATCAACATGGCCGTGAACCTGCATTTGATCCCGGCCAAAGGCATGACGTTGCCGTTCATCTCCTATGGCGGCTCGTCGCTGGTCTCGCTCGCCTACGGCATGGGCATGCTGCTGGCGCTGACGCGCGGCCGTCCGCGCGCCGAGATGCTCGGCACCAGCCCGCTCGGGAGCCCGGCCTGATGGCGCAGGCGAATGGCCGGCCGCTGGTGCTGCTGGCCGCCGGCGGGACCGGCGGCCATCTGTTCCCGGCCGAGGCGCTGAGCGTGGCATTGGAACGCCGTGGCGTTCGCATCCATCTGGCGACCGACGCGCGGGCAACGCGCTATGGCTCAACATTCCCGGCGCAAGCGATCCACGTGATTGCCAGCGAAACGGTGCGCGGCCGCAACCCCGTGGCGTTGGCAAAGACCGCTGCGGTCCTGGGATTCGGAATTGGACAGGCGTACCGGTTGCTCGGCCGCCTGCAGCCGTCGGCGGTTGTCGGCTTCGGCGGCTATCCCACGATACCCCCGGTCTTCGCCGCCACGTTGCGGCAAATTCCGACGCTCATTCACGATTCCAACGCGGTCATCGGCCGCGCGAACCGGCTGCTCAGTGCGCGGGCGACGGCCATTGCGACGACCTTTCCCGGCGTCCTCGACGGCGCGCCGCAGCTCGCCGCCAAGGCGACCCATACCGGCAATCCCGTGCGTCCCGCCGTGATCGCAGCAGCAGCGACGCCTTATGTCGCGCCAGAACCCGCAGGGTCTCTGCGCGTCCTCGTGGTCGGCGGCAGCCAGGGTGCCCGCGTGATGGCGGATGTCGTGCCGGACGCGATCGCTCGGCTCGAGCCGCACCTGCGCCAGCGCCTTGCCATCGTCCAGCAGGCGCGGGAGGAGGATCGCGCGCGCGTCGGCGCGGCCTACGAGCGGCTCGTCATGGCAGCCGAGATCGCGCCCTTCTTCTCCGACCTGCCGGCGCGCATGGCGCAAACCCACCTCATCGTCTCGCGCTCGGGCGCGTCAACGGTTGCCGAGCTTGCGGCGATCGGCCGTCCGTCCATCCTGGTGCCGCTGCCGGGCGCGCTCGATCAGGACCAGCTGGCGAATGCCAACGTGCTGGGAAACGCCGGCGGGGCCATCGTATTGACGCAGGACACCTTTACGCCCGAGCGGCTGGCGCAGGAGATCGCGGCCCTTGCGGGCGCGCCCGAGCGGCTCGCCGCCATGGCGGCGGCCGCCAAATCGGTGGGGGTCCTCGATGCGGCCGACCGCCTCGCCGACCTGGTGATGACGGTCGCAAAGGTATCGCGAATCCGCTAGAGCATGGTCCCGAAAAGTGGATACCGGTTTTCGGACAAGACCATGCTCAACAACAACGCCGGCACACGGTTCAGGGGATCACCGGAATGAAACTGCCGCGGGATATCGGCCCGATCCATTTCGTCGGCATCGGCGGCATCGGCATGAGCGGGATCGCCGAGGTGCTCGCCAATCTCGGCTATACGGTTCGCGGCTCGGATGTCGCCGAGGGCGCCAACGTCAAGCGCCTGCGCGAGCTGGGCATCGCCGTGACGGTCGGCCACGCCGCCAAGAACGTGAGCGGCGCGCATGTGGTGGTCGTCTCCTCGGCAATCAAGCGCGACAATCCGGAGCTCGCCGCTGCCCGCACCGCGCGCCTGCCGGTGGTGCGCCGCGCCGAGATGCTCGCCGAGCTCATGCGGCTCAAACGCTGCGTCGCCATTGCCGGCACTCACGGGAAGACCACCACGACCTCGATGGTGGCGGCGCTGCTCGATGCCGGCAACTTCGACCCCACCGTCATCAATGGCGGCATCATCAATGCCTATGGCACCAATGCGCGGCTCGGCGCCGGCGATTGGATGGTGGTCGAGGCCGACGAGTCCGACGGCACCTTCCTCAAGCTCCCGGCCGATATCGCCATCGTGACCAATGTCGACGCCGAGCACCTCGATCATTTCAAGACGTTCGACGCGGTGCAGGAGGCGTTCGTCTCGTTTGTCGAGAACGTGCCGTTCTACGGCTTCGCGGTCATGTGCACGGATCATCCGGTCGTGCAAAGCCTGGTGGGACGCATCGAGGATCGCCGCATCATCACCTACGGCGAGAACCCGCAGGCCGACGTGCGGCTCGCCGAGCTCGACCACGCCGACGGCAAGTCGCGCTTCTCGGTCCTTTTCCGCGACCGCTGGGGCGATACGGTGCACGCCATCAAGTCGCTGACGCTTCCCATGCCGGGCCGCCACAATGCGCTCAATGCTACCGCCGCCATCACGGTGGCGCACGAGCTTGGCGTGCCCGACGAGCGGATCGCCAAGGCGCTCACTGGGTTCGGCGGTGTCAAGCGGCGCTTCACCCGCACCGGCGAGTGGAACGGCGTCATGATCTTCGACGATTACGGCCACCATCCGGTGGAGATCGCTGCCGTGCTCCGGGCGGCGCGCGAATCGACCAACGGCCAGGTCATCGCCGTGATGCAGCCGCACCGCTATACCCGGCTCCACTCCTTGTTCGAGCCGTTCTCCACGTGCTTCAACGATGCCGACGCAGTCATCATCGCCGATGTGTACCCGGCCGGCGAGGCGCCGATTCCGGGCGCCGATCGCGAGTCGCTGGTGACCGCGGTGCGGGCGCGCGGCCATCGCCAGGTGATCCCGCTCGCCGGCCCGCACGAGCTTGCCGGCATGGTGAAGGATCTGGCACGTCCGGGCGATTACGTCATCTGCCTCGGCGCCGGCAATATCACGCAGTGGGCCTACGCGTTGCCGGCCGAGCTCGCCGCCCTCGACAAGGCGGCGTGACCGGATCGCCGATCAGACGTCTTGTTGCTCGTCCATGACCGCTTAGCTAATGTGATACGAGCAGACGAAGAGGGTTCTCATGCGGCGCGAGTTGCTGGCAGAGCTTTTGGAACTCACTCCCGCTGAGCGTCTCGATTTGATCGGTGACCTGTGGGACAGCCTTGAACCCGACGATCTTCCACCGCTGACCAACGACCAGATCGAAGAGATGGAGCGGAGGGTGGCAGAGCATCGCGCCAACCCCGACAGTGCGCTGTCCTGGGAGGAGGTTAGAGCGGAGCTTCGGTCCCGCTTCGGATGAATTGGGCTCTCCGTATCCGGCCACGGGCTCGACTTGAAATCGTGGAGGCCGTCGGGTGGTATGCCGAGCAGGGAAACAGGACCGCCGACAATTTCATGAAGGCCTTGGATGCCACCCCACTTCGAATGCGCGAGAACCCATTGCAATACCAAGTCGTTCACGGCGAGCTTCGCCGCGCCGGTCTGCACCGTTTTCCATATGCCGTGATTTACACCGTGATGGACAGAGAGGTTATTGTCTTGGGTGTCGTTCATGGGCACCGCGATCCGCGACGGTGGCGGAATCGGATGTGAGCGCTCGATCGTGTCTACCGATATTCTCGCCGATCTTAAATCGCGCATGCCCGAGCTGCGCGGGCGGCTGTTGCCGAACCAGCCGCTTGCCGATCTCACCTGGTTTCGCGTCGGCGGTCCGGCGCAGGCGCTGTTCATGCCGGAAAGCGAGGACGACCTCGCGTATTTCCTCGCGCATGTGCCGACTGATGTTCCGGCGACGGTGATCGGGCTTGGCTCGAACCTCATTGTGCGCGACGGCGGCGTGCCGGGCGTGGTGATCCGGCTCGGCCGCGGCTTCAACGAGGTCGCGGTAGAGGACGGCAATCGCGTGCGCGCCGGCGCCGCCGTGCCGGACGTGAAAGTCGCGCGCGCCGCGCAGGAAGCCGGCGTCGCCGGCCTGTCATTCCTGCGCGGGATCCCCGGTGGCATCGGCGGCGCGCTGCGCATGAACGGCGGCGCTTACGGTTCCGAAACCAAGGACGCTCTGATCGAGGCGCGCGGCGTCGACCGGCAGGGAAGCATTCGCGTCTTCTCCAATGCCGACATGGGCTATTCCTATCGCCATTGCGGCGTTGGCGACGACGTCATCTTCACCCAGGCGCTGTTCCAAGGCCGTGCGGGCGATCCCGAGACGATCGCTGCCGAGATGAACAAGATCACCGAGGCGCGCGAGGCGACGCAGCCGGTGAAAAGCCGCACCGGCGGCTCGACCTTCAAGAATCCGCCCGGCCACAAGGCATGGCAGCTCATCGACGCCGCCGGCTGCCGTGGGCTCAAGGTCGGCGACGCGCAGGTCTCCGAGATGCACTGCAACTTCCTCATCAATCTCGGCGGCGCCACGGCGAGCGACATCGAGACGCTCGGCGAGACCGTGCGCGCCCGCGTCAAGGAGAGTTCAGGCGTCGCGCTCGAATGGGAGATCAAGCGGATCGGCGTGGCGTCGTAGGGTGGATTAGGCGTGCTCTTGCGCGCCGTAACCCACCTTCGTTGGTTCGGTCGGTGGGTTTCGGCGCTTCGTGCAGCAGGCCTTTTCGCAAGCCGAGCGTGGCGCCTCAACCCACCCTACACGCTTTCCGTGTCACGCCGGCGGTGCCGCGCCGATCGCCCGTCTCGCCTCCCACCATTGCTTTGCCAGCACCAACAGTCCGATGGCGACGCCGAGGACCTCGGTGTAGTCGATGTCGCGGCCGATGACGGCCTCGACGCCGGCTTCGATCAGGCTGGGGAAGACCAGGAGCAGCCCGGCGAGGATCAGCAAGGCGCGTTCCACCGGCGTCGTCTTCCGCAACGCCCAGCCTTGCGTGCCGGCGGCGAGCGCGATGATGCCGAGCGAGGTCTTCACCGTGATCTCGATGATGTCGATCACCGAGCCGTCCTTGGGAATCTTCAACAGCAAGCCGACGCCCTGCGGATCGAGCACGAACACGAACGGCAACAGGAAGGCCGGCATCGTGTACTTCCACGCCTGCATGGTCGTCTTGTAGGGATCGCCGCCGGTGATCGCGGCGGCGGCGAACGGCGACAGCGCGGTGGGCGGCGACACTTCGGAGAGCAGCGCGTAGTAGAAGATGAACATGTGCGCGGCGAAGTCGGGCACGCCGAGCTTGGTCAGTGCCGGCGCCGTGATCACCGCGCAGATGATGTAGGAGGCAGTGACCGGCACCGCGAGACCGATAATCCACACGACGAGCGAGGTGTAGATCGCGGTGAGCAGCAGGCTGCCGCCGGCGTAATCGATCACGATCGAGGAGAATTTCAAGCCCAGTCCGGTCAGCGTCACCACGCCAACGATAATCCCGGCGGTGGCGCAGGTGGTCGCCGCCGTGAGCACGCCGATCGAGCCGTCGGCCAGTGCGCGCACGAGCTTGTTGCCTACGAGCGCGCACTCGCGCCGCAGGAAGCTCAGCGCGAACGCCGCGACCGTCGCCCAGAACACCGACAGCATGGGCGAGAAGCCGATCACCATGAACACCACGACGGCGATCAGCGAGAGGAAATGGAAGCCGTAGCGCCGCGTCAGCTCGCCGATGCCGAGCTCGGAGGTGAAGATCACGTCGCGCGCGCCGACCTTGCGCGCGTCGAGCTCGACCATGATGAGCAGCCCGAGGTAGTAGAGACAGGTCGGGATGGTCGCCATCCAGATCACGTCGAGGTAGCTGATCTTCAAAAACTCGGCGATCAGGAAGGCGGCGGCGCCGAGCACCGGCGGCGACAGAATGGCGCCGAGGCCGCCGGCGGCGAGCAGGCCGCCGGCCGCGTTCTTGGAGAAGCCCGCCTTGGCCAGCATCGGATAGGCGACGGTCCCGATCATCACCGTCGTGGCGACGCCCGAGCCGGACGGGCCGCCGAGCAGGAACGAGGAGAGCACCACGGCGCGGCCGGCGCTGTTGGGCTTGCCGCCCATGGCGGCGAGCGAGAAATCGATGAAGAAATTGCCGGCGCCTGAACGATAGAGAAAGGCGCCGTAGATCGTGAACAGGATGATCAGCGTCGACGACACGTCGACCGCCACGCCGAAGATGCCTTCGAGCGTGATGAACAGGTGCCCGACCAGGCGCGAGACGTCGTAGCCGCGGTGAGTCCAGGGCGGCGGCAGGTACGGCCCGACCATGGCGTAGATGATGAAAGCAATGGCGACGGCCGGCATGATCCAGCCGGTGGCGCGGCGCGTCGCCTCCAGCAGGACGACGATGAAGACGACGCCGAGCACGACGTCGAGCTTGAGCGGCAGCGTTGCGCGGTCGGTGAAGTCCTCGCCACCATTGATCGCATAGGCGATGATGGCGACGGCGGCGAGCGCCGGCACCGCGTCCCACCAGCGGATGCGGTTGCGATACTTGAGCGCAACTGGAAACAACAGATACGAAAGCACCAGCACGAAAGCGACGTGGGTGTAACGCAGGTCCTGCGTGTCAATGATCGGTGCGGCGGTGAACGGCCACGAGCCGGCGACGGCGACATAGAGATGAAACAGGGTCGACGCGATCGCGACGGTCGTGACGACCATGCCGGCCCAGCCGGCAAGCCGGTTGGCGGGGCCTTCCTCCTGCTCGATGAATTCCTCGGCCTTGCGCAAGGCCTCCGAGGAAACGGCCGGCTCTTCGGCGGCCTTGATCTGATCGGTCACGCGTCCCCCTCAAGTCCACGTTTTGGCTTATGTCTTAAACCCCTCGCCCTGTCCCTCCCCCACAAGGGGGAGGGAACCGGAGGATAGCGCCTTTGTTGCACTCACGCCTTTGGCGTGGCTGTTCTTGTGGAGATCAGGCGAACACCTTCGCATGCTCGCCCCACGCGCAGGCCTTTATCTCGCGACGATATTCTCATCCGGTTCCCTCCCCCCTTGTGGGGGAGGGACAGGGAGGGGGGTAGCGTGAAGCGTTCGCGCGATTGGCGCGTCAATTCATTTTCACGCCCTGTTCGGCGAGATACTTGATGGCGCCGGGATGGAAGGGAACTCCCGACTTGGCGACGCTCTGGTTTTCCAGCTTCAGCTCGTTCGCCTCGCGATGCACCGCGACCCACTCGGCCTTCTGGTCGAACGTCGTCTTGACGATGTCGTAGGCCAGCTGGTCGGGCATATTGGCGTTGGCGATCATGATGTTCCACACGGTTGCGATCTTGTTGTCCTTGTCCTGGCCCGGATAGATGCCGGCCTTGATCACGTCCGGGGCGTACAGGTTCCCGTATTTCTGATTCATCTTGTCGACGCCGTCGGCGTGGTCGATGAGCTTGATCTTCATGCCGGGCGTCGCGCCGAGATCCGTTACGGCCGCGGTCGGCAGGCCGCCAACCCAGAAGAAGGCGTCGATCTTGCCGTCCTTGATGGCATTCACCGACTCGGCAACCCCGAGCCGCTCGCGCCGCATGTCCTTATCCTTGTCGAGGCCGGCCGCCTCGATGACGCGGAACGCCATCACCTCGGTGGCACTCCCGGGTGAGCCAGTGGATACGCGCTTGCCCTTCAGGTCGGCCATCTTGTCGATGCCCTTGCCTTCGACCGACACGACGTGCATGCGGTTGGGATAGAGCACCGCCAGCGCCCGCACGTCGACCTTGTTGCCCTTGAACTTGTCCTCGCCCTTGTAGGCGTCGAGCGTGGCGTCGACCATGGTGAAGGCAAGTTCCGCCTGTCCCGAGCCGATGAGCTTGAGATTGTCGACCGACCCACCGGTCACCTCGGCGCTGGCCTGGATGCCGGGCAGCGATTTCGACAGGATATTCGCAAGCCCGCCTCCCAGGGGGTAGTAAACTCCGCCGGTACCGCCTGTTGCGATCGCGATCGAACGCTGCTGAGCCGCAACGCTGCCGGCCAGAACTGCCGCCGCCACGGCAATGCTGCCCGCAATCCATTTGGTGCCGAACATCATGACCTCTCCTTTTAGTTCTTGGCAGCCGCCCTCTCCAGACCGGCGTGCAGCCGGCGGGCAAACATAGACCGGGGGTGGCAATGAAGGCCAGGGGCGGCAGCCGGCGATTATGACCCTCCTGGCCGGGAACTGATCACGGAGTGCTGCTAGTGCCCCGCTTCCGAAGTTCGTGATACATGGCGGCCCCCTCTGACACGAACTTCGGAAGCAAAGGGGCACTAGCAAGCCTATGATCCGAGTGCCGCTTTTCGATTTGAAGTTCCCGCACGAGTTTGCGGCAGGCGGTGTAGGAACTTCAAATCGGCGGCACCAGTAGGGCTCGCGAATCGAGGGTTTCGGGGAACCTGAAATGGGCGCGGCAAAGCACGTTGCGGTTCTGATGGGCGGCTGGTCGGCCGAGCGCGAGGTCTCGTTGCGGTCCGGTAAGGCCTGTGCCGAGGCGCTCGACGCCCACGGCTATCGCACGACCCGGATCGATGTCGGTCGCGACATTGCAAGCGTGCTGCAGACGCTCAAGCCCGACGTCGCTCTCAACATGCTGCACGGCCGGCCGGGTGAGGACGGAACGATCCAGGGCATCCTCGAAACGGTCGGCGTGCCCTACAGCCACTCCGGCATTCTCGCCTCGGCGCTGGCCATGCAGAAGGATTTGGCCAAGGTGGTCTTGGCGGCGGCGGGGATTCCGGTGCCGGAAGGCCGCGTGATGTCGCGGCTCGAGGCCGCCAACAAGCATGCGCTGCCGCCGCCTTACGTCATCAAGCCGATCAACGAGGGCTCCAGCGTCGGGGTGTTCATCGTCACCGAGGATCATGACCGTCCGCCGCAGGAGCTTTATCGCGACGATTGGGCGTTCGGCGATCAAGTCCTGGTGGAGCGCTACATCCCCGGCAAGGAGCTCACCTGCGCGGTGGTGGGGAATGAGGCCTTGGGCGTGATCGAAATCGTGCCGGCCGTCGCGTTCTATGATTATGAGGCGAAATACGCGCCCGGCGGCTCGCGGCATCTGTTGCCGGCGCCAATTTTACCAAATGTTTACCAAGAGACCCGAAGACTGGCGCTGGCGGCGCACCATGCCCTGGGCTGCCGGGGGGTGAGCCGTGCAGACTTCCGGTACGACGACGGCGTGGAGGGGACAAGGGGATTGATCTGCCTCGAGGTCAACACCCAGCCCGGCATGACCGAGACCTCGCTCGTGCCCGAGCTTGCGGCCCACGCGGGCACATCATTCGGTGAGCTGGTTCGATGGATGGTGGAGGACGCGTCGCTCAACCGCTGAAGCGGTCTTCCCGGCCGCCTCGGGCCGGTACCGCTACGCGGGCGTCCTGGCCTGGCCTCCAGCTGGAAATCCTCATACGAGCCAAACGCACGCTTCGCCGCTATCTCGGTCCCTTGTGCCAAAGGCAGGTCCCGCGCGGCGCCGGCGTCCTGGCGGCGACGCTGTTCGTGCTTGCCAGCATCGGCTACGGCGCCTTGAGAGGGGACCACCTGCCGGAAGCGATCGTGCAGCTCAAGGACGCGCGTGACGCGTTGGCGAACGCCGCCGGCTTCCGCATCCAACAGCGCTCGGTCGCCGGCCAGCGGCAGCTGAGCGAAAGGGACGTTCTCAGCCTTGCCGGCGTGACGGAGCGAACCTCGCTGTTATTCCTCGACGTCGACGCGGCGCGCGCCCGCCTCAGGGCAAGCCCGTGGATCGCCGAGGCCTCGGTGCACAAATTTTATCCCGGGGGGCTGCGGATCGAAGTTACCGAGCGCGAGGCTGTTGCGCTCTGGCAGAAGGACGCAAGGGTGTCCGTGATCGCCGCCGACGGCACCGTGCTGGGTCCGCTCGGCGATCGGCGATTTGCCGTCCTGCCGCTGGTGGTGGGGCCCGGCGCCGCCAAGAAGGCCAAAGACTTCCTCGCCGTTCTCGACCGCTACCCGGCGATCCGCGATTCCGTGCGAGCCTCCATCCTGGTGGCCGATCGGCGCTGGAATCTCAAGCTCAAGAACGGCATCGACATCCGCCTGCCGGAGTCCGACGTCGAAGGCGGGCTCGACAAGCTTGCCGCGCTCGACCGCGACAAGAAGCTGCTCAGCCGGGACATCACGGCCATCGACCTGCGCCTGCCCGATCGCGTGACGGTGCGTCTTTCCGACTCAGCCGCGCAAGCGCGCGAAGAGGCGCTCAAGCCAAGAAAGCCCAAGGGCAAGGGAGGCAGCGCATGAGCTCGCTCGCGCATGGCCTGGCCCCGAAGATGAAGCCGCTGGGGCTGAAGCGCTCGGCGCTGGTCGCCGCGCTTGATATCGGCACAGCCAAGATCGCGTGCCTGATCGCACGCCTCAAGCCGCGGGTGCAGGAAGAGCCGCTGCGCCGGCGCACGCACGCCGTCGAGATCCTCGGCATCGGGCACACGCGGGCGCGCGGCATCAAGTCGGGCACCGTCATCGACCTCGCCGAAGCCGAGGAGGCCGTGCGGCACGCGGTTGCGGCGGCCGAGCGCATGGCCGGGCTCGAGCTCGACTCGGTGATCGTCTCGGTGTCGGCGGGGCGGCTCGCCAGCGAGCTGTTTACCGCCACCGTGCACGTCGCCGGCTCGACGGTTGCCAACAGCGACATCGAGCGGGTGCTGGCGGCCGGCAGCCGGCATTCGCTGCGCCAGGGGCGCGTGGTGCTGCACTCGATCCCGATCGGCTACGCGCTCGACGATGCCCGCGGCATTCGCGATCCGCGCGGCATGCTGGGCAAGCGGCTCGGCGTCGACATGCACGTGGTCACCGCCGACGTCGTTGCGCTCCGCAATCTGATGCTCACCGTCGAGCATTGCCATCTCACCGTCGAGGCGATGGTCGCCAGTCCCTATGCGGCCGGGTTGACCGTGCTCGCCGACGACGAGGCCGATCTCGGCGCGGCGGTGATCGACATGGGTGCCGGCACGACGACCACCGCGGTGTTCTGCGGTGGGCACTTCGTCCATGCGGATTCGTTCGCGGTCGGCGGGCATCACGTCACCATGGATCTCGCGCGCGGGCTCAACGCCAATATCGCCGACGTCGAGCGCCTGAAGACCTTGCATGGCAGCGTGCTGGCCGGCGTGTCGGACGATCGCGACGTGATCGCGGTGCCGGCGGTCGGCGACGAACGCGAGCCGCCGCACCTGGTCTCCCGTGTCAACCTTGTCGGCATCATCAAGCCGCGGGTGGAGGAAATCCTGGAAATGGCGCGCGACCGGCTCAGCACGTCGCCGTTCGCCGCCGACCCGCGCGGGCGCGTCATCCTCACCGGAGGCGCCAGCCAGCTCAGCGGCATGACCGAGCTCGCCACTCGCATTCTCGGCCGTCAGGTGCGCATCGGGCGTCCGCTCGGTGTTGCCGGTCTGCCCGAGGCTGCCAAGGGGCCGGCCTTTGCCGGATCGACCGGGCTCCTGGTCTATCCCCAGGCGGCACATCTGGAACATTTCGAACCGCGGCGAACGCGGCAGCTGGCGACAGGGACCGGCGGTTACTTCGCACGGGTCGGACGCTGGCTCAGGGAGAGCTTCTGATGGCCCGCAGGGATTCATCCACTTTGGCCGGCGGCGGACCGGTCGCATCCGCCGGCGTTCGCGCCACGTAAGAAAGAGGCACCCATGACGATCAACCTGACAAGTCCCGACATCCGGGAGCTCAAGCCGAGGATCACCGTCTTCGGCGTCGGCGGGGCGGGCGGAAACGCCGTCAACAACATGATCACCGCAGGCCTCATCGGCTGCGATTTCGTGGTCGCCAATACCGACGCGCAGGCGCTCACGCTGTCCAAGGCCGAACGCATCATCCAGATGGGCGTGCAAGTAACCGAAGGGCTGGGCGCCGGCTCGCAGCCCGAGGTCGGACGCGCCGCCGCCGAGGAGGTGATCGACGAGATCCGCGATCACCTGTCGGGAGCCCATATGGTGTTCGTCACCGCCGGCATGGGCGGCGGCACCGGCACCGGCGCGGCTCCGGTCATCGCGCGAGCCGCCAAGGACGTCGGCATCCTCACGGTTGGCGTCGTCACCAAGCCGTTCCACTTCGAAGGCCAGCGCCGCATGCGTCTGGCCGAATCCGGAATCGCCGAGCTGCACAAGGCGGTCGACACGCTGTTGATCATCCCGAACCAGAACCTGTTCCGGGTCGCCAACGAGAAGACCACGTTCGCCGACGCCTTTGCGATGGCCGACCAGGTGCTCTATTCGGGGGTCGCCTGCATCACCGACCTGATGGTGAAGGAAGGCCTCATCAACCTCGATTTCGCCGACGTCCGTGCCGTCATGCGCGAGATGGGCAAGGCGATGATGGGCACCGGCGAAGCGTCGGGCGAGAAGCGGGCGCTCACGGCCGCCGAGGCCGCGATCTCCAATCCGCTGATCGACGACAATTCGATGAAGGGCGCGCGCGGCCTGCTCATCTCCATCACCGGCGGCAAGGACCTCACCCTCTATGAGGTCGACGAGGCGGCCACCCGCATCCGCGAGGAGGTCGATCAGGACGCCAACATCATCGTGGGCGCCACCTTCGACGAGGGCCTCGAGGGCATCATCCGCGTGTCGGTGGTGGCCACGGGAATCGACAAGGTCGCCGTTGCACAAACCGCAACCGCGATCTCGGCAACGCCGTTGCATGCGGCGTCGCCCAAGGCGGTCGAATCGCGGCTCTCCGAGCTGACTCAGCAGTTGCGGGCCAATACCCAGCGCCTCGCCGAGCGCATGCAGCGCCATGATGGCGGCGATGCGCCGGCCGCGCCGAATCCGGCGGGCGCGATCGCCGAGACGCTGGCGCAGACTCTTGCCGCGCCCCCCATGCAATCGGGCAGCGCCGCCGAGGAGGTGACGATTCGGCCGATCCCGCCGAAGCCGTCATTGTTCATCGAGCCGACGGACCAACGTGCCGCGCCGCCAGAGAGCCCGGCCGACAAGACGTTTATCCCGCCCCAACCGGAGCGGGCCCCGGTTCGTCCACGCATGCCACGCATCGAAGACCTTCCGCTGCCGGCGCAAAACGAGATTCGTGCCAAGCGCGCCGCGGCGGCGGGAGAGGCCGGTAAGCCGCGGATGTCGCTGCTCCAGCGCATTGCCTCGGTCGGTCTCGGCCGTCGCGACGAGCCGACGCCGCGGCCACAACAGCCCCGGCCGCCCGGCCGGCCGCAGGGGGACCGCTTGCCGCCTTATCCGGCTGCTCGTCCACAGGAAACTCGTGGGCCCGAACCTCGCGCGCAGGAGCCGGTTTCCGAGTATGCCAAACGCTCGGCACGGCCGCCGCCGCAGGGGCTCGACCCGCACGGCCGACCCGCGCCCGTCGCGGCGCCGCTCGATGACGATCAGTTGGAGATTCCAGCGTTTTTGCGCCGCCAAGCGAATTGATGGCGCATTTGCGCCGGCACTTTGGCTAGACGGTCCGGGCGACGGGCGTCGCCCGGACCGTTGCGTTTCGCTGCGCCACGGCTGGCTGGCCATTGCAGCGCAGTAACAGTCGGTAAAAAAGCGTGAATTGGCGTTATCCAACTCTCCCGTTAAGGTTTCGCCATTGGGGTGCTTCGCCGAGGGGGAGGGCGGACGTCTCGGTTCGCCGCGTTGGGTTCCCTTTTAAGTCTGGCGAAATGGTGGCCCTCGGGATGTGGGTCGGTGGTGCGTGCGCGTGAGAACGCGTTCATCGCCGAGAAGCGGGCGGGACGGGGATGAAAGCGGGCAGGCAAACCACGCTGCGCAAACGTGTGTCGGTCGCCGGCGCCGGCGTCCATTCCGGACTTCCTGTCACGCTGACCATGACGCCCGCCGATGCCGACAGCGGCATAATCTTCGTTCGTACCGGAAACGATGGCCAACCCGAGCGCGAGCTGCGCGCCAGGGCGTGCTCCGTCACGGCGACCGATCTCGCGACCGTGCTGGGCGACGAATCGGGCGTGTTCGTGTCCACGGTCGAGCACGTGTTGGCGGCGCTGTGCGGGCTCGGCGTGGATAATTGCATCGTCGAGATCGACGGGCCGGAGGCGCCGATCATGGACGGCAGCGCCGCGCCGTTCGTCGCCGCGATCGATCGGGCTGGCGTCATGTCGCTTCCGGCGCCCCGCCGCTATTTCAAGGTGCTCAAGCCGGTGCGCGTCATCAAGGGCAGTGCCCTCGGGGAGTTCAGGCCGTACGACCGCGGTTTCCGGGTGGATGTGGAGATCGATTTCGATCATCCGCTCATCGGACGCCAGGCGATCGCCATTGACGTGGAGCCCGGCACGTTCCGTCGCGAGATCGGCCGCGCCCGCACCTTCGGCTTCATGCGCGACGTATCGAAGCTGTGGAGTTCGGGTTACGCGCTCGGCGCGTCCCTGGAGAACACCGTGGTCGTTGCCGAGGAGCGGATCCTCAATCCCGAAGGTCTGCGTTTCGCTGACGAGTTCGTGCGCCACAAGGCGCTCGATGCGATCGGCGATCTGGCGCTCGCCGGTGCGCCGATTCTCGGCGCCTACCGGTCGGTGCGCGGCGGTCACAAGCTCAACCACGCCGTCCTGGCGGCCCTGCTCGGCGATCCTAGCGCCTGGACCGTGGTCGAGGAGCGGCTTCCGGCCCGCCCGGTCCATGCTCCCGTCGAGGCCGGCATCGCGCTGACGCTTCCGGCCGTCTCCATTCCTTGACTTCTTGAGGTTCCCGGCGGACCCGCCTTAATCCCGGCCGATTGCCGGGCTAAAGGCTTGGCCCATAGGCCGCTTTTGGTTACAATTGCGGTCTTAAGGGGTATGCGGCAAGCGTGCCGCAAACGTGGCGGAGACGGAAATCACCACGCCTATGGTCCGGGATTGCGTCAACTCGGCTCGATTGCGTCGGGAGTGCCGCTTGGCTGCGCGCATGCTCGCGCTCGTGCTGCTGGTCGCCCCGCTTCCGGCCTGCAGCTCGTTGGGAGACTGGTTCGGCGGCAAAGAGGACAAGGTCCTCGATGACCCGGCGGACAAGCTCTACAACGAGGGCCTGTTCCTCCTCAACCAGAAGCGGGACTACAAGGCCGCGGCGAAGCGATTCGAGGAGGTCGATCGCCAGCACCCCTACTCGGAATGGGCGCGCAAGGCGCTGCTGATGTCGGCCTTTGCGCACTATGAAAACCGCGACTACGAGGACTGCATCTCGACCGCGAAACGTTACGTCACGCTGCATCCCGGCAGTTCCGATGCGGCGTACGCGCAATACCTGATCGCCTCATCGTACTACGAACAGATCCCCGACGTGAGCCGGGATCAGGGCCGCACCGAGAAAGCCATACAGGCGCTCGAAGAGGTGATGCGCAAGTTCCCCAACACGGAATACGCCGCCAGCGCCAAGAAGAAGATCGAGGTCGCGCGCGATCAGCTGGCCGGCAAGGAAATGGACGTCGCCCGCTACTATCTCAACAAGAAGGATTTCACCGGCGCTATCAACCGCTTCAAGGTCGTGGTGACCAAGTACCAGACGACGCGCCATGTGGAGGAAGCACTGACGCGGCTCACCGAAGCCTATATGGCCATGGGCATCGCCGACGAAGCGCAGACCGCCGCCGCCGTGCTCGGCCATAATTTCCCGGATAGCCGCTGGTACAAGGACGCCTACAACCTCGTGAAGGCGGGCGGGTTCGAGCCGAACGAAAATCGCTTGTCATGGATCAGCCGCGCCTTCCAGAAGCTCAGCCTCGGCTATACCAGCGAGTGATCGCGGAGCGAGACGACAAAGGACGGATTCCCGGTTATCTGGTATCCATCGTCCCGGCTCCGTCGTTTGTGCTTTGATCCATGCTGATCCGTCTCTCGATCCGCGACATCGTTCTGATCGATCGCCTCGATCTCGATTTCGCTTCCGGTCTCTCGGCGCTCACCGGCGAGACGGGCGCCGGCAAGTCGATTCTGCTCGATGCGTTCGCGCTGGCGCTCGGCGCGCGCGGCGATGCCGCCTTGGTGCGCTACGGCGCCGAGCACGGACAGGTGACCGCGTGTTTCGAAGTCGAGCCGGGACATCCCGCCCGCACCATCCTGGCTGTCAACGGCATTTCCGCCGAGGATGAATTGATCCTGCGCCGGGTGCAGCTCGCCGACGGCCGCACCCGCGCCTTCGTCAACGACCAGCCGGTCAGCGTGCAGGTGCTCAAGAGCCTCGGTGTGTCGCTGGTCGAGATTCACGGCCAGCACGACGAGCGCGCGCTGGTCGATACGGCCACCCATCGTTCCCTGCTCGACGCATTCGGCGCGCTCGAGGGCGACGCCGCCCAGGTGGCGCGCGCGTGGTCGGATTGGCGCGCGGCGCGCGAGGCCGTGGAGGCGCACCGCGCCCGCGTCGAACAGGCGCGACGCGAAGCCGAGTGGCTGCGCCACGCGGTCGACGAGCTCGGTCGGCTCGCGCCCGAACCGGGCGAGGAGAAGGCCCTGGCCGAGCGCCGCGCCACCATGATGCAGGCCGAGAAGGTGGCGGAGGACCTGCGCGAGGCGCACGAGACGGTGGCAGGCAGTCATTCGCCGGTGCCGGGGCTCTCGGCGGCGCTGCGCCGGCTCGAGCGCCGGGTGAACCAGGCGCCCGCCCTGATGGAGCCGGTGGTGAAGACCCTCGATCACGCGCTCGCCGCGCTCGACGAGGTGCGCACGCATCTGGAGGCGGCGCTCGCGCAGGCCGACCACGATCCGCGCGATCTCGAGCGGATCGAGGAGCGGCTGTTCGCGCTGCGCGCGGCGGGCCGCAAGTACAATGTCGCGGTCGACGAGCTCGCCGCCCTGGCGGCCCGCTATGCGGCCGATCTCGCGGTGCTCGACGCCGGCGCCGAAGAGTTGACGCGCCTCGATGTGGCCATGCGCGACGCCGAGGCACGCTACGTTCAGCGCGCCGAGGCGTTGTCGGCCGCACGACGGCGTACTGCCCAGAAGCTCGACGGCGCCGTCAATGGCGAGCTCAAGCCGCTGAAGCTCGATCGCGCCCGCTTCACCACCGAGATCGCGAGCGAGCGCGCGTCCGCCGGTCCCGACGGGATCGACAGGGTCGAGTTCTGGGTGCAGACCAATCCGGGCACGCGGCCGGGACCGTTGATGCGCGTCGCCTCGGGCGGCGAGCTTGCGCGTTTCCTGCTCGCGCTGAAGGTCGTGCTCGCCGACCGCGGCTCGGCGCCCACCCTGGTGTTCGACGAGATCGATACCGGCGCCGGCGGCGCCGTGGCGGATGCCATCGGGGTACGGCTTGCGCGGCTTGCCGCCCAGGTGCAGGTCGTGGCCGTGACGCACGCGCCGCAGGTCGCGGCCCGCGCCGACCGTCACTATCTGATCACCAAGAGCGCGCTCGACCGCGGCCGGCGCATGGCGACCCGCGTCGCCGAGCTTGCGGCCGAGCGCCGCCGCGAGGAGATCGCCCGCATGCTTGCCGGCGCCGAGATTACCGACGAGGCACGCGCGGCCGCCGAGCGGCTGATCCGGGCGGCGGCAGGGTAATCTTCCGTCCGCAATCGCATCGAGAGTTGAATGGCCCGGCCGCGATCGACACCTGCAACCGCCACGGCGAAAATTCCCGTCGAGGACCTGACCGAAGCGCAGGCCAGGGAAGAGCTTGCGCGTCTGGCGGCGGAGATCGCCGAGCATGATGGGCGCTACTACCAGGAAGATGCGCCGACGATCTCCGATGCCGACTATGATGCACTGCGCCAGCGCAACAGCGAGATCGAGACGCATTTTTCCGAGCTGATCCGGTCGGATTCGCCGAGCCAACGCGTCGGTGTCGCGCCGGCGCGCGGGTTCGCCAAGGTGCGCCACGCGCTGCCCATGCTCTCCCTCGACAACGCGTTCAGCGACGACGACGTCAGGGATTTCGTTGCCCGCATTCGCCGGTTCCTGGGGCTCAAGCCGGATGAGCCGATCGTGTTCACGGCCGAACCGAAGATCGACGGGCTGTCGCTTTCGGTGCGCTACGAGGACGGGCGCCTCACCAGTGCGGCGACGCGGGGCGACGGCACGGTCGGCGAGGATGTGACCGCGAATGTCAGAACCCTCGCGGATGTG
>JBJMSU010000211.1:0-18967 GCA_045801465.1 Xanthobacteraceae bacterium | reverse complement strand
GCGATGCCCTTGAGATGCACCATGCGCGCGGCGCAGCCGATGGCGACCGGTTCGCCGGGCGGCATCGGCAGCACGGCGAATTGGCGCATATCGACGCCCGATCCCGGCGTGACGGCGGTCCGTTCGGCGGGAATGCCGATCGTGTCGACGACAAAGCGCCGGTCGTCCTCATTCTCCAACAGCAGGACGGTGTTGGGCCGCCGTGACAGCAGGCGCAGCAGAAAGGAAATGGTGGGTGCGAGCACGCGCGCACGAACAGAGCGCGCGGTGAAAATGTATCCGCGGCCGGTCAGCGCATTGAGAACGGCGGTGTTCGGCACGGACCGCGCCGCGGCCGTGCCGAGCATGATCGGCTTGAGCGAGACATGATGGACGATGTCCGGCCGCAGCCGGCGATACAGCCGAACGATCGTCCACAGATCGAAGATCAGCCGAAGCGGGTTGATGCTGCCCCGTTGCCATGACAACGGCTCGAGCCGAAAGCCCTCCGCCTCGATCGCACGGGCGAGGGACTTCGCGCGCGTTGCGACCACCACCTCATAGCCGGCATCGCGCGCCGCGCGGGCGAGATGCAGGCGATGGGCCCAGAAATACCAATCCTCCGTCACCAGGAAGAGAAGCCGCCGCGGCGAAGCATCTCGCGAAGCGAGGTTGTCAGACACCGGCATGGGTCGGACGCGGGATGCGCTGGAACGAGGTGAAGCTGACATCACGGCGGAGCGAACATCATCCGATACAGCCGGGACGCGCCCAACGCCTCGGCGGCGACCTCGTGGGCGATCGCGTTCCAATGGGCATCGGTGGGAAATTCGAATCGGCTCCCGTCGCGGCTGCGGGCGACGAACAACGGCTGCAGATCGATCACTTCATAACCACGCTGCGAAGCTTGGCGCATGAAGTAGCCCCGCATCTGCCCGAAATAGCTTCGCTCCGTGACCTCGATATTGCTTTCATAACGAGCGCCGTCGACCAGCAAGGCGATGCGATCGGGCGGCAGCGCGACCATCTTGCCGAGATCGCCGAGGAAAGCGGCAATCGCCTCCTGCGAGTCACGCACGCGCTCCGGTGAGGCCTCGGCGGCGGTGTTGCCGACATACTGCGGTGTCTCTGCATGCGCGGCGGTGAAGCCCCAACGCGCAGCGATTTCCTTGGTCGTTTCGAGCACATGCAGATGGAAAACGAGATATCGCCCGAGCGCCGAATGGCGAACGAGCGACCGCAAGGGAGACGGCCGATAGTCCGTGCGCCGGAGCTGGAGCCGACCGTTCGGCCCTTTGACATAGACGTGGAGACCGGGTCGCTTGTTGTAGGCCCACAGGCTTTCATCGAAATCATTGCCGACCACGATGATGGCGATGGCGCCGGCGCGGTATTTCTGCGCCGCATATTGGGCCCAGACCAGGTATTGGCTCAAGGGAGCGCCGGAGGCGCCGAAGCTGTAGATGCGTCCCTTGCCGCCGAGCGTTGCGGACTGGCGCCGGTAGAAGGTCTTGTCGTTGGGCACCATGGCGGCTTCCACGTAGGAGTCGCCGACGACCGCCAGCAACGGCCGCGAGTCGTTCTCCGCATAGTTCTCGTCGTTGACGAATCCGTCGTTGTTGATGTGTCCGCGATTGACCAGGGAAAAATTCCAGTCGCGGGAAAACAGGAATTCCCGGTCGGGGGTGAAGCGAAAGATGGGGTTCGAGGCATTCACCGGCATCGCCCACATGCCGGTGGCGACAGGCAGGAACCGCAGGACGATCTCGGCAAACAACAGGCACGCCAGCACACTGCCGCTGACCGCCATGGCGGCAAAGACCCTGGCCCGTCCGGTAGAGGGTTCCGCGTTCGCAACGGCGTCAGGCATGCGCTGGTGCCCCGCTTCCGAAGTTCGTGATACATGGCAGCTCCCTCTGACACGAACTTCGGAAGCAAAGGGGCACTAGCAACTCCAGGATTCTAGTGCCGCTTTTCGATTTGAAGTTCCTAAACGAGCTTGCGGCAGGCGCTGTAGGAACTTCAAATCGGCGGCACTTGTCACAGGCTCGCCGCGACTTTGCGGACGTAGTCGGCATACCCGCTGTTGCCGAGTTCAGCCAGCCAAGGCTCGATTGTCTCGATCGTGACGTAGCCGAACCGCAATGCGATTTCTTCCGGGCAGCCGATTTTCAGTCCCTGGCGCCGCTCGAGCGTGGAGACGAATTCGGACGCTTCGAGCAGCGAATCCATCGTGCCCATGTCGAGCCAGGCGTAGCCGCGTCCCATCCGCTCGACATGAAGCTTGCCGGCCACCAGATAGCGGCGATTGACGTCGGTGATTTCCAGTTCGCCGCGCGCAGAGGGCTTCACCTCCTGTGCATAGCGAACGACGTCGTTGTCGTAGAAATACAGCCCGGTGACGGCCCAGTTCGAGCGCGGCCGAGACGGTTTTTCTTCGATCGAGGTGGCGCGTCCGTGGCCGTCGAAGGCGACAACGCCATATTGCTGCGGGTCGGCGACCTCATAGGCAAAGACCGTCGCGCCCGAATTGCGTTTCGCCGTGCCGCTCAGGAGCTGCGCCAGGCCCTGTCCATAGAAGATATTGTCGCCGAGAATGAGCGCGCACCCTTCGCTGCCGACGAAATCGCGCCCGATGACGAAAGCTTGTGCAAGTCCGTCGGGCCGTGATTGCGTCGCGTAGCTGAGCGAAGCGCCGAACTGGCGTCCGTCGCGCAGCAGGCCCCGGAACAGAGCTTGATGCTCGGGGCCGGTGATGATGAGGATCTCGCGGATGCCGGCAAGCAACAGCACCGACAGCGGATAGTAGATCATCGGCTTGTCGTAGACCGGCAATAGCTGCTTGGAGACCGCAAGCGTCATGGGAAAGAGACGTGTTCCGCTGCCCCCGGCCAGAATGATGCCCCTCATGGTTTCACGTCCTGCGGCATGTCACATCGGCGGCAGTGCAGGTTTTGGCGGGACGCGGGGCGGTGCCGCGAGTCACCTCTCCCGGAGGGGAGAGGTCGCCCGCGCTACGCGCGGGCGGGTGAGGGGGACCGAGCCTATCGAGAGGTCCCCGCCCCCTCACCCCATCCCTCTCGCCGGCGGGGAGAGGGAGCAGGCCGAATGCGCGGAAAGTTCGTGCGTCCATTCCAGCGGGCCTCTCTAGGCGTTGGTGAGGCCGAGGCGCTCGCCGCCATAGACGTTTCTGCGCAACGGCTCCCACCAGGCGCGATTCTTCATGTACCAGCGCACGGTCTTGCGCAAACCGCTCTCGAACGATTCCGCACACGACCATCCGAGCGTGTTTTCGATCTTGCCGCAATCCATCGCATACCGGCGATCGTGGCCGGGCCGGTCCTCGACGAAGGCGATCAGGTGACGTCGCGGCGTGGAGGCGGGGAGGAGATCATCGACGATATCGCAGATGGTCTGCACGACCTGCAGATTGGTGCGTTCGCTGCGCCCGCCGACATTGTACTTCTCCCCGGGACGGCCCTTGGTGAGCACAAGGCCCAGCGCCGTGACATGGTCGTGGACGTAGAGCCAATCGCGAACATGCAAACCGTCGCCATAGACCGGCAGCGGCTTTCCCTCGATGGCGTTCAGGATCGTCAGCGGAATGAGTTTTTCCGGGAAGTGAAAGGGACCGTAATTGTTCGAGCAGTTGGAGAGGACGACCGGCAAACCATAGGTCTCATGCCAGGCACGCGCCAAATGATCGCTCGCGGCCTTGCTGGCCGAATAAGGAGAGCGCGGATCGTACGGCGAGGTTTCGACGAAGCGTCCGGTTTCGCCGAGCGAACCGTACACTTCGTCGGTCGAGACGTGCACGAAGCGGAAGCGGGCGCGCTCGCCCGGCGGCAGCGTGTTCCAATACCGGCGCGCCGCTTCGAGAAGAACGTGCGTGCCGATCACGTTGGTGCGCACGAATTCCGCAGAGCCGTCGATCGAGCGGTCGACATGCGTTTCGGCGGCAAGGTGCACCACCGCGTCGGGAGCGAAGTGCTCGAATGCACGTTCGACGGCCGCGCCGTCGCAGATGTCCGCATGCACGAAGCGGTAGCGCGGGTGGTCGGCCACCGGATCGAGCGAGCGGAGGTTCGCCGCGTAGGTCAGCTTGTCGAAATTGAGGACGGCCCAGCCCTGCTCGAGCACGAATTGCCGGCATACGGCCGAGCCGATGAAACCAGCACCTCCGGTCACGATCACGCGCATGCTGGTCAGTCAAAGAACACGGGAAGCTCGCATAGCCGCGGATGCGTCCTGTCCGCATCCGACGTACAGGCCATACCCTCGCTCACCGGCCACTCGATTCCAAGGTCCGGATCGTTCCACAGAACACCGCGGTCGCATTCGCGCGAGTAGTCATTCGTCGCCTTGTAAACAACCTCGGTATTGGGTTCAAGCGTGCACAGCCCGTGGGCAAAGCCCTTTGGAATCAGCAACTGCCGCCAGTTCTCCGCCGACAGCTCGGCGGCGACATGACGGCCGAAGGTGGGCGAGGACCGGCGCAGGTCGACCGCAACGTCGAATATTCGACCGCGGACGACGCGCACCAGCTTGTCCTGCGCGAAGGGAGGTTTTTGGAAATGCAGCCCTCGGACCGTCCCGGCGCGCTCCGAGAAGAGGTGGTTCTCCTGCACGAAATCGAGAACGAGCCCGGCGGCCTCGAGCGCGCTGCGCTTGTAGACTTCGGACAAGAACCCGCGGGGATCGCCGAGTTTCTTCGGCGTCAGCAGTTTTACCGCGGCGATCGCCGTCGGCTGGATGTCGAGCATGCTGCCTGCCGACCCCCGCGTCACCGAGCAGCCGGCACTCAGCACAGTTCAGCCTTGACCGCCTCGATGATCCGGTCCTGGTCGCGTTCTTCCAGATACGGATGCATCGGCAGGCTGATCACCTCGTCGGCAAGGCGCTCGCTGACCGGCAATCCGTTGCCCGCCAGCGGATAGCCACGATAGGCGGTCTGGCGGTGCAGTGGCAGCGGATAGTAGATGGCGGTCGGGATGCCGCGCGTCTTGAGGCCAGCGGCCAACCCGTCGCGGCGCGCGGCCGAGACGCCGATCGTGTACTGCGCCCATACCGAGCTCGTGCGCTCGGTCAATTCGGGGATGCGGGCAACGCTCGCGAGCTCCGCATTGTAGCGCGACGCGATCCGGTTGCGGCACGCGATCTCGTCGCGAAAGATGCTCAGCTTCTCGATGAGAATCGCCGCCTGCAGGGTATCCATGCGTCCGTTGAGGCCGACGCGGACGTTGTCGTATTTGTCGGTGCCCTGGCCATGGATGCGCAGGCTTTTCACCAACTCGGCGAGTCCATCATCGTCGGTGAACACGGCACCCCCGTCGCCGTAGCAGCCGAGCGGCTTCGCCGGATAAAAGCTGGTCGCCGTCGCGACGCCGATCGTGCCGACATTGCGGTCCTTGTAGGAGGCGCCGAAGCTCTGGCAGGCATCGGTGACGAGCCACAGTCGGTGCGCCGCGCAAACCGCCTCGATCCTGTCGTAGTCGGCAGGCTGCCCGAACAAATCGACGCTGACGACGCCCACCGGGTCGAGCTCGTTTGCCTCGGCGGTGCGGATCGCCGCCTCGAGGCTCGCTGGATCCATGTTGAAACTGTCCTCGAGCACGTCGACGAAGATCGGCGTGGCGCCGAACCACACGATGACCTCGGCGGTCGCCGCAAAGGTGAAGCTCGGACAGAACACCGCGTCACCGGGCTTGATGCCGAGCGCCATCACGATGAGAGCGAGCGCGTCGGTTCCGTTCGAGCATGTCAGCGCATGCCTGGCGCCGCAAAAGGCGGACAGGTTTTCCTCGAGCTCCTGAATCTCAGGACCCATGATGTAGTGGCCGTGCGCCAGCACGCGTTGAATGGCGCGATCGATGCGATCGCTTAAGCGCAGGCGCTGGCGTTCGAGATCGATAAAGGGCAGGGGCTTGGACGTCATTGCAAAGAACTCTTTCATTCTGTCCAAACGAGCGAATCTCATAGCGTTCATGCGTAATGTGCGGCAATTGCGGCAGCGGGACGCCCGGCGCACAATTCCGCGAGAACTTTTTCACTCCTGTCCACCATCGTGTCTAGGCCATAATGCCGGACGATGCGAGCGCGCACCTCGGCGCGCAGCTTGTCGCCATCCCGGCCCAGGCGTTCGCGCATGCGCGCCCACGCCGCGCTCAAGCGCTCCGGCTGCCGCGGCGGGACGACCTCGCCGCAATCGCCGAGGATGACGGCGATGTCGCCGACGTTGGTGGCGACCACCGGGATGCCGCAGGCCATGGCTTCGCCGACCGCATTGGGAAATCCTTCGCCGAACGCGGAGGACAGCGTGGCGATGTCGAACGCGTTGTAGATCGCGCGCGAGGCGCCGACCTCGCCCGCCCACAGGATGCGTCCCCCTAGGCCCTGCGATCGCGCCCGCGCCTCGAGCTCGCGCCGATATGCGGCCGGCCCGTCGCCGACGCAGACGAAACGCGAAGCAGGATGCCTCTGGATGAATGCGGCCGCGGCAGTCAAGAAACTTTCGTGGTCCTTCATCGCATCGAGGCGTGCCACCATGCCGATCACGAATTCCTTTTCGCCGATGCCCCACCTGTGCCGCAGCTCGGACCCCGCCGCTGCGTCGGGACGCATGGCGTCCGTGTCGATTCCGTTCGCGACCACTGCGATGCGCTCGGCCGGGAACCCGCGGACCACGGCATCGGCGCGCACCGCGCGCGCATTGACGATAACGAGATCGGCCCGCCACGACAGCCAGGCCTCGAGCCGGTAGCTCAAGGCGGAGAGGGAATCATAGCGGTCGAGCTGCATGCCGCCGGCGCGAATGCCGAAGACCAGCCGTGTGGACAACCATGGGGGCAACAGAAGCGCGGCGAGCGTGGTCTGGGTGGGGAGGAAGCTATAGACCACGTCAGGCCGTTCGCTGAGAAAAAGGCGCCACAACCGCAGCAGAGGCCCGGCCACGTTCCAGCGGCTCGCCTTGTTGACCGACAGGATGCGGACGCCCGCGCTCTCGAGCGCGCCCTCCATGACGTGGCCGGAATAGAGAACCGCGACGGCGACGGCATGACCACGCTCAGCCAGCCCGCTCGCGAGCATGGCCAATTGGCTCTGGCTTCCCCCGATGTCGAGCGAGCGGATGAAAAACAATATCTTCATCGGGCCGTCCATTGCGGCCGATGCGAGAGCCAGAGGCCAGATGACGCCGCGCGCGCGCCCGGGCGGACCTCGACGCTCGGTGGATCGGGCGCTACAAGGGAAGGCATAACAACTCGGACGACCTCATGTGCGGCCTTGCTGGCATGATCGATTGGCGGGCGCGGACGAGCGCGGACGCGCTCTGTGCGATCGGCGAGGCCATGAACTGCATGCTGTCGCATCGCGGGCCGGACGCTGGCGACGTATGGGTCGAAGCCGAGACCGGCACGGTTCTGGCTCATCGACGGCTTGCCATCATCGATCTCAGCCCCGGCGGCGCGCAACCGATGCAGTCGGCAGACGGTCGCTACGTCATAATCTTGAACGGAGAAATCTACAACTACCGTGACATTCGCCGCGAGCTCGAAGCGGCCGGCCGGCATTTCCGCAGCGAATCCGATACCGAGGTTTTGCTCGAAGCTTGTGCCCTGTGGGGCGTCCGCGCCGCATGCGAACGCACCATCGGGATGTTTAGTTTTGCGCTGTGGGACCGCCAGACCCGCACGCTCTCGCTCGCGCGCGATCGTCTCGGCATCAAGCCGCTCTACTATGCCGTCACGTCGACGCAGATCCTGTTCGCTTCCCAGCTCAAGGCGTTGCGCGGCGTGCCCGGATGGTCGCCGAGCGTCGACCCCGACGCGATCGTCGGCTACCTGCGGCTCGGCTATATCGCCCAGCCGCGCACCGTGTATCGCGAGGCGGCGAAGCTCCCGCCCGGTCACATCCTTACGGTGCGTGGCGGGGAGAGGCCGCAGCTCGCCTGCTTCTGGGATGCGCGCGAGATCGCACGGGCGGGCGCTTCCCAGGCGGACGCGGCGATCGACGAGCAGGAGGCGCTCGATCGGCTCGATACGCTCCTGCGCGACGCGGTCCGGCTGCGCATGATCGCCGACGTGCCGCTGGGGGCATTTCTCTCCGGCGGCATCGACTCGTCCACGGTGGTCGCGCTGATGCAGGCGCAAAGCGCCAAGCCGGCCAAGACCTTCTCCATCGGTTTTCACGAGACCGGCTATGACGAGGCCATTCACGCCCGGAGCGTCGCCGCCCATCTCGGGACCGAGCACAGCGAAGTGTATATCGAGCCGAGCCATGCGCTCGACATCATTCCCCGTCTGCCGGACTGGTTCGACGAGCCGTTCGCCGACGTGTCGCAGATTCCGACCTACCTGGTGTCCGAAGTGACGCGGCGGCACGTCACCGTGGCGCTCTCCGGCGATGGCGGCGACGAACTGTTCGCAGGCTACGATCGCTATTTCTGGGCCGAACGGTTGGCGCTCACCCTGCACACGATTCCCACCCCCTTGCGTCGCGTGTCGCAGGCGGCCTTGCGCGCGCTGTCGCCAGTGGCGTGGAACCGGCTGTTCGGCGTTGTGCCGCCGGCGTGGCGGCCGGCGTTGCCGGGCGATCGACTGCACAAGCTTGCGACCGTCCTCGATCACATCGAGCCCGATGCGATCTATCGCCGGCTGGTGAGCCTGTGGGAGCGGCCGCACGAGGTTGCCGCCGGCGGTGCCGAGCCGCGCGGGCCGTTGTGGGACGCAAGCGTGGCGCGCGATTTCCCGGATCTGCTGTCGCGCATGCAGTTTCTCGACTTGGTGACGTACTTGCCCGATGACATTCTCACCAAGGTGGATCGCGCCACGATGGCGGTCGGACTCGAGGGCAGGGTGCCGCTGCTCGACCATCGGGTGGTGGCATTTGCCTGGACTTTGCCGCCGCGCCTGAAGGTCCAGCACGGCAAGAGCAAGTGGCTCCTGCGGCAGCTCCTCGGCCGCTATGTTCCGGAAACGCTGTTCGAGCGTCCCAAGATGGGGTTCGGCGTGCCGATCGGCGCCTGGCTACGCGGGCCGCTGCGTGACTGGGCGGAAACGCTGCTGGCCCCCGCCCGGCTCGCCGGCGGCGGCCTGGTGCGGCCGGAACCGGTCCAGCAGGCCTGGCGCGAGCATCTCGCGGGAACGCGCAATTGGCAGTATCCGCTGTGGGCGGTGCTGATGCTCGAGGCGTGGCGCGAGAAGTGGGGTTGATGCGTCCGCGCCGCATTCTGCACGTGGTCACGGATCTCTATGTCGGCGGCGCCGAGACCATGCTCGTGCGGCTCGCCACCGCCAAGCCAGGGCTCGCTGAGGACACGCAGGTCGTCAGCCTGCTGCCGGACGGTCTGCTGGCCGAACGGCTACGCGCCGCCGGCGTCGCGGTAGTCGAGCACAATTTCCGCAACCCGTTCGGCCTCATTACAGGAATGATCCGCCTGGCGCGGCTCATTGCGAAGACGCGGCCGGACATCGTTCAAGGCTGGATGTACCACGGCGATTTGGCGGCGCTGGTCGCGCTTGCATTGTCGGGCAAGCGCGCGTCGACGCGGCTTGCCTGGAACATCCGATGCTCGAATCTCGACCTCACGCAATATGGCCGCCTGCTCCGCCTCGCGGTGCGCGCCTGCGTGAGGCTGTCGTCTTCGCCCGATCTGGTCATCGCCAATTCGGCGGCCGGAATGGATGTTCACCGCGTATTGGGCTACCGACCGCGTCGTGCCGAAATCGTACCGAACGGCATCGACATCGAGCAATACAAGCCGGATCCGGCGGCCCGGGCGGCCGTTCGCGGCGAGCTCGGCATCTCCGACGATGCGATCGTGCTGGCCCATGTGGCGCGCCTCGATCCGATGAAGGACCACGCGGGCTTTCTGGACGTCATGGCCAGGTTGCCGGACGTGCAGGCCCTCATGATCGGCGCCGGAACGGAATCTCTGCCGGCGGCGGCGAATGTCCACCGCCTCGGACGACGCACGGATGTACCGCGTCTGCTTGCCGCCGCCGACTTCGTGGTTTCCAGCTCGGCCTTCGGCGAGGGGTTCTCCAACGCCCTGGCCGAGGGAATGGCGTGCGGGCTGCCGCCGATCGCCACTGCCGTCGGCGATGCGGCGATCATCGTCGGCGAGACCGGTGTGGTGGTCCCGCCGCGCGATCCGGCGGCATTCGCCCATGCGGTCCGCGAGCTGATGCGGGAATCGCGCGATCAGCGGGTAGAACGTGGCGTGCGGGCGCGCGCCCGCATCGTCGAGAATTATTCGCTCAAACACGCACAGCAACGCTTTGCGGAAATCTACGCGACGTTGCTACGGGGGTGAGGTCGCAATCGGCATGGCATAGATCGACCCGACAAGGCGCGCCCGATGGTGGTGCAGAAACAGCGCGAATCCGTCGTAAGGAGACATTCGCGGCAAGGCCAGAGCTTCATCGCCGGGCAACGCGCGCATCTCGGCCCCTTCACGAAGAGCGAGACGGTCGAATGCGTCAAGCGTGACCGGCACCTCGTAATAGCTGC
The DNA here is from genome assembly GCA_045801465.1 of Xanthobacteraceae bacterium. GTDB lineage: Bacteria > Pseudomonadota > Alphaproteobacteria > Rhizobiales > Xanthobacteraceae > DATFWC01. The sequence continues at coordinate 8,479 of JBJMSU010000211.1, read as the reverse complement.
GGAAATAGCGCCCGAGTCCCATGGATGTGAGATCGAAGTCGAAGCGGACGAAGTGGCGCGCCTCCGCCATCTCGAAATCGAGTTCCTCGCGCAGCTCGCGACGCAGCGCCTCGACCGCATCCTCGCCGGCGTCGACGCCGCCTCCGAACAGGCCCCAGTGGCCCGGATACCAGATCGGCGGGATGTCGTCGCGCAACTGCAGAAGATAGCGCGCGTCCTCCAGGACCAGCAGGGCGGCGGCTGCATCGCCCGCGGTGAGCGGTGCGTGCGAGGTCAGGAAGTTGATTGGCAGCGCCATCGCCGGCCTCTAGTGCCCCGCTTCCGAAGTTCGTGACGCGTGACAGCACCCTCTGGCACGAACTTCGGAAGCAAAGGGCACCAGGCAAGTCTATGGTTCTAGTGCCGCCTTTCGATTTGAAGTTCCTAGACGAGCTTGCGGCAGGCGCTGTAGGAACTTCAAATCGGCGGCACTAAGGTCACGGGCGCGCCACGGCAGTGGCAGGTGGATCGCCCGTTAACACTTCACACAATCGAAACGGACGATCAATTGCAAAGAACTCCGGCGACGCTATAAGCTGATGCATCACCGATTTCTCTTCGCGTTGCCTCGTCACACGGATCGCGCCGGCAATGAAATACGCTGAAATATTCGTCGACTCGTTCGAAAATACGAGCAACGAGCCGGCCTACATTCACGGCATCATGCGCCTCAATCCCGGCGCACGGGTGATCAAGTCCACCATCTGCGGGCCGCTCTTCCTCAACAAGAACTCGCAGGTCGGGCCCGACGTGGTCGCCGGCAAGTACTTCGGCATGAATGAAAACTGCTTCATTGCCCGTGCCACGATCGGTGCGTTCTGCGCGGTCGGCGCGCGCACGGCGATCAACCCGTTCAATCATCCCTCCGACTGGTTGAGCATCCACGAGTTCCAGTACCATCCCAAGTCGTTCGACTGGGTCGACGAGTACAACGACTTTGCGCGCCTCGAGCGCACGCCGGACATGTTCGCACACGTTCGCATCGGCAACGACGTCTGGACCGGCCACAACGTGAACGTCATGGCCGGCGTCAATGTCGGCGACGGCGCGATCATCGCGGCGGGCTCGGTGGTGACCAAGGACGTGCCGCCCTTTGCCATCGTTGCCGGCGTCCCGGCGACGGTCAAGCGCTACCGGTTTGCGGAGAAAACGATCGAGCGGCTCTTGCGCCTGAAATGGTGGGACCTCGAACTCTCGGAGCTCAGCGGGCTGCCGTTCCGCGATATTGATCGCTGTCTCGACATGATCGAAAAGATCCGGACCAGAACGGCGGTCGCGGCAAAATGAGCGAAGGCCGCGAAGGGGTTGCGTTTCGGCCGATCCTCGAGCGCTTCGGCGTTCCGCGCGACGGCATATTGGTCGTGCACAGCGCGATCGCGGCCCTGAGCCGACAGGAGTTCCGCGCCGAAGCGATCGTCGAAACGCTGCTGGAGCATGTTGCCCAGGGCAACCTGTTCATGCCGACGATGACCTGGCGAACCGTCACGCCGGAGCATCCGGTCTGGGACGAAATGGCTACTCCTTCGCACACCGGTGTTCTCAGCGAGGTGTTTCGCACCCGTTACGCCATCGCACGCAGCATCCATCCGACGCACTCGGTCGCCGGCTGGGGGCCTGCCGCCCGTGCGCTGCTCGCGCGGCATCATATCGGCGACACGCCGGTCTCGGGCAACAGCCCCTATGGATTAATGCGCGATTACGACACGTACGTGCTCATGGTCGGCGTCGGCCTCGAGTGCTGTACCGCGATCCACCTCCCGGAAGAGACGATTGCCCCCGACATCTATCTGCGACCGCCGCAAAGCGCTGAGGCTTACGCATGCCGTGACCGGCACGGCACCGTCCACACGGTCCGCACGCGTCGCCACTGGCGGCTCAACCGCGACTTTCCTCAATTCGCCGCCCCCCTGTCGGCAAAGGGGCTGTTGCTCAGCGGTGACATCCTCGGTTGTCCGTACAGCATCGTTGCCTTGCGCGATCTGCTGCGCGAGGTATTTGCGGCGCTGATCGACAACCCGCGCGCCACGCTCAATCGCGATGATGCGGCGCCAGCCCCGGTCGGGCGACTGGGTTCCGGCCTCTCATTGATCAATGAGTAGACTTGATGCTGCGTGAAGAGGCCGTTTCGGGAGGCATCCAGCCGGACAGGAGTCTGCCGTCGGTCCGGCCGACGCGAATCATCACCTATGCGTGGGGAGAAAAGTACATCGGCGAACTGCTGTCGCTGACGCTCCCCGCGCTGCTGGCGCCGGGCAATCTCCCTTACGTGGCATCCACGGTCCCCTGCGAAGTCGTGATCCTGACCGAAGAGGGCGCGTTTCCCAGATTGTTCGGCGATCCGACGGTCGGCAAGATTCAAGCGCTCTGCCCCGTCCGCCTGGTCGGGCTCGACGACCTCATCCCGGCTCCGGATAAGTACGGGATGGCGCTGACCTACGTTCTGCATCGCGGATTCAGCGACTTGGGCCCGTCGGTGACGGATACATGGCTGTTGTTTCTCAATGCCGACTTCATCATTGCCGACGGCAGCCTGCGTAATCTCATCGGGCAGCTCGCCGAAGGCAGGCGCCTGGTCGCGTCGCCGAGCTATTGCGTCAACGCCGAGGCGGTGGTTCCGGAGCTCCTGAGTCGCGTTGACCCGAACACCCGGTCATTGACGCTGTCGCCGCGCGAGATGGCTGCCCTGGTGCTTCGGCATCGACACAACACGATCCGTGGCAAGACGGTCAATCAGCCCGCCATGAGCGTTCGCTACATGGACCAGTTCTACTGGCTGGTCGATCACGCCACGCTGATCGGCCACCAGATGCCGATCGCCATCGTCGGAATGCGCCCCGAGCGCCATCTCGCGGAGCCGAACTCCTACTGGGATCATGGTCTGATGACCGAATTTTTTCCCGGCACGGAGCCGTTCGTCCTCGGCGATTCCGACGACTTCCTGATGCTCGAACTGCGCAGCGCGGAGACTGCGCAAGACCAGCTGCAGATCGGCTGGCCCGATCCGCGCGAGATCGCACGCAACACGGCTTCGTTCCTCACCCAATACCAGCGGGAGATGGCGCGTCATCCGCTCACGCTGCATTCGGCGGATCTGCCGGCAAATATCGCCGATGCGCGGGCGGCGCTGCGTTCCTTCGTCGATACGGTGCTGGCCCATGTGCCGGCGGTCCTTCCCTCGCATCTCGACCATCCGCAGTGGAACTATCACCGGTCCGGGTTCATCGAAGCGCGGCACAAATACCTCTCCGCACGGCTCGGCGCGACGACGGAGGCAAACGACCCGCCGGAGTCGCTGAGCGAAGTCGACAAGACCTGGTGGAAGCTCGACGGCGTCATCAAAGCGCATGCGCGCCGGCGTGCCGACCTGGTCGACTTGCGGGATCGCCAGCGCAGCGCCGTCGAGGCGATGCTGAGCGCGATCGAGGACGCTCGTTGGGGCGGCATCGCGGATGAGCTGGTGCGCGACCTTCAGCGAATCGAGACCAACGCGGCGGTTGACGAGAACAGTCTCGATGTGAACCGCGTCGTCGACTGGCGTCGCGAGGAGGGCTCCTCCGGTCTGTCGATACGCCGAACCGGTGAAGCGCCGCCCTGGGCCGCACCTCTCAAGCGCAGCGTGGAGGCGTGGGTCTCGTCAGCCAAGGACGTGCGGGAGAAAAAAGAGGTCCTGGCGCGGGTCTTGGAGTTTATCGATCGCGACCACGAGGACCGGCTGCTGCTGCTGGACTTCGAGTTCGCCGCAAGGCGCGATCCGCTGCAAGCCGAGTACGACCGGATGATGAAAAGGAGCGTCGCTTCGGCCGTTGTTCCGCACGTCGCGCTACACTACGGGCCGCGCACATCCGTCACGGCGTCCGGCCGCAGCGTTCTTCGCTTCGCGCGCGATCTCTACCGTCGCTACTATGGAGTGCTGCCCCGCGTTCGCCCGCTGCACCCGTATTGGGCGGCGATGCGTCACCTGGTTCGGATCGTGGACGCGGCGGCCGGCGAGGGGGCCGCCAATGTTCTTGTCGTCGTCGGTGCGACCTCCGTGGGCGAGACCGTCGCCGATCATTTGCCGGGCGTGCACGCGCGGGTCTTGCTGTCGGAGGTGGTGGGCGGCAATCTCGCCAAGGCCTTCAGCGGAACTGCCGAGTTCGACCTGTGCATCTGCACCTTGGGCCCCTCCGAATTGCATCAGATCATGGATGTCGTCAAAACGGTCACGCCGTGCATGCGAAAGGGTGGAAAGATCATCGCATTCCATCCCAACTTTGCCGCCAATGAAGTTCCTCTTGCCGAGGTCGGTGCGCTGCAGACCATGTTCGAGTCGCCGTCGTCGGGCCGCATCCATTACGCAGGTTCGCCGCAATCGGCGCGCGTCGCGCAGCGGGTGCGTCGGCTCGCGCGGACGGGCGAGCGGCGGCTGGCCGATCTCGTGCGAATGGCGGCGACGCTGGTCTTCGTCACGCCGAGCGTATTTGCCGCCAACAGAGCGGAAGCCGCTCTCACCGAGGAACAATGGTCGCGATTGCCCGAAAACTGCATGAGCATCACGGTCGAGATCGCGGTCTAGTGCCCCGCTTCCGAAGTTCGTGATACATGGCAGCACCCTCTGAACACGAACTTCGGAAGCAAAGGGGCACTAGCAAGTCTATCGCTCTAGTGCCGCTTTTCGATTTGAAGTTCCCTTCACAGGCTCGCAGCAGGCGCTGTAGGACCTTCAAATCGGCGGCACTATTGCTTCTGCCACGGTACTGCCGTGGGATGACTTTTCTGCGAATCATCATCGCGCTCCAGCCGATTGTTGGAGCATGATCTTTTCCGAAACCGGCTATCCACTTTGCGGAATCATGCCGTGGAGAAAAGGCTTGTAACGCCTTCTTTCCGAGCTATAAGGTCCGACGACGCAAACCCCGTGGTTCGGCGAAACAATCCTTGCCTGATTCCAAGGAGCTTGAGCATGCGCGATTGGTCCAAGGCGGAGTGGGTCGATCCGGCCGATAACTGGAAGCCGCTTCCGGTTCCGGACATGCCCGACCGCCTGCTGGTCGATTTCGCCACGCGGTGCAATCTGCGTTGCCACATGTGTCCGGTGTGGGGGCTCGAGGACGAGGAGCAGATCGATTCCGTCAAAGGGATCATGGATCTCGATGCGGCGCGCAAGGTGCTGGACGAGTTCACCGGCGCGCAGCCCATGGTGGCGCCGAGCATCTATGGCGAACCGCTGCTCATTCCCAATCTGCGCGAGGTGTTTGCCGACATGAAGCGGCGCGGCATCGCCGTCGCCATGAACACCAATGGCCTGACGCTCACCGAAGATCTCGCGGAATTCTTCTGCGAGATCAAGGTCGACTCGATCATGTTCAGCCTCGACTCGACAACGCCGGAAACCCTGCAAAAGGTGCGCGGCGTGGACAAGCTGGCCAAGATCGAGGCGGCGGTCTTCCGCATGCTGCGCGTGCGCGGCGATCGCGAGCTTCCGCGCGTCGGCGTGTCGTTCACGATCCAGAATACCAACAAGCACGAAGAGCAGGAATTCGTCGACCGCTGGGTCGGCGTGGTCGACGTCGTGCGCATGGGAATCGTGTTCGAGAACGGCACGTTCCCGGACATGATCGAGCCGCCGCAACGGGTGCCGTGCGCGGTCATCTACAAGACAATGCCGGTTCACAACGACGGCAGCGTGCGCCTGTGCTGCCTCGACGGCGTGCGTGCCACCGACATGGGCAACGTCTTCGAGCGCGGCGTGAAGGACGTGTGGCACGGCGAGGAGTTCGCCAAGGCGCGCTACTACCACGAGACCAGCCAATGGGACAAAGTGCCGTTCTGCAAGGGCTGCAATGGCTGGGCGCAGTACGAATACAGCGAGGAGGTCAAGGACGGCCTGCTGATCCGGCGCTCTCCGGAATACACATATTACAACCTCGTCAATCGTCTTTCGAGCTGGACCGGCAACCTCCTGGGCGGCCACAAGCCGCCGCCCGAAGAGCTGCGCAAGGCAACCGAGCGGGTTCAGCCGCCCGAGGTCGCAATGGCCTGAAGCGGCCCTCTGCGTCGACACGCAACCGCGGCATGTCATTGCGTCCGCGCTGGTGATGGGGATGAGCGGCGTTGATCGCGACCTGCGGGAGCCGGCGGGCGGATTGCCGCGCATCATCTTCAAGCTGCGCCAGCAGGGGCCGCACTGGATCGCGAAGCGACTTTCCGCCGAAGTCGTTTACCCGACCACCGGCCCCGGCCGGATTCTCCACGCATTGACGCGGCGCGCCATCACTGCGGCGTCAACAGTGCCGCGGCTCATTCGACGCAACAGCGTGCAGAATTTTCCCGCCGCCGACCGCACCCTGTTCGCATTCTATGACCTGAAGGTCGGGCCGATCACCTTTGACTGCCTCTGGTTCCTCGCCGGTGCCGATCTCGAGCGACGACGGCGTGGCCTCGACACGATCCACATCGTCATCGTGCCCGGTCCCTACGAAGGCGTGCGACGCGAACGCGACGATTACGAAGCGGTCGTCGGGGCGGCGAACCGCGGCGAGCGCATCCAGAACATTCTCGTGCAGGCCTGCGCGCTGCTTCCGAGCTGCGCCGCCGTCACCCAGGCCGCTTCGCGCGAGGAGGCGGCGTTCTTTCGCTCGGTCGCGGCACGCCACGTGTTTCCCACGGACTACGAGCCGGCGCTGCCGGTATTCCCGAGCTCGCAGATGTGCCTCGATGCCGCCCGCCGCGGCGAGCGCCCGATCGCGGTGCTGCGGGCCACGTCCGAGCGGCGGAGGAACATCGAGCGCTGGCTGGCGGCACGCGGCATGACCGATCGCCGGCTGGTAACCGTCACGTTGCGCGGCTACAATTATATGCCGGCGCGCAACAGCAACCTCGCGGCCTGGACGGCGTTTGCCCGCGGCCTCGATCCGCAGCGCTACGCCGTCGTGTTCGTTCCCGACACTGAAGAGACGATGGAAGGCGTTCCTGCCGCGCTCGATGGCTGCCTCCTGATGCCCGAGGCCGCGTGGAACGTGGGGCTGCGCATGGCGCTCTACCAGCAGGCCTTCGTCAACATGGGCGTCAATACCGGGCCCATGGGATTGTGCTGGCTCAACGAGACGACGCGTTACGCAACGTTGAAAATGGCCCCGTCCGGTGTGCCGCAGACGACGCTCGATTTCTTTCGCCACCTCGGCTTCGAGCCCGGCCGATCGCTCCCCTTCGCCACGCCATGCCAGCAGCTCATCTGGGAGGAGGACAGCCGCGAGGCGATCGACCATGCGTTCACGGATGTCGTGGCGCGGATCGAGCCCAGTGGGGAACAGGCAAGCAGGTGAAGAGGCGCAGCGCGATGCTCAGTCGGTGATCGGGCCGGAGTAGAGCTTGAGGCGTCGCAGGACGCGCTTGCCCATATGTCGGGCAATCACCGGAAACGGATAGCTCGACAGGGTGGTCTCGGTGATGTCCCGGCTCATCTGCCGCACGCGGTGGCCGCTGTAATATTCGCCGTCGACGACGAGCTGATAACGCGCGACAGCGCTGTCCGGCAGCATGTCCTCATAGACGCCCTGCACCGGCATGCAGAATTCCGTGTCGTGCAATTTTTTCTGCAGCACCACGAGCAGATGCGTCGTCTTCGCATTGAGCGTGAGGAATTCCAACAGCCTCGGCTCCCACGGGACCAGGCTCGACAGCGTCCAATCGGGACCGACCCACACGCCGAGGGTTTTGTACGAGTTGAAGCGGGCGAGCGCTTCGAACAGGTTGGGTTGATAGTTGAAGAAGCCATGCTCGAGATGGACAGTGAACGGCAGCGCGTGCAGCATCAGCCCGCCAGGCGCCGTGAAGTCGTGGATCATCTTGAAGGCATTGTATTGGTTCAGCAGGTGCTCGGTCGTGCCGTGATTGGTGGTCATGCCGTACTTTGCGCGATGCTCCGGCGGCACTGAATCGAAATTGATATCGTAGGTGAGCGAACCAAAATTGCCGTCGATGTCCACGCAGTTGTATTTGAAGCCGAGTTTTTCATGCAGGTGGCGCGACGGCGCGCGTCCGGTCCCCGTGTTGTTGATATAAAGGCTGAGCTCGCTCTCCGGCGGCACTGGCCGGCCAAATGCCTCGAAAAGGCCGACCAACAGCCGCCGGTCGGGGCACCACACGCCCTGCGAACCCAGTTCGATGACGCTATCGATTTCGTCAAAGGCGCCGAGCAACTTGAGCTGGTGATAAAGCGACAGAATCGTCGGACCAAGACCCATTCGAATCCACCCCGTTACGCTTCATTCGGGCAAGCCTGCGGCCATCGTTGGATTGTGCAACCGCCACGCCGCGCGCCGCGAGTTATATACAAAAAGCGCCGCCGGAATAGACCAAAATCGGGCCGCGCGGGACCCGCAGGGATGGTCGCGGAATTCTCGACCGCGGCTGGACATTGCGCGGTACAAAGCCTATTGGCTAGTGCTCCGCCTCCGAA
>JBJMSU010000066.1:0-16213 GCA_045801465.1 Xanthobacteraceae bacterium | reverse complement strand
CAGGGCCCATTTAATATGCGCTGCCATCATTTTGGCCGTATCTGCTAAAGGTGGCCCGTGACAGGGGAAACAGGCGCGAGGACCGTCGCAGGACTGCTTTCCGGTCAGAGCGGGACAAAAGCCGGCCGGCCCCACCTCCGGTGGTGAATCGTTGGTTGTGCGCCGCACGGCTTGCAAGAAATGGGGTGGCGAACTCGCCCGCGAAATGAGGCGGGAACTCGCGTAATTGATAATCCTTGCCGTGGTCTATCGGCAGACCAATAATTCGCGAGAATGTCACGACAGGCTCGCAGAGAGCGGCCGGACCTCAACGCCAGGGAGACAAGGATGACCAAGCTTTCGCGCCGTGACGTGGTGACCGGTTCCGTCGCGCTGACGGCAGGAAGTGTGCTTGCCGCAACGACCATTTCTCCCGCTGCTGCGGCAGCGCCGCCCGCTGGTCGGCAGGCGCCCGGTTTCTATCGCTACAAGGTCGGCAGCATCGAAATCACGGTGGTGACCGACGGCGTGAATAAGTTCAAGTTCGCCGACAATCACGTCACCAACAAGAGCAGGGACGAGGTGAATGCCGCGCTTGCGGCCGCCTATTACGAAAAGGACATGATGACGACGCCGTACAATCCGGTGGTCGTCAATACCGGCTCCAAGCTCGTGGTTATCGACACCGGCACGAGCGAAGCGAATTTCGCGCGCAGCAAGGGAGCGGCCGGACAATTCCACGGCAATCTCGCCGCCGCCGGCATCGATCGCAACGCCGTCGATCTCGTGGTCATCTCGCATTTCCACGGCGACCATATCAACGGCCTGCTCACGCCCGACAACAAGCTCGCCTTCGCCAATGCGGAGATTTTGGTGCCCGCGGCCGAGTGGAAGTACTTCATGGACGACGGCGAGATGAGTCGCGCGCCGGCCGGCCGCATGCAGGAGGTGTTCACCAATCTGCGCCGCGTGTTCGACGCGCTGGGACGCAAGGTGACCCCGTACGAAGCCGGCACCGAGGTTGCGCCGGGCATCACGGCAATCGCCACGCCGGGCCACACGCCAGGCCACAATTCCCATATCGTCGCATCGGGATCCGACAAGGTTTACGTCCAGGCCGACGTGACCCATGTGCCGTACCTGTTTGCGCGACACCCCGATTGGCACGCCATGTATGATCAGGACGGCGCGATGGCCGAGCAGACTCGTCGCAAGGTCTATGACATGCTGGCGGCCGAACGCATGATGGTTCAGGGCTTCCACTACCCATTCCCCGGCCTCGCTTACGTGGAAAGATCCGGCGCCGGTTATCGCGAGATCCCGGTGCCGTGGAATCCGACGATCTGATCAGGGGAGGAGACGATGACTGAACTGACGCGTCGTTCATTGCTCGGCACCGCTGCCGGCGCCGGCGTTGCGGCATTTCTGCCCGCCATGCCTCCATCCGCCCGCGCCGCTGCGCCACCGGCCGGCAAGCAGGCGCCCGGCTTCTATCGCTACAAGGTTGGCGATTACGAGCTGACCCAGATTTCCGACGGCAGTCGCACCTCCCCAATGCCGGACGGCTTCGTGCGCAACATTCCCAAGGAGCAGGCGCTCGCCGCGGCAGAAGCCGCCTACATGCCGAAGGGCCAGATCACGGTCCCGTTCAATCCGGTGGTGGTCAATACCGGGTCCAAGCTCGTCCTCATCGATACCGGCTTTCCGCCCGGCGCCGTTCCCACCGCCGGTCTGTGCCAGGCGAACCTGGCGGCCGCCGGAATCGATACGAAGGCGATCGACATGGTCGTGCTCTCGCATTTGCACCCCGACCACATCAACGGCGTCAAGACCGCCGATGGCGCGCTCGCCTTCCCGAATGCCGAGATCAAAGCGCCGGCGCCAGACTGGGCGTTCTGGATGAGTGACGACAACATGAGCAAGGCGGCCACCGACATGATGAAGGGCTACTTTGCCAACACTCGCAAGGTTCTGTCGAACGTCGCCGACAAGGTGACGAGATACGAATGGGGAAAGGAAGTAGCGCCCGGCATCACGGCAATCGACGCCTCCGGCCATACCCCAGGCCACACCGCCTTCGCGGTGGCCTCGGGCTCGGGACGCGTGCTGGTACAGTCGGACGTCACCAACATCCCCGAACTCTTCCTGCGTAATCCCGATTGGCATGTCGCGTTCGACATCGACCCCGACAAGGCGGTGGCGACGCGGCGCAAGTTCTACGATATGGCGGCCGCCGAGAAGGCGCTCATTGCCGGCTTCCACTTTGCCTTCCCCTCGCTCGGCTATGTCGAGAAGGACGGTGCGGGTTACCGGCTGGTGCCCGTCGCCTGGAACGCCGTCCTCTGACCGGGACGCAGATATCGGTGAGGCGCGCCGCCCATCTCGGCGGTGCACTGTTCGCTTGTCGGTAAGGCCCGGCAACGCGCGTTCTTGACGCGCCCGCGCGCCGCCCGCTAAAGCGCGCGCCCGTCGACGACGAGCAACGCGCCATGGCCAGCAAAGTCAGGATCGGAGTTCTTGGCGCGTCGGGCTATACGGGCGCGGAGCTGCTGCGGCTGCTCTTGGGCCATCCGCGCACCGAGATCGCGCTGCTGACCGCCGAGCGCCGGGCAAACCACGAGATGCGGGACGTGTTCCCGCAATTCTCGCCTTACCCATTGCCGAAGCTCCTGGCGATCGACGATGTCGACTGGGTCGGCGCGGCACTCGACCTCGTGTTCTGCGCGCTGCCGCATGCCACCACGCAGAAGGTGGTCAAAGCCATTTTCGCCCAGGCGCCGGCAGTCAAAGTGGTCGATCTCTCGGCCGATTTTCGCTTGTCCGACGTTGCCGTGTATGCGCGCTGGTATGGACACGAGCACCACGCGCCCGAGCTGCAGAGCCAAGCCGTCTATGGCCTCGTCGAAATCTACCGACGCGAGATCAGGCACGCGCATCTCGTCGCCAATCCCGGCTGCTATACGACGTGCGCGCAATTGCCGCTCGTGCCCCTGCTCAAGGCCAAGGCCATCGAGCCCGATGAAATCATCATCGATGCCAAGTCGGGGATGACGGGCGCCGGACGGGGCGTCAAGGAAGAGATGATCTTCGCCGAGGTGTCGGAAGGCTTCCATGCTTATGGCGTCGGTCATCATCGCCATATGGCCGAGCTCGATCAGGAGTTTTCCCGCGCCGCCGGTCGCGACATCACGGTGACCTTCACGCCGCATCTCGTGCCGATGAACCGCGGCATTCTGGCGACGATCTACGTGCGCGGACGGCGCGGACGCAACGCGTCGGAGCTCCACGCCACCTTGACGAAAGTCTACGCCAAGGAGCCGTTCGTGCACGTCCTGCCGTTCGGACAGACGCCGCAGACGCGTCACGTCCGCGGGTCGAACATGATATTTATCGGCGTGGCCAACGACCGTGTTGCCGGCCGTGCCATCATCATCTCGGCACTCGACAACCTGACCAAAGGCGCCTCCGGCCAGGCGGTGCAGAACATGAACGTGATGTTGGGTTTTCCCGAACCGACCGGCCTCACCCAGGTGGCGATGTTTCCTTGATCAGACGATGCGGAAGACCGCCAGCACCAGGATGACGAGCGCCGTCCATGACGCCAGAAAGCTCAAGGTGCGAAAGAGGGGGACGCCCCACGCATAGATGACCGCATGCGCCAGGCGGGCGGAGAAATAGAGCACGCAGGCGGTGATCGTCAGGCCGCTGGAAATGCCGAGGAGATGCAGGATGATGACGAGCGGCGCGAACAGCACCAGGTTTTCCACCGCGTTGGTGTGCGCCGCGATGAGGCGCTGGGCCCAGGGCGACTGCGGGATCGCGTTCGGCCCCGGATTGTCCAGTGTCGCCTCGAGGCCGCGAACCATGATCCGATCGATCATATAGACCACCCAGAGCACCCCGGTCTGGATGATCGTCAGCACCAGCCAGAACAATTCGTGGGTCATGCATGGCCCTCATGGGACGGGTCGGCCCGCGCGCAAAGACTAGAGTGATGACTTTCTTGGAATCGTCATCCCGCTCTAGCCTATTAGTGGAGCATGATCTTTTCGAAAACCGGTGGTCCACTTTTCGGGATCATGCTCTAGAAATCAGACGGCGCCACGCGTGTCCAGAGCGCGACGAGGCCGCAGTCCGCCTCAGTCCGTCGTCTTCACGTAGCTGCCGGGTGCGTCCTCGATCGGCTTGAGCTTGCCCCCGCCGGGCTGGCGCGCGGCGGCCTCGGCGGCATCCTGCTGCTTGATCCACGCCAACCAGTCCGGCCACCACGAGCCCGGGTGTTCCTCCGCCGCACCGAGCCATGCATCGAGATTTCCGGTCGGCGCACCTCCGGTCCAATACTGGTATTTCTTCTTGTCGGGCGGATTGATCACGCCGGCAATATGGCCGGAGCCGGCGACCACGAATTTGACCGGCCCGCCGAAGAATTTCGAGCCGAGGAACACCGATTTCGCCGGAGCGATGTGATCTTCACGCGTGGCCAGGTTGTAGACCGGGATGGTGATTTTGCCCACATCGATCGGCTGGCCGGCGATGATCATCTCGCCCTTGCTCAGAGTGTTGTTGAGATAGCAATTGCGCAGATAGAACGAGTGGTTCGCCGCCGGCATGCGGGTGGAGTCCGAATTCCAGTGGAGCAGGTCGAACGCGAACGGCGGCTCACCCTTGAGATAGTTGCCGACCACGTAGGGCCAGATCAGATCGTTCGAGCGCAGCATGTTGAAGGCGCTCGCCATCTTGGCGCCTTCGAGATAGCCCTGCTGCTCCATGCGGCGCTCCAGCGCCTGCACCCGCTCCTCGTCGACGAACACCTTGAGGTCACCCGCATAGGTGAAGTCGACCTGGGCGGCGAACAATGTCGCTGAGATCACCCGGTCGTCGCCCTGGGCCGCCATATGGGCGAGCGTGACGGCGAGCAGCGTACCGCCGACGCAATAGCCGATCGTGTGGACTCTTCTCTCGCCGGTGACCTGTTCGATGAGGTCCAGCGCCTCAAGCGGCCCCTCGCGCATGTACTCTTCGAAGCTCTTCTTGGCGAGCCGCGCGTCGGGATTGACCCAGGAGATCACGAATACGGTGAGCCCGCAGTCGACGCACCACTTGATGAAGGATTTTTCCGGCGTGAGATCGAGAATGTAGAACTTGTTGATCCACGGCGGGACGATGAGGAGGGGCACCTTCAGCACGCTTTTGGTGGTCGGCGCGTACTGGATCAGCTGCATCAGATCATTTTGGAAAATGACCTTGCCGGGCGTGATCGCGAGATTCTTGCCGACCTGGAACATGGAGGCGTCGGACTGCCGGATCTTGAGACTGCCGTGCCCGGCCGCGATGTCCTCGGCCAGCATGTGCATGCCGCGGACCAGATTCTCGGCGTTGGATGAGAGCGTCGCCCGCAGCAGTTCGGGATTGGTGAGAACGAAATTCGATGGCGAGGTCGCGTTGGCGATCTGGCGCATGTAGAACTCGGCTTTCTGCCGGGTGTGGGCGTCGAGACCTTCTGCGTTCTTGACGACGTGGTCGGCCCAGCGCGTCGTGAGCAGATAGGCCTGCTTGAGGAAATCGAAGAACTGATTCGACGACCATTCCGGATCGGCGAACCGCCGGTCCTTGGGATCCGGTGCGGCGACCGGCTGGGCCTCTTCGCCCGCCATGCGTTTTGCCGTTGATGCCCACAGCTCGAGATAGTCTCTGGCGAGGCGGGTCTGGAGCTCCAAGGCGCGCTGCGGATCGCTTAGCCAATACTCCGTGACCTGGCCGAGCGTCTTGACCACGTCGGCGATCTCGTCGGGCATTTCGCTCTTGATCTGGCCTTCCTCGCGCGGCCTGAGGTAGGCCGCCATGGCCTTACCGCCTTCCTCGATGAGGCGGGCGAAGTTCTTGGCAAAGGCTTCGATGTCGACGGTGCCGATCTGGCTCAGATCGCCGGGCGCCTTCTCGTTCATGGCCGGCCTCGTGGCTATTCCCGTCAAGACTTAACCGTAAACGATACTTCCGCGTCTTGACGGCAACTTTACCATCCTTGGTTAGGACATATTGGCGCTGTAAGTTCCCCAAGTCACCTGGTGCCTGTCAGGCGGACGACCGAACGCTGTCGAAACGGGTGCGTGATTCTCATGTGGTGTCGGCCCTCCCGGATGCAAACTTCGCCGGTTGCCCGATCTGCCGCGGCCCTGGCGATCCTCCTGCTCGTGGGCATGGCTGGGTGCACGTCGCCAATCGCCGACCTCGCCGAGCCGGCGGACGCGCCGGCCCGGCCTGCCGTCGAGCCCCCCTATCCGGCCGTCCACGACATGCCTGCCGCCCGCGATACCAAGCCTATGACGGCCGCCGAGCGCCAGCGGCTGGCCGACGAGCTCTCCGCCGCCCGCGCGCGCCAGGAGGCGGAAACCGCCGAACCCGCTCAGCCCAAGAAGGCGACGGCGCGTTAACGACTCCGGGGCACGGTGTCCTTGGATCGCGGCAATTCCCAGTGCAACCGTTGCGGCTCGTCGTGCTCCGAAACCGACGCCGCGCTTTATGGGATGGCTCTTGATTCGCTCGTTGAAGCATGATCCCCGGCAGTACCGACCGGTTTTAGAAAAGACCGTGCGCCAACAATAAGCTAGGGCTGTCCGCACGACGGTGCTACCGGCGTCCGGAAGCCGTGATACAAAGGCTCGGTGCCGCAGCGGATTTGTCTCGCCAGGAGCCCCGACGCATGGAAGATTTCTACCGCATTCGCCGTTTGCCGCCCTATGTGTTCGAGCAGGTGAACCGCGCCAAGGCGGAGGCGCGCAATGCGGGCGCCGATATCATCGATCTCGGCATGGGCAATCCTGACCTGTCTGCGCCGCCGCACGTCATCGAGAAGCTCAAGGAGACGCTGGGTAAGCCGCGGACCGACCGCTATTCCGCGTCCAAGGGCATTCCCGGCTTGCGGCGCGCGCAGGCTGCCTATTACGAGCGCCGCTTCGGCGTGAAGCTCAATCCGGAAACGCAGATCGTCACCACGCTCGGCTCCAAGGAGGGCTTCGCCAACGTCGCGCAGGCGATCACCGCGCCGGGCGATGTCATCATCGTGCCCAACCCGAGCTATCAGATTCATGCCTTCGGCTTCCTCATGGCCGGCGCGGTCATCCGCTCGATCCAGTCGGAGCCGACGCCGCAATTCTTCGACATCCTCGAGCGCGCGGTGATCCACTCCATCCCCAAGCCGCTCGCGGTCGTGGTCTGCTACCCGGCCAATCCGACCGCCTACGTGGCCGATCTCGAGTTCTATCGCGACCTCGTCCTGTTCGCGAAGAAGCACGGACTGTTCATCCTCTCCGATCTCGCCTATGCGGAAGTCTATTTCAACGGCAATCCGCCGCCATCGGTGCTGCAAGTGCCAGGGGCGGTCGACGTCGCCGTCGAGTTCACCTCGATGTCGAAGACGTTCTCCATGCCGGGGTGGCGTATCGGCTTTGCGGTCGGCAACGAACGGCTCATCGCCGCGCTGGCGCGCGTGAAGTCATATCTCGACTACGGCGCGTTCACGCCGATCCAGGTCGCAGCCACGGCGGCGCTCAACGGGACCGACGATTGCATCCGCGAGATGCGCGACTGCTACCGGCGCCGGCGTGACGCCCTGGTCGACAGCTTCGGTCGGGCAGGGTGGGTCATTCCTCCGCCCCCGGCGTCAATGTTCGCCTGGGCGCCCCTCCCCGACATGTTCCGCTCGCTGGGCAGCCTCGAGTTCTCCAAGCTGCTGGTGGAGAAGGCCGAAGTCGCCGTCTCGCCGGGGGTGGCGTTCGGCGAGTATGGGGAAGGTTATGTGCGGATCGCGCTGGTCGAGAACGAGCAGCGTATCCGCCAGGCGGCGCGCAACGTCCGTCGTTTCCTCGAAACGGCGCCGGAGAAGCTGCACAACGTGGTCCCCCTCGCGACCCGACGCTGACGTTCATGGTGGCGCCGCTGAAATTGGGTCTTGCCGGTCTCGGCACCGTCGGCGCCGCGGTGGTGCGGCTGCTCGCGGGCCAGCGCGAGGCGCTGGAAGTGCGGTGCGGCCGCGCCATCGAGGTCGTCGCCGTCAGCGCGCGTTCGCGCGTGAAACAACGGCCGATCGACATCGGCAAGATGCGCTGGGTCGCCGACCCGGTCGCGCTGGCGACCGACCCCGAGATCGACGTGTTCATCGAGCTGATCGGGGGCGAGGGCGATCCCGCCAAGCGGGCGGTCGAGGCCGCTCTTACGTCCGGCAAATCGGTGGTCACGGCCAACAAGGCGCTGCTCGCCCGGCACGGCGTCGCCCTCGCGCAGCTGGCCGAGCAGCAGCACGTGGCGCTCAACTTCGAAGCCGCGGTCGCCGGCGGCATTCCGATCGTGAAGACGCTGCGCGAGGGCCTCGTCGGCAACGAGCTTGCCCGCATCTATGGAATCCTCAACGGCACCTGCAATTACATCCTCACCCGGATGGAGCAGGAGAAACTGTCCTTCGCCGAATGCCTGAAGGATGCGCAGCGGCTCGGCTATGCCGAGGCCGATCCGAGCTTCGATGTGGATGGTCATGACACGGCGCAAAAGCTCGCGATCCTGGCGAGCCTTGCCTTCGGCACCCGCGTTGATCCGAATTCCGTCTATATCGAAGGCATCAGCTCGATCGCGCCGGCCGATCTCGATGCCGCCGACGGGCTCGGCTATCGCATCAAGCTGCTCGGCGTTGCGGTGCCGACCGATCGGGGCATAGAGCAGCGCGTACACCCGACCATGGTCCCCAAGGACTCTGCGATTGCCCAGGTGATGGGCGTCACCAACGCCATTACGGTCGATGCCGATGCCGTGGACGCAATTACGCTGGTCGGGCCGGGCGCCGGCGGCATGGCGACCGCGTCGGCGGTCGTTTCCGACGTCGGCGACATTGCCCGCGGCGTGCGTACGGCCCCGTTCGGCCGGCCCTCGGCACGGCTGGTGCGAAGCGAAAAGGCGCCGATGCAGCGCCACGAAGGCGGCTATTACATCCGTCTTTTGGCGGTCGACCGACCCGGCACTTTCGCGACCATTGCGACGCGCCTCGCCGAGCAGCAAATCTCGATCGAATCCATCGTGCAGCGCCACCCTGGCGTCCGGCCGCACGGCGGAGACAATCCGGCGAGCGCAGCCGAGCCCGTGCCCGTCATCCTGATCACTTATGCGACGACCGAAGATGCGGTACGAAAGGCGCTGGCCGCGGTGGAGCGCGACCAGGTGATTTCCGGAAAACCGCAAGTGATCCGCATCGAGAAGAATTAGCGCATGATCCCCTAGTGCCGCCGATTTGAAGTTCCTACACCGCCTGCTGCAAACTCGCGCGGGAACTTCAAATCGAAAAGCGGCACTAGGACATAGACTTGCTAGTGCCCCTTTGCTTTCCGAAGTTCGTGTCAGAGGGGCCGCCATGTATCACGAACTTCGGAAGCGGGGCACTAGGGGACTCGGAGATTTGCCGACACCGCGATTGCAATCCGAAACGGCTGCGAATGGCACGTGGTGAAATTCAAAAGAAGGCGTTGGGAGCATGCAAAGCATGGAAGGGGAGTTCGCGACGATGTCATCGGTTACCGTTCAGCCGCACCTCATGCTGGAGCGCATCCTGTCGCTCGAGATCGTGCGGGTCACCGAGCGGGCCGCCGTCTCCGCGGCGCGCCTGCGCGGGCGCGGCAATGAGAAGGCGGCCGACCAGGCCGCCGTCGACGCCATGCGTCGCGAGCTCAACAAGTTGCCCATTCGCGGCACCGTAGTCATCGGCGAAGGCGAGCGCGACGAGGCGCCGATGCTGTTCATCGGCGAGGAAGTCGGCGGCAGCGCAGGGTTCAAGGTCGACATCGCCGTCGATCCGTTGGAGGGCACGACGCTGTGCGCCAAGAACATGCCCGGCGCGATCGCCACGCTGGCGCTGGCGGAAGGCGGAACCCTCCTCAATGCGCCCGATGTCTATATGGAGAAGATTGCCATCGGACCGGGCTATCCCAAAGGGGTGGTCGATCTCGATGCCCCGCCCGAGCACAACATGGCGGCGCTGGCCAAAGCCAAAGGGGTCCCCCCGGAAAACATCACCGCCCTCATTCTCGATCGCCCGCGCCACGCCGACCTGATCGCTGCAGTGCGCAAGGCTGGCGGTGCGGTGCGCCTCATTACCGACGGCGACGTCGCCGGCGTGATCCACACCGCCGACCCCGAGGGCACCGGCATCGATATCTATATAGGCATCGGGGGCGCGCCCGAGGGTGTGCTGGCAGCGGCGGCGCTGCGCTGCATCGGTGGCCAGATGCAATGCCGGCTCGTGCTCGACACCGAGGAGAAGCGCGAGCGCGCCATCAAGATGGGCATCAAAGATCCGCGCAAGAAGTACGGCATCGAAGACATGGTCAAAGGCGATTGCCTGTTCGCGGCGACCGGCGTGACCAATGGCGATCTGCTCAAGGGCGTGCGCTTCCGCAAGGATGGTGTCATCGAGACCGAAACGGTGGTGATGCGCTCCGTCACCGGCACGGTGCGGTGGATCCGCGCCGAGCACCGGCAGCGCGACAAATTCTATTTGGATTAGGGCACTGCCGTCCGGCCACGCAGGCGCCGACATTGTCGTGCAAACCATTCCATTCGACGCCGCGTCGGCATCGCAGCGGGAGCAGGCTGCTGCAATTCTGGTGAGCGCGCTCGCGCACGTTCCTTCGGCTTGGCACGATATGCCCTCGGCGCGTGAGGAAGTTGCCTCCTTCATCACCGACCCGGACCGCATGGCGATCGCCGCCCTCGACGGTATGGATGTCGTGGGCTGGATCGGACGCATCTGCCATTCCCGTACCGCCTGGGAGCTGCATCCGCTTGCGATCCATCCGTCGCATCAGGGACGCGGCTTCGGGACGGGTCTGGTCACGCTCCTGGAGGATGAGGCCCGGCGCGCTGGGGTCTGCACGATCTGGCTCGGCACCGATGACGATTTCGGCGGCACGAACCTGTTCGATATCGATCTTTATCCCGACGTGCTCGAGCATCTGCGGCGCCTCGCACCCGCGGGTCGGCGCCCGTTGTCGGGCCGGCACCCGTACACGTTCTACCGGCGACTCGGCTATACGGTGGTGGGTGTGCTTCCGGACGTCGATGGGTTCGGCCGGCACGACATCCTGATGGCGAAGCGGATTTAGGAACGCGCCAGTGACCACGGCTCTTGCCAGAGCTATTGCACCCGGACGGCGGCACTTTCTCGGCGTCGAACGCTCCGTGTGCGGGCGCGCCTGGCGCGACCGCCTGGACGAGCGCGCCTCCGCCCGCGCGCTGGTGATGGTCCAGCGGCACGGCACGCCGGAGCTGCTGGCGCGCATTCTCGCCGGTCGCGGCGTGGAGGTCGATGATGTCGAGAGCTTCCTCGACCCGACCGTCAGGCGCCTGATGCCGGACCCGGACAGTCTCATCGACATGGCCGCCGCCGCGGCGCGCATTGCCGATGCGGTCGTGCGCGGCGAGCAGGTCGCGATCTTCGGCGACTACGACGTCGACGGCGCGACCGCCGCGGCGGTGCTCGCGCGCTTCCTGCGGCAGTGCGGCCTCGACCCGCTGATCCATATCCCCGACCGCCTGTTCGAAGGCTATGGCCCCAATGTCGAGGCGGTGCGGGCGCTTAGCCAGCGCGGTGCCAGGCTGGTCGTGACGGTCGATTGTGGCACCACCAGCATCGAGCCGCTGGCAGAGGCGGGCCGGCTCGGCCTCGACGTCGTCGTTGTCGACCATCATCTTGCCGACGAACACCTGCCGCCGGCGGTCGCGATCGTCAATCCGAACCGGCGCGACGATCTCTCCGGGCTCGGCCACCTCGCTGCGGTCGGCCTCGTGTTCATGACGGTCGTGGCGGTAAACCGTACGCTGCGCCTGCGCGCGTTCTGGTCCGCCGCCCGTCCCGAGCCGGATCTCTTGGAGCTCGTCGATCTCGTCGCCCTCGGCACGATCGCCGACGTGGTGGCGCTGAAGGGCCTCAACCGCGCCTTCGTGGCCAAAGGCCTCCTCGCCATGCGCCGGCGCGAGCGCGTCGGGCTCACCGCCCTGATGGACGTGAGCCGGATGTCGGGTCCGCCGGAACCCTGGCATCTCGGCTTCCTGCTCGGACCGCGCATCAACGCCGGCGGGCGCATCGGCCGCGCCGATCTCGGCGTCCGCCTGCTGCTCGAGGAGGATGCGGTCGCGGCCGCCAGCATTGCGGCGGAGCTCGATCGGCTCAACCGCGAGCGCCAGGTGATCGAACAAGCGACGCTGGCCGAGGCCGAGGCGGAAGCCACCGCAGCCCTTGGCCTCGACGAGAACGGTGCCGTCGTCGTCACGGCAGGCCAGAACTGGCATGTAGGCGTGGTCGGCCTGGTGGCGGCCCGGCTCAAAGAGCGGTTCGGACGGCCCGCGTTCGCGATCGCGCTCGATCAAAATCATATCGGCACCGGCTCGGGCCGTTCGATCGCCGGCGTCGATATCGGCCAGGCAGTGCGCCGGGCGGTCGGCGAGGGCCTGCTTCTCAAGGGCGGCGGACACGCCATGGCGGCGGGCGTCACCCTCGCCAAAGATCGGCTGGCGCCCTTCCGCGCCTTCCTGGAGGAGACGCTCGGCGCGGCCGTCGAGGCCGCGCGCCGCGACGATGTGCTCAAGATCGACGGCGCGGTGACGGCCGCGGCTGCGACGGCGGAGTTGATCGCCATGGTGGCGCGTGCGGGGCCGTTCGGCGCGGGCAATGCCGAGCCGATGTTCGCGCTGCCCGCACACACGATCGTCTATGCCGAAGAAGCCGGAGCGCATGTGCGCGCGCGTCTCAAGGCCGGCGACGGCGCGGTCATTTCGGCCATTGCCTTTCGCGCCACGGGGCAGAAGCTCGGGCGTGCGCTGATCGAAGGGCGCGGCCAGAGCGTGCATGCGGCCGGAACGCTGTGCATCGACCGCTGGCAGGGCACCGAGCGCGTGCAGCTGCGCCTGTGCGATCTCGCCCCCGCTGCCACGATCGGCATGGAGTGAATGAAGTTCATAGATCCAATCCCGAAGCCCGGTTGTCTGCCACGCGAAAAAACGCGAACTTGGACGCTCTCGTGCGCTCGCGTGGGGAGGGAAGGTCGTGAAATTGGTCCTGTTTCAGGCTGCCGGTAATGGTGAGATTCTGCCCGGGCTGATGACCGATCGGGGCATCGTCAGCCTCGCCGGTACCGTGAAGCCGAGCTACACGCCGCAGCTCACCATGCAATCCATCATCGATCATTTCGACGAGCTCCGCCCGGCGCTCGAGCGCCTGGCCGGCGACGGCAAGGCCGTGCCGCAAGACTCGGTGCGCTTGCGCGCGCCGCTGCCGCGGCCGGGAAAGATCCTCGCCTGCATCGCCAATTATTGGGAGCACGCGCAGCGCGAGCCGCGGCCGCTCAATATGTTCATGAAAAACCCCGATGCCGTGGTCGGCCCCGGCGACACGATCGTGCTGCCGGAGTTCACCATCCCGTGGATGTTCATGCACGAGGCGGAGCTCGCGCTGGTGATCAAGGGGCCGGCCAAGATGGTGAAGCAGAAGGACTGGCGGAAGTACGTGTTCGGCTACACCTGCATGATCGATGTGTCGGCGCGCGGGGAGGGGCGGCGGACGTGGCCGTCGAATCCGCTGACGAGCTGGCTCGGCAAGTCCTTCGATACGTTCGCGCCGATCGGCCCGTGCATTGCGACCGCGGACGAGATCGAGAACCCGAACGACCTCGTGGTCCGCTTCTGGAACGACGGCCAGCTCCGACACAACTACAACACCGACGACATGGAGCACGCGGTTCCCGAGCTGGTCGAGTTCGCCACCACGGTGATGACCATGAACTCGGGTGACCTGATCGCCTGCGGCACCAATCATGAAGGGCTCGGCGCGCTGCAGGACGGCGAGACCGTCGACATCGAAATCGAAAGGATCGGGCGAATGTCGCTCAAGGTCGCCGATCCGCTGAAGCGCAAGTGGGAGCGCGGCGTCTATATGGGTGCCGATTCCACCAACCCGGAGGCGGTCCGCCGCTATCGCCCGCAAGGGGTTGGCTGAAAGCGCGCAGCCTTCGCAACGCGTGCTGTGCGGCGTCTCGGGCGCCACGATAGGGCGCGGCTATCGTTGGCGACGGCGCGCGATCGTTGGTGCCACAACAACCTTGCACCGAGCGTCCGTGAAGTACACTCTGCTTCCAGTGGCGGATTTCGAAAAGCCTGGCAGCCAGGGAGGAGACGTCATGCTCGTTTCACGAAACGCCCTGCTTTGCAGCACCGTGGCGCTCGTCATGGCACCCGCCATCGCCGCGGCGGCGTCGCTGAGCGTGGTCGCGGTCAGCGCGCCGGCAATCAACTGTGTGTTCGAGACCGATTGCACGATCGTGGTGACCGACAGCGTCGGCACCATTCCGATCCCGAATTTGACATCTGGCAGCGCACGCCTGCAGTCGCGCACGTTTGCCGGCAAGGCCGGAGCACCGGCCGCCGGCAAGACCGGCTACGAGTATCGCGTGGACCTGACGACGGCGGTCACCGATGCCGAATTCTCCTGCGTCACCGATCTCGCGATCGATTTCGGTCCGGTGACGAAGCTTCAGTACGACAAGACCGGACCGACCGATCACGTCTACGTGGTCACCAAAGGCGGTCTCGGCAAGATCGGGTTGTGGTCTGCCGAGCAGAACGGGAACGTGGTCACCTTCACGTTCAACCAGCCGGTCTGCGCCGGCCATAGCCCCAACACCGGCGATACGACCTTCTTCTTCGGGCTCACGTCGGAATTCGCGCCGCATGCGATCATCGCCAAGGTCGGCGTACCAGGCTTGGACCCGGCGGATGTCAAAGCGCGCGGGCCGGACCACCCGCGCCGCGTTGCTCCCACCATCACGCTGGAACGTGCTGCTCCTTCGGCCGCTCAGGCAACCGATCAGACGGCGACCACGCCCAGCCGATAGTCTCGTGCCCCGCTTCCGAAGTTCGTGGTACGTCGCAGCAATCTCTGACACGAACTTCGGAAACCAAGGGGCACTAGCAAGTATATGATTCTAGTGCCGCTTTCGATTTGAAGTTCCTGAAACGAGCTTGCGGCAGGCGCTGCAGGAACTTCAAATCGGCGGCACTGGCTGGCGCTTGATCGTCGGTCATGATCGGGTAGAGTGCGCGGGTCCGCGTTGAACGGCGGCCAATCGGCCGCCGTTTCGCATGAGCGGGGCGGCGCCGTTACGAACCAAAGCCATCTCATGGCCAAGCTCAATCTATCGGTCGCGGTCGGCGATTATGACCGCACCCGGGCGCTGATCGACGGATCGGTGCAGATCGACGGCGTCGATCCGGTCTATATGACGTTGTCGCCGGAAGAAATCTTCTTTCGCGCCTTTCGCAAAGCCGAATTCGATATCTGCGAATTGTCGCTGTCGAGTCTCACCGTCAAGACCGCGCAAGGCGATTGTCCCTATGTCGGCGTGCCGGCCTTCGTGTCGCGCGCGTTTCGCCACACCTCGATCTATGTGCGCACCGACCGCATCAAGAAGCCGGAGGATCTCAAGGGCAGAAAAGTCGGCGTGCCGGAATATCAATTGACCGCCAACGTGTGGGCGCGCGCCATTCTCGAAGACGATCATGGCGTGAAGCCGTCCGACATTCACTGGATCAGGGCCGGCATCGAGGAGCCGGGGCGGCCGGAAAAGATCACCGTGAGGCTTCCCGAGGGCGTTCGCCTCGACAACGCGCCGGAAGGGGCGACGATCTCACGGATGCTGGCGGACGGCGACATCGACGGTTTCATCGCGCCGCGTCCGCCGACGCTGGTCGGCCGCCATCCGCATATCGGCTGGCTGTTTACCGATCCTATCGCCGCGGCAAAGGACTATTTCAAACGCACCCGAATTTTTCCCATCATGCACGCGACCGGCGTGCGCCGCGAGCTGGTCGAGCGCCATCCGTGGCTTCCGGCGGCCGTGCTCAAGGCGTTCGAGCAAGCGAAAGCGGCGGCGCTCGCCAAGCTCAGCGACACTTCTGCGACCAAGGTGACGCTGCCCTTCGTCGAGGAGCAGCTCAAGGCCGCGCGCGAGCTGATGGGGGAGGACTTCTGGGCTTACGGCGTGGAGCCCAACCGCACGACGCTGGAGACGTTCCTGCGCCATCATCACGCCCAAGGCCTGTCGTCGCGCCTGGTCAAGGTCGAGGAGCTGTTTCATCCCTCGACGCACGAGACGTTCAAGCTGTGAGGCAGACCATGATGCAGGGACAGCTTGCCCTCGGCCGA
>JBJMSU010000036.1:0-13527 GCA_045801465.1 Xanthobacteraceae bacterium | reverse complement strand
CTTGCCGCAGAAGGAGCCGGAGATTCTCGCGCGCTGGGAGCGGCTGAACCTCTATGGCCGCCTGCGTGAGGCCGCGAAAGGCCGCACGAAATTCGTGCTGCATGACGGGCCGCCGTACGCCAACGGCAACATCCACATGGGGACGGCGCTCAACAAGATCCTCAAGGATGTGGTGACGCGTTCGCAGCAGATGCTCGGCTACGATTCGAATTACGTGCCGGGCTGGGACTGTCACGGCCTGCCGATCGAATGGAAGATCGAGGAAGAGAACTACCGCTCCAAGGGCAAGCCGAAGCCGGACTTTCGCGATTCCACCGCGATGGTGGCGTTCCGCAAGGAATGCCGCGCCTATGCGACACACTGGATCAACGTGCAGCGCGAGGAATTCAAGCGGCTCGGCATCATCGGCGACTGGGATCACCCCTACGCCACCATGAGCTATCCGGCCGAAGCGCAGATCGCGCGCGAACTGATGAAGTTCGCCGCCAACGGCACGCTCTACCGCGGCTCCAAGCCGGTGATGTGGTCGGTGGTGGAGAAGACCGCGCTCGCCGAAGCCGAGGTCGAGTACGAGGACTACGTCTCCGACCAGGTGTGGGCGAAGTTTCCGCTCTTCGAGCCGCAGCAAGACGACCTGACGAGTGCGAGCGTGGTCATCTGGACCACGACGCCGTGGACCATTCCCGGCAACCGGGCGGTGAGCTTTTCGGCGAAGATCAGTTACGGCGTCTACAAGGTCACGGAGGCGCCGGCAGACAATTGGGCGAAGCCTGGCGATCTCTTGATCCTCGCCGACAGGCTTGCCGAAGACGTTTTCAAGCAGGCGCGCGTCACCGCGTTCGAGAAGGTGCGCCCGCTTGCGGCAACTGATCTCGCGAGACTCGTCTGCGCGCATCCGCTCAAGGGACTGGCCGGCGATTATCACTTCCAAGTCCCGTTGCTTGAAGGCGAGCACGTAACTGACGATGCCGGAACAGGTTTCGTGCACACGGCGCCTGGTCACGGCCGCGAGGATTTCGACATTTGGACGGCGAATAAACGTGAACTAGAAGAACTTGGACTAAACACAACGATTCCCTACACGGTCGACGAGAACGGCGCCTTCACGGAGCAGGCGCCGGGCTTCACGGGAAAGCGCGTGCTCACCGACACGGGCGAGAAGGGCGATGCCAACGAAGCGGTCATCAAGGCGCTCGTCGATGCCGGCATGCTGATCGCGCGCGGACGCTTGAAGCACCAATATCCCCACTCGTGGCGCTCCAAGAAGCCGGTGATCTTCCGCAACACGCCGCAGTGGTTCATCGCCATGGACAAGCCGATCGCCGACGGCCCGACGGCGAAGGCGGACGACACGCTGCGCCACCGGGCGTTCAAGGCCATTCGCGAGACCCGCTGGGTGCCGCCGCAAGGCGAGAACCGCATCACCGGCATGATCGAGAGCCGGCCGGACTGGGTGATCTCGCGCCAGCGCGCCTGGGGCGTGCCGATCACCGTGTTCGTGCGCGAGAAGGGCGACGGCGCGGTCGAGATTCTCGACGAGGCGCGCGTCAATCAATGCATCGCCGAAGCCTTCGCGCAGGAAGGCGCCGACGCCTGGTATCGACCGGGCGCGCGCGAACGCTTTTTGGGCGAGCTCGCCAACGAGGATTGGCACAAGGTCGACGACATCCTCGACGTCTGGTTCGACTCCGGCTGCACGCACGCGTTCGTGCTCGAAGACCCGCAGCACTTCCCGAGCCTGGCCGGCATCCGGCGCAAGCGCGACGGCGGGACCGATACGGTGATGTATCTCGAGGGCTCCGACCAGCACCGCGGCTGGTTCCATTCCTCGCTGCTCGAATCCTGCGGCACGCGCGGGCGCGCCCCGTACGACGTGGTGGTGACGCACGGCTTCACCCTCGACGAAGACGGGCGCAAGATGTCGAAGTCGCTCGGCAACGTGGTGGCGCCGCAGGACGTGATCAAGCACTCGGGCGCCGACATCCTGCGCCTGTGGGTGTGCGCGACCGACTATTGGGACGATCAGCGCATCGGCCCCGAAATCCTCAAGGTCTCGGTCGAGACCTATCGCAAGCTGCGCAACACCATCCGCTGGATGCTCGGCAACCTCGTGCATTTCCGCCCCGAGGACCGCATCAAGCCTGCCGCCATGCCGGAGCTCGAACGGCTGATGCTGCACCGGCTCGCCGAGCTCGATTCCCTGGTGCGCCAGGCCTATGCGGATTTCGACTACAAGCGCATCTTCGCCGCGCTCAACGCCTTCATGACGGTCGACCTCTCGGCGTTCTATTTCGACGTGCGCAAGGACGCGCTCTACTGCGACCCCTATTCCTCGCCGACGCGCAAGGCCTGCCTCACGGTGCTGGAAGAGCTGTTCCGCTGCACCGTGACGTGGCTTGCGCCGATGCTTCCCTTCACGGCCGAGGAGGCGTGGCTCGCGCGCTATCCCTCCGACGGCGGCTCGGTGCACCTCGAATCGTTTCCCGCCGTGCCGAAGGAGTGGCTCGATGCGCCGCTGGCGGAGAAATGGCGCAAGGTGCGCCTGGTGCGCCGCGTGGTCACTGGCGCGCTCGAAGTCGAACGCGCGGCCAAGCGCATCGGCGCTTCGCTGGAAGCGGCGCCGGTGATCTACGTGGCCGACCCGGACCTGTTCGCCGCCCTGGTCGACGTCGATCTCGCCGAGGTGTGCATCACGTCGGCGGCGACGCTGGTCGAAGGCGACGGCCCGCCTGAGGCGTTCCGGCTGGACGAGGTGCGCGGCGTCGCGGTGGTGCCGGGTCTGGCGGAGGGCCGCAAATGCGCGCGGTCGTGGAAGATCACCTTGAGCGTCGGCAGCGACCCCGATTATCCCGACGTGACGCCGCGCGATGCCCAGGCGCTGCGCGAATGGGAAGCCGTGCGCAAGGCGGCGGAGTAGCCCACTGCCCGCGCAAGCGGGGACCCATAACCACCGAGAGCCAGGTTTGATGACATGCTACGCCCGCATCTGCGCAAGCCGCAGGCCCGAATCAACGCACCAGCGGCGGTGTTCATGGGTCCCCGCCTTCGCGGGGACGACATGATGATCCGCTTCGGGCTGACGGTCGCGGCCGCCGTCTGCGTGCTCGATCAGGCGCTCAAGCTGTGGCTCATCTTCGTCTACAACCTGGGCAGCAAGGGACTCGTGCGGCTCGCGCCCGGGATCGATCTGGTGCTGACCTGGAACACCGGCATCAGCTACGGCCTGTTCCCCCAGGATGGCGCCGGCGGCCGGTGGCTCCTGATCGCCATCAAGGCGATGGCCGCGATCCTGCTCACCATCTGGCTGACCCGCACCCAGGCGCGGCTCACCGCGCTCGCGCTCGGTCTCATCATCGGCGGGGCGATCGGCAACGCCATCGACCGCCTCGTTTACGGGGCGGTAGCGGATTTCGTGCTTCTCTCCATCACCACGGCCAGTTCCCGGTTCGATTGGTACGTATTCAACCTGGCCGATGCGGCCATCGTTGCCGGGGTGATCGGGCTGCTATATGAGTCGGTGATCGGCGATCGCGCCGCAAAAGCGCCCTGATCGCCGCCATGATGGCCGCCCAAGCGGGGCAACGCGTTCAACCTTTTGGGGAATATGACCCACGCGCGAAATCGACGGGCGACCGGAGGGGGGTGCGATGCGTAGCTTCGTGCAGACCGCCGCATGCGGGCTTGTCGCGTCGGTCCTCGTCCTCGGCGGCAGCGCCTCACGCGCCGTGGCCGAGGACGACGACATCTCGTTCGACCAAAAGATCATCCAAAACGTGCTCGGCAAGCTGGGCGTCAGGGGCGGCGCGGACATCGAATACCGCGAGCGCTCGCCGCTCGTGCTTCCGCCCAAGATCGATCTTCCTCCCCCGCAGACCAACGCCACCACGGGGACGAAGAACTGGCCGGTGGATCCGGACGCCAAGCGCCGCCGCGAGGAAGCCAACCGACGCCGCGACGAGGTCGAGGAGTCGCGACCCTTGCGGCCGAGCGAATTGAACGTCGGCGAGCGGACCCGCAATCGGGGCCCGGCCCCGACGCAGGAGCAGATGGAGGGACGTCCCAGCAGGGATCTGGGCTCTAGCTCCGGCATATTGGGCTCGGTCTTCGGCAACAAGGATGAACGGGTGCAGTTCACCGAGGAGCCGCCGCGCACGTCCCTGATCGAGCCGCCAGCGGGATATCAGACACCGTCGCCCAATCAGCCTTACACGGCCAAGCCCGAGAAGTGGGTTCCGCAGATACCCTCGTTCTTCGATTTCGGCACCGGGACGAAATGAGGGCGGCCGGTGCGGGACGCCGCACCCTTTCGGCTGGGTTGAGCGTTTTCACCTGGCGAGAAATCGTGGCCGCGGGCCTGTCGCCGCGCGGGCGGCTTAGGCAAAGCCGATTTCCGCTTCGCCTGCCAAACCGCAAGCAAGCCTCGAGACGCTGCACATGTCCCGATTCCAATGGGATGCGACTTGGTCTAGATCACGATCCATTCACGAGGGGCGAGAGAGCGAGCAACCTGTGCTGAATATGAAATTCCCGACCATCGCCATGGCCTTGGCGGCCACGGCGTTCTGCGCGACCGCGACTTGGGCCGGCAGTGAGATCGGCCACGACGTCAGTCATTTCCGGCTCGCCAACGGCCTCGAGCTGGTGGTCGTGCCCGATCACCGCACGCCCGTCGTCACCCATATGATCTGGTACAAGGTCGGATCCGCCGACGAGACGGCGGGCAAATCCGGGCTCGCCCATTTCCTCGAGCATCTGATGTTCAAGGGCACCGCCAAGCATCCGGCCGGCATGTTCTCCCGCACCGTGTCCACCATCGGCGGCCAGGAGAACGCGTTCACCTCGACCGACTACACGGGTTATTTCCAGCGCACGTCGCGCGACCACCTGCCGACCCTCATGGAGTTCGAGGCCGACCGCATGACCGGCCTCACGCTCAGCGATGACGCGGTGCGGCCCGAGCTGCAGGTGGTGCTGGAAGAGCAGAACATGCGCGTCGCCAACAATCCCGCCGCCCGGCTGGGCGAGCAGGTGGTGGCGGCGCTCTACCTCAATCATCCCTACGGGCGGCCGGTGATCGGCTGGCGCCACGAGATCGAATCGCTTGATCGCGAGGACGCGCTCGCCTTCTATCGCCGCTTCTATACGCCAAACAACGCCGTGGTAGTGATTGCCGGCGACGTCGACGCCGCCGACGTCAAGACGCTTGCCGAGAACACCTACGGCAAGGTCGAGCCCCGCATCGCCATCGGCCCGCGCGTCCGTCCCAAGGAGCCGACGCCGGAGGCCGCGCGTCATGTCACCCTGGCGGATCCCCGCGTCGCCCAGCCGAGCCTGCAGCGCAGCTATCTGGTGCCGTCCTACGCCACCGCCAAGGCGGGCGAGGCCGAGGCGCTCGACGTGCTGGCGCACGTTGTCGGCAACGGATCGACCAGCCGGCTCTATCGCAAGCTCGTCGCCGAGAAGAACCTCGCCACCAGCGCCGGCGCCTGGTACCAGGGCTCGGCGCTCGATCTCTCCCGCCTCGGTGTGTATGCGAGCCCGAAACCGGGCACCACCCTGCCCCAGCTCGAGGAAGCGACGGACGCCGTGCTCGCCGAGGTCGCGCAGCAGGGAATCACCGCAGACGAGCTTGAACGGGCGAAGACCCGCATGATCGCCGACGTGGTCTATGACCAGGACAACCAATCGACGCTCGCCCGCTGGTACGGCACCGCGCTCACCACCGGCATGACGGTGGAGAGCGTGCGCACCTGGCCGGAACGCATCCGCACCGTGACGGCCGATGAAGTGCGCGCGGCGGCGCGCCAGTTCCTCGACAAGCGCCGTTCGGTGACCGGCTATCTGGTCAAGGATGCAAGCCGCCCGGAGGAGAAGCGCTCATGACGAATGTGCTCCTGCGGCCGGCACTGCTGGCCTTCACCCTGTTCGTGTCGCTCACCTCGGTCGCCCAGGCGACCAAGATCGAGCGCGTGGTCAGTCCCGGCGGCATCGTGGCCTGGCTGGTGCACGACAAGACGGTGCCGCTCGTCTCGCTCGATTTCGCCTTCCGCGGCGGCGCCATCCAGGACCCGGCCGACAAGGCCGGCGTCGCCAACCTGGTGTCCGGCCTGCTCGATGAAGGCGCCGGCGATCTCGACTCGAAAGCCTTCCACGAGCGGCGGGAGGAAAAGGCGGTGCAGCTCGGCTTCAGCACCGGGCGCGACCATTTCCGCGGCTACGTGCGCACGCTGACCGAGCATCGCGATGCGGCTTTCGAGCTCCTGCGTCTCGCCTTGACGGCGCCGCGCTTCGAGCCGCAGGAAGTGGAGCGCGTGCGCGCGCAGG
Organism: Xanthobacteraceae bacterium; assembly: GCA_045801465.1. Classification (GTDB taxonomy): domain Bacteria; phylum Pseudomonadota; class Alphaproteobacteria; order Rhizobiales; family Xanthobacteraceae; genus DATFWC01. The sequence goes on along the minus strand of JBJMSU010000036.1, from coordinate 7,203 downwards.
TGCTGGCGCGGCTTACGCGCGAGACGACGAACCCCAATGACATCAGCGGCAAGCGCTGGTGGTCGGCCGCATTCCCGGATCATCCTTATGGGCGTCCCGTCGCCGGCACGCTCGAATCGGTGCCGCGCATCGGCGTCGACGACCTCAAGACCTACACGCGGAGCGTCTTCGCCAAGGAAAACCTGAAGGTCGCCGTGGTGGGCGCCATCGATGCGGCGAGCGTCGGCGCAGTCCTCGACAAGGTGTTCGGCGCACTGCCGGCCAAGGCCGAGCTCGCCCCGGTCGCGGCCGCCAGTCCGGAAGGCCTCGGGCGCCGCATCGTGGTCGAGCTCGACATACCGCAGGCAGTGGTCACCTTCGGCGGTCCCGGCATTCCGCGCAAGGATCCCGACTTCATGGCCGCCTATATCGTCAACCACATCCTGGGCGGCGGCTCGTTCTCCTCGTGGCTCTATCGCGAGGTGCGCGAGAAGCGCGGCCTTGCCTATTCGGTGCACAGCTCGCTGGTCTGGCTCGACCACGCGGCGATGTTCATGGGCGGCACCGGCACGCGCGCCGAACGCGCCGGCGAGACGATCGAGCTGATCGAGCAGCAGATCCGCCGCATCACCGAGACCGGACCGACCGAGGAAGAGCTCGCGCAGGCGAAGTCGTACCTGAAGGGCTCGTATCCGCTCGGCTTCGATACCTCGGCCAAGATCGCCGGCCAGCTGGTGCAGATCCAGCTCGACGAGCTCGGCATCGACTATATCGATCGCCGCAGCAGCCTGATCGATGCGGTGACGATCGACGACGTGCGGCGCGTTGCCAAGCGCCTGCTCGATGCCGGCCTCCTCGTCACCGTGGTCGGCAAGCCGCAGGGCGTCAAGGACCAGGGCGGGTAAGCATACGCCGTCCCGGCTGAGGCAATGAAGCTGCCGAGCGCCGGGACCATGAACACCGTCGTTGAATTTCGGCACGGCCTGTGATCATGGCTCCCCGCCGGCGCGCCGCCTGCGCGGGGACGAGCCGAGGACGAGCCACGCGATGTCTGAGGTCATGCCGTTTTCCCAGTCGATCGAGCACGCGCGCGCCGAGCGCGTCGGTCCGCATGGGGTTGCGGCGGACGCGCTCAAGGCGATGCTGGCGCGCACGCAACAGGCGCTCGAGTGGCTGCGCGCGCGGCATGGCGACGGGACGCTGGCGCTGCTGCGGCTGCCGGAGACGCGCAGCGACCTCGGTGCGCTCTCCGACGTTGCCAGACGGCTCGGCCACGGCGCGACCGACATCGTGCTCTTAGGGACCGGCGGCTCCAGTCTCGGCGGGCAGACGCTGGCGCAACTCACCGACCATGCCGTGCCGGGCGCCGGTGCGCTGCGCCCGCCGCCGCGCCTGCACTTCATGGACAATCTCGACCCGGCAACCTTCGGCACGTTGCTGGAGCGGCTGCCGCTCGCCACCACGCGCTTCGTCGCCATCTCGAAATCGGGCGGCACCGGCGAAACGCTGATGCAGACGATCGCGACCTTAAGCGCGTTGCAGCAGGCGGGCCTTGCCGCCAGGCTGCCGGAGTTGGTGTTGGGCTTGAGCGAGCCCCTCAAGGGCAACAAGCGAAACGGTCTGCGCGAGCTGCTGACCCGCCATAACATCCCGCTGCTCGATCATGATCCCGGCGTTGGCGGCCGCTTTTCCGTGCTCACCAATGTCGGGCTGCTGCCGGCGGCCGTGGCCGGGCTCGACATCGCCGCCGTCCGCGCCGGCGCCGCCGCGGCGCTCGCGCCGGTGCTGGACAAGGCCGCGCCGGCCGAGGTGCCTGCCGCAGTCGGCGCAGCATTGGCGGTTGCGCTCGCCGAGCGCGGCAAGCCTATCTCCGTGCTCATGGCCTATGCGGACCGGCTCGAGCGCTTCACCCGGTGGTACGTGCAGCTGTGGGCAGAGTCGCTCGGCAAGGATGGCAAGGGCACGACGCCGCTGGCGGCGCTCGGCCCGGTCGACCAGCACAGCCAGCTCCAGCTCTTCATCGCCGGCCCGCGCGACAAGCTGTTCACCATTGTCACGGTGGACTGCGCCGGGCGCGGGCCGCGCATCGATCCCAAGCTGGCGGCGCTCGCCGGCGAGCCGACGTTCGCCAACAAGACCATCGGCGATCTCGTGGCCGCCCAGGGCCGCGCCACGGCGGAAACCTTGGCGAAGAACGGCTGTCCGGTGCGCACCATCCATCTTGCGCGGCTCGACGAGCGCGCGCTCGGCGCGCTGTTGATGCATTTCATGCTGGAGACCATCATCGCGGCCCGCCTCCTCGGCGTCGACGCCTTCGACCAGCCGGCAGTGGAGGAAGGCAAGGTGCTGGCGAAGCAGTACCTGGCCGAAGGCGCCGCTTAGGTCACGGCGGTCCAAGGACCGTTACCCACAGGTACCCTTGCAATCATTGCCAAGACGGGCGGTGATGGTTGGGCTCGCGCACTGGAACGGCGCGCGCCCCGGACGAGGCCCATGATCCGCATCACCGAGACGATCGCCATCGACGAGCGCGAGATCGAGGAGAGCTTCATCCGCGCCTCGGGACCGGGCGGGCAGAACGTCAACAAGCTCTCGACCGCGGTGCAGCTGCGCTTCGACGTGCGGCACTCGCCCGCGCTCACCGATGCGGTGCGGGCGCGGCTGGCGCGGCTCGCCGGCAAGCGCCTCACCAAGGAGGGCGTGCTCGTCATCACGGCGCAGCGCCACCGCACGCAGGAGCGCAACCGCGATGATGCGCTGGCGCGCCTGATCGACCTCATCAGCCGCGCCGCCATCGCGCCCACGCCGCGGCGGCCGACGCGGCCCACGGCCGCCGCCCGCGCGCGCCGTCTCGAAGGCAAAAAACGGCGCTCCACCATCAAGAGCCTGCGCCAGGCGAAGCCGCCGCCGGAATAGCGGGACTCGCCGCGAACTCGGCGCGCTCCCTCTCCCCGGTGGGCAGAGGGTACCCACGTCCCCGGTTGCTCAGGGTGAGGGGTGAAGCATTATCGATGAATTGATTCCCCCTCACCCGGCGCGCTGCGCGCGCCGACCTCTCCCCATCCCGGAGAGGTGGAGCGAGCTGCACGGCCTCGCGTACCCTCAACGGCCTCGGCATCGAGATCTTGCCTTGATGGAGACGCCTCTCGCGGTCGCTCGCGCGCACGGCTAGACTCGGCGTCGTTCTCGAATCGGATTCGTCCATGCCGGTCCGCCAGCTCACCGAAGCGATCGTCAACCGCATCGCCGCGGGCGAGGTGGTCGAGCGCCCGGCGAGCGTGGTCAAGGAGCTGATCGAGAACGCGCTCGACGCCGGCGCGCGGCGCATCGACGTGCTCACCGATGGCGGCGGCCGGCGCCTCATCCGCGTCAGCGACGACGGCGCCGGCATGACGCGCGCCGACCTTAAGCTTTCGGTCGAGCGCCACGCCACCTCGAAGCTCCCCGATGACGACCTGCTCGCGATCCGCACGCTCGGCTTCCGCGGCGAGGCCCTCCCCTCGATCGGCGCGGTGGCGCATCTGACAATCGCGACGCGGCACGCGGCCGAGCCGCACGCCTGGGCGATTGCGGTCGACGGCGGCGCCAAATCGGAGGTGAAGCCGGCGGCGCTGGGCGAAGGCACGCGGGTCGAGGTGCGCGACCTTTTCTATGCCACGCCGGCGCGCCTCAAGTTTTTAAAATCCGAGCGCGCCGAGAGCGAAGCCGTGCGCGACGTGGTGCGCCGCCTCGCCATGAGCCGCCCCGACGTCGCCTTCACGCTCGCCGGCGAGGCGCGCGCGCCGGTGACCTGGGCCGCCGCGATGCCGGGCGCAGTGGGCCGCCTGGCGCGCCTCGGCGATGTGCTCGGCCCTGAGTTCCGCGCCAACGCACTCGCGATCGCCGGCGGGCGCGAAGGGTTGAGTCTCGACGGTTACGCCGCGCTGCCGACGTTCACCCGCGGCAACGCGCTCGCCCAATATCTGTTCGTCAACGGCCGGCCGGTGCGCGACAAGCTCCTCCTCGGTGCGGTGCGTGCCGCTTACGCCGACTATCTGCCGCGCGATCGCCACCCGATCGTGGCGCTGTTCGTGACGCTCGATCCGCGCGAGGTCGACGTCAACGTACATCCGGCCAAGACCGAGGTGCGCTTCCGCGACGCCGGGCTGGTGCGGGCGCTGGTAGTGCGCGCGTTGCAGGAGGGACTTGCACGCGAAGGCCGCCGTGCCGCCACGACCGGCGGCAGCGCGACGGTGGCGGCGTTCCGGCCCGCCGCCGCAAGGCCGGCCCAATGGGACTGGCGCGGCTCGCCGGCGCGGCCGATGGCGAGTCCATGGAACGGCGGTGCCGCGGCCGTGGCCGAGGACACGCAGGCGGCCTTCGACGTCGGGCCGCCGTCGGTCGACGCCCACATTGCCGTCGCGGAGGCCGCAGCCGATCTCGTCGACCGGCCGCTCGGAGCGGCGCGGGCGCAGGTGCACGAGACCTATATCGTGGCGCAGACGCGCGACGGCGTGGTCATCGTCGACCAGCACGCGGCGCACGAGCGGCTCGTCTACGAGCGCCTCAAGGCGGCCTGGGAGCGAAACGGCATCGAACGTCAGATCCTGCTGATCCCGGAGATCGTCGAGCTCGAGGCAGCCGACGTGGAGCGCCTCACGGCGCGCGCCGAGGCGCTCGCCCGCTACGGCGTCGTGGTCGAGCCGTTCGGCCCGGGCGCGGTGGCGGTGAGCGAGACCCCGGCGCTGCTCGGCGCCATCGACGCCGGCGGACTGGTGCGCGACCTCGCCGATCACCTGGCGGAGTGGGACGAGTCGTTGCCGCTCGAACGCCGGCTCATGCATGTCGCCGCCACCATGGCGTGCCATGGCTCGGTGCGCGCCGGCCGCCGCCTCAAGCCGGAGGAGATGAATGCGCTGCTGCGCGAGATGGAGGCGACGCCCAATTCCGGCCAGTGCAATCACGGGCGGCCGACCTACGTGGAACTGAAGCTCTCGGATATCGAGCGCCTGTTCGGCCGCCGATAAGCAACGCAACCCCTCGATTGTCATCCCGGGCGCAGCGCAGCACGGAGCGTAGCGGAGTGGTGCGCTGCAGACCCGGGACTCAAGGATCCCCCGCCTCGAGCTCATTTCGAATGCCGGGGTACGTCCCGGATCGGCTCCCCCCGGATCAAGCCGGGGGCGTCCGGAATGACAACCGAAATGCATCAACAATAGCCCCGCCAACGCTGCGGCGAGGTGCAGCGATCGGCGCGGCCTCGTGCTCTTGATCCCGCCTGCGCCGCTTGCGAAAGTTGGCGCAAGGAGAACTCCATGCTCTGCATCCGCACCGTTATTGCCTCGGCTTTCCTCGTCGCGTTTGCCGCCGCGGCGCACGCCGAAGAGTGGCCGACGCGGCCGATCACGCTCGTCGTTCCGTTCGCAGCCGGCGGCGGCGTCGACGTGAGCGCGCGGCTGCAGGCACAGCACATGGGCGAGCTTCTCGGCCAGACGATCGTCATCGAGAACGTCGGCGCGGCGGCCGGCACGACCGGCTCGCTGCGCGTCGCCAAGGCGGCGCCCGACGGCTACACGATGCTGATCGGCAACAGCGGCACGCACGCCTTCAGCCAGTCGTTGTCGAAGAAGCCGCCCTACAACTCTCTCACCGACTTCGAGCCAGTCGGCGTGGTGTCCGACTCGCCGCGCATCCTGATCGCCCGCAAGGATCTGCCGGCCAACAACCTGCAGGAGTTCATCGCCTACGTGAAGGCGAACCAGAGCAAGGTGCAGTTCGGCTCGGCCGGCGTCGGCGCCGGCACCCACCTGCCCTGCGTGCTGTTGAACATGGCGATCGGGGTCGAGGTCACGCATGTCCCCTATCGCGGCGCCGGCCCGGTGATGCAGGACCTGATCGGCGGGCGCCTCGACTATATGTGCGACACGATCCAGACCGGGGCGCAGCAGGCCAAGGCCGGGGCGGTGAAAGGCATCGCCGTGCTGGCGGAAAAGCGCGTGCCGATCATCCCGGATTTGGCGACCACCGGCGAGCAGGGGCTCCCCGGGGTCGAGGCGAGCGTGTGGAACGCCTTCTTCCTGCCCAAGGGGACGCCCGAGCCGATCGTGCGCAAGCTCAACAGGGCGATGCGCGACATGCTCGACAATCAGGCCGTGCGCGCGCGGCTCGAAGAGCTCGGCCTCGAAATCATGCCGCCGGAGAAGCGCAGCCCCGAGTATCTCGCCAAGCTCCTCGCGGAAGATATCGAGCGCTGGCGCAAGGTGATCGTCACCGCCGGCATCACCACGGATTGAGACTACCCGTGTCCCGGGCGAGCCGCCCCAGCGGCGAGGGGCAGCGCAGCACGTAGCAAAGCGGAGTGGTGCGCTGCAGACCCGGGATCGCACAAACTCCTGTGCGGTCCCGGACCAGCGGTGCACCGCTACGCAAGAGCTTCGCGCTGCACCGCATCCGGGACACGAGTCGCCTGCTCAATCCTTTAAGCGCAGAAAAATCACCTCGGTATCGTCATAGCGGCGGCGCTCGAGCGCGGTGAAGCCGTGCGGCGGCGCAAAGCCGGCATCGGCCGCCTCTTCGACCACCACCAAGGCATCGGGCAGGAGCCAGCCGCCGTCGCGCGCGGAGACGAGCGCCGGCTCGGCCAAGCCCTTGCCGTACGGCGGATCGAGAAAGGCGAGGGAGAACGGCTCGACCGGGTGCGCGGGCCCAAGCTTTGCGGCATCGCGGCGGAAGATGCGGGTGACGCCGCCGAGGCCGAGCGCTTCCACGTTGGCGCGGATGAGCGCGCGCGCCTCTGCCCCGTCATCGACGAACAGCGCGAAGGCGGCGCCGCGCGAGATCGCCTCGAGCGCCAGCGCCCCGGTGCCGGCGTAAAGGTCGAGCACGCGCGCGCCGCTCACCGGATCGCCATAGGCGTGCATCAGGATGTTGAACACGGACTCGCGCAGGCGGTCGGCGGTCGGCCGGATCGCCGCCGAGGCCGGTGCCTGCAAGCTGCGCCCGCGCAAGCGCCCGCCGACGATGCGCATCAGCGCTCCCGCTTGCCGTGATAGCGGCGACGCAGCCGGCGCGGCCTGGCGGGAGAACCGGGCTGCCCGTCCTCTGCCTGCTTGCCGCGCATACGCGGCTTTGCAACGCGCTCGGACATCTTATCCCTCCCCCGCTTGCGCGGGAGGGTGGCGCGCTCTTGCGCGCCGGGTGGGGGACGGGTTTCGCGGCGCCCAGTGCGTCCCCCACCCGCCACGG
>JBJMSU010000225.1:0-10025 GCA_045801465.1 Xanthobacteraceae bacterium | reverse complement strand
TCGGCGACTTCAACGGCGACGGCCGGGCCGACATCCTCATGCGCCGCCAGGATGGAACTCTCGAGGTGTTCCTGATGAACGGGTTCCAACTGCTCGGGGCGCAAAGCATCGGCCAAGTCGGGCTCGAATGGAGGCCCGTGGCCGTCGCAGACTTCAACGGTGATGGAAGGGCGGACATCCTCCTGCGTCGCGTGTCCGATGGCGCTCTCGAGATGTACCTCATGAATGGGTTCCAGGTCATCTTCGCGGGCTCCGCCGGCGTCGTCGGCCTGGAATGGACATTCGTCGGCGCCGCCGACTTCAACGCCGACGGACGGGCCGACCTCCTGTTCCGTCGCGCTGACGGAACTCTGGTGATGATCCTGATGAACGGCGCCCAGATCCTCGCCAGCCAGAGCATCGGCCAGACGGGCATCGAGATGCGCGTGATCGGGGTTGGCGACGTCGACGGCAACGGCGCCGCCGACATCATCCTGCGCCGCGTCACCGACGGCGCGCTCTTCGTCAACCAGATGAGCGGCTTCAACGTCGTCTTGTCGCAGAGTGCCGGCGTCATCGGCAACGAGTGGGAGAGCTGCTACGGAGAAAGCCATAGTCCCGTGATCGGACTGAACTGACGGTCACGATCTTCGGCAAGCAGCCGTTAGAGCATGATCGCGAAAAGTGGATACCGGTTTTCGGAAAAGATCATGCTCCAACAATAACCTAGAGCGGGATGACGATTCGAAGAAAAGTCATCGCGCGCTAGGCGGTGCTGGCCGTCCCCGCGCCAAGCGCGGCCTGGGCTGCGGCCAGGCGGGCGATCGGCACGCGGAAGGGTGAGCACGACACGTAGTCGAGCCCGACCTCGTGACAGAACGCAACCGAAGCGGCATCGCCGCCGTGCTCGCCGCAGATGCCGAGCTTGAGGTCGCGTCTGACCTTGCGTCCGCGCTCGCTGGCGATCCGCACGAGCTCGCCCACGCCCTCGCGGTCGATGGTGACGAACGGATCGGCGGCAAGAATTCCCTTCGAGGTGTAGATTCCGAGGAAGCTTGCGGCGTCGTCGCGGCTGATGCCGAACGTCGTCTGGGTGAGATCGTTGGTGCCAAACGAAAAGAATTCCGCCGTCTCGGCGATCTCGCCGGCGAGAAGCGCCGAGCGCGGCAATTCGATCATGGTGCCGACCTGATATTCGATCCGCGCGCCGGTTTCCTTGGCGACCGCCTCGGCGCTGGCATCGATGAGCGCCTTGACCAGGTCGAACTCGGCCCTGCTAACAATCAGCGGCACCATGACTTCGGGAACGACCGGTTTGCCGGTGCGCTTTCCGGCTTCCACTGCCGCCTCGAAAATGGCGCGCGCTTGCATCTCGGCGATCTCCGGATAGGCAATGGCGATGCGGCAGCCGCGGAAGCCGAGCATGGGATTGAACTCGTGCAGCTCGTCGGCGCGCGCCTTGAGCTTTCGGGGATCGGCGCCCATGGTGCTCGCAACCTCGGCGATCTCCTCGTCGGTCTTCGGCAGGAACTCGTGCAGGGGCGGATCGAGCAGGCGGATCGTGACCGGCAGCCCTCCCATGATCTCGAACAACGCGACGAAGTCGCCGCGCTGCATCGGCAGAAGCTTGGCAAGCGCGGCGCGCCGCGCCTTGTCGTCGTCCGCCAGGATCATCTCGCGCACGGCTTGGATGCGGTCCTGCTCGAAGAACATGTGCTCGGTGCGGCACAGCCCGATGCCTTCGGTGCCGAACTTGACGGCGACGCGCGCGTCGGCCGGGGTGTCGGCATTGGCCCGCACCTTGAGGCGCCGTTTCGCATCGGCCCAGCCCATCAGGACCGCGAACTCGCCCGAGAGCTCCGGCTCTTGCATCGGCACCTTGCCGGCCAAGACCTGGCCGGTGGAACCGTCGATGGTGATCTGGTCGCCCTTCTTCAGCGTCACGCCACCGGCGCTCATCGTATTGGCGGCATAGTCCACGCGGATCGATCCGGCGCCCGACACGCACGGCTTGCCCATGCCGCGGGCGACCACCGCCGCATGCGAGGTCATGCCGCCGCGCGTGGTCAGGATGCCCTCGGCGGCGTGCATTCCGTGGATGTCCTCCGGACTGGTCTCCACCCGCACCAGGATCACTTTACGGCCTTGACCTTTGAGGAGCTCTGCCTCGTCGGACGAGAACACGATCTCGCCGGCGGCCGCACCGGGCGAGGCCGGAAGCCCGGACGCGATCACCTTGCGCTCGGCAGTTGGATCGATGGTCGGGTGCAAGAGCTGTTCCAGGGAACTCGGATCGACGCGGGCAACGGCCTCTTCCTGTGAAATCAGGCCCTCGTTGGCGAGCTCGACCGCGACCTTCAGCGCAGCCTTGCCGGTGCGCTTGCCGGCGCGCGTCTGCAGCATCCACAACTTGCCCTGCTCGATGGTGAACTCCAGGTCCTGCATGTCGCGGTAATGATGCTCGAGCAGGTTGGAAATGCGCGTAAGCTCGGCAAACGCCGCCGGCATCGTCGCCTGCAGGGACGGCTTGTCGGAGGCAGCCTCGCGGCGCGCCGCTTCGGTGATCTCCTGCGGGGTGCGGATGCCGGCGACCACGTCCTCGCCCTGGGCATTGATGAGGAATTCGCCGTACAGCCGCTTGTCGCCGGTCGAGGGATTGCGGGTGAAGGCGACCCCGGTCGCCGAGCTCTCGCCCATGTTGCCGAACACCATGGCCTGGATGTTGACGGCGGTGCCCCAGGATTCCGGGAGGCGATGCAGTCGCCGATAGGTGATGGCGCGCTGGTTCATCCATGACCCGAACACGGCGCCGATTGCCCCCCACAATTGCTGCTGCGGGTCCTGCGGAAACGGGGCGGTCGTTTCATCCTGCACGCATTTCTTGTAGCGCTCGACCACGATCACCCAATCGTCAGCCGCGAGATCGGTATCGAGCACGTAGCCCTTGCTGTGCTTGTAGTCCTCGAGGATCTCTTCGAAGTGAAGATGGTCCACCCCGAGCACGACGTCGGAATACATGGTGATGAAGCGGCGATACGAATCGTAGGCGAAGCGACGATCGTCGGCGCGTTGCGCCAAAGCCTCGACGGTCTCGTCGTTGAGGCCGAGATTGAGCACCGTGTCCATCATGCCCGGCATCGATGCGCGCGCCCCCGAGCGCACCGAAAGCAGGAGCGGATTGTGGCGGTCGCCGAATGTCCGTTCGGTGATGCGGGCAATGTAGGCAAGACCATCCGTCACCTGGTCGTGGAGATCCGGCGGATAGGACTTATCGTTGGCGTAGTAATAGGTGCAGACTTCGGTGGTGATGGTGAAGCCGGGCGGCACCGGCAGGCCCAGATTGGCCATCTCGGCGAGGCCGGCGCCCTTGCCGCCGAGCAGGTTGCGCATGTCGGCGCGTCCCTCGGCCTTGCCGTCACCGAAGGTGTAGACCCATTTCGCCTTGGCCGCCGTCTTCTTGGGCCGTCTGGCCGCCTGTGTTTGCGTTGCCATGATCTCTGGTCGTGTGAACGTCTGCGTGTCGTCGTTAAAATATCTCGATGCAACGTTTCCGCGTGCCGTGCAGCTTCTTGACCCGTTTTCCGGGCCATTTCAACCCGATGCACACGCCGTGCCGTCAAACCCGCGAGGCGCGCCGCGCGTCAACGCATCAATCCGGTGACGCCGACCACGATCAGATAAATGGCGACGATATAGTTCAACAGGCGCGGCATCAGGAGGATGAGAATCCCGGCAAGCAGGGCGACGATCGGCTGCAGATGCACCAGACTGATGCTCATGAAACGTCTCCGTTTTCAAGGGACCCACACAAACAACCGACCCCGCCGGCTGGTTCCGCAAGATCATGACCGAGGAAAGACCGGATTGCCACTAGTGCGGCGAATTTGAAGTTCCTATCAGATCGCCGCAAAGTCGTGTAGGAACTTCAAATTCTAAGCCGCACTAGAAAATGTCGATATTCCTAGTGCTCCTTGCGATTCCGAAGTTCGCACTCGAGTGTGCGGCGAACTGATGCGAACTTCGGAATCGGAAGTTCGCATATGTTCGCCGCGAGTTCGATTGCGAACTTCAAAAGGGGCATCAGAATCAACAAGCTTGCTTGTGTGTCTTTCATTCCGAAGTTCGCATGAGAGGTGCTGCAAGGCTTTGCGAGCTTGGGAATCGGGACACTGGGCGGCGGTCGCGATCGTCAACCCTCCACCCGGGAAAATTCCGCCACTGCGCGCGTTGCCTCGCGGATCTGGTCGAGGAGCTTCAAGCGGTTCTCGCGCCGATCCGCCATATCGACGTTGACGGTGACCTTGTCGAAGAACGCGTCGACCTTGGGGCGCAGCGCGGCGATCGCCTGCATGGCGGCGGCGAAGTCCTCGCGCGCGACCGCTTCCTGGGCTTGGCGTTTGGCGACGTCGATGGCGGCGGCAAGCTCGCGCTCCTCGTCCTGGAGGTAGAGGGACGGATCGGGCGCGCCGCTGTAACGCACGCCGTCCCGCTTCTCCTCGATGCGGATGATGTTGGTGGCGCGCTTGTACCCGGCGAGGAGGTTCTTGCCGTCGTCAGTATCGAGGAATCGCGCCAGCGCCTCGACCCGGCGCACGATCATGAGAAAGTCGTCCTGGTTCGGCAGCGTGAACACGGCATCGACCAGGTCGTGGCGTGCGCCGCGCTCGCGCAGCTGAATCTTCAGCCGGTCGGCGAGGAACGCCAGAAGATCGCTCGTCTGGTCGAGGTCGCTGTGGGCCTGCACCAGGATCGGTCCGGTCAGCGCCCGGTTGCGCTCCGACACCAGCGCCTCGAGCTTGACGGCGAGCTCGATGTCGGATGCGCTCAAGTTCACGATGTGCTCCTGGAGCGGATGCAGAACGGCGATGGCCTCGGCAAGCGCCTCATCTCTGCGCACCGGCGCGAAGTGCTGCCAAAGCACCGTCCGCAGCGGCACGCGCAAGCGGTTTTCCAGGATGATGCGGATCACCCCCAAAGCCGCGCGCCGCAGGGCAAAGGGATCCTTCGAGCCGGTCGGCCGTTCGCCGATCGCCCAAAATCCGACCAGCGCATCGATCTTGTCGGCCAGCGCCACCGCAATCGCCACCGGATCGCTCGGCACGAGATCCGAGGGACCTTGCGGCCGGTAGTGATCCTCGATCGCATGCGCGACCGCCTCGTCCTCACCCTGCGCCTCGGCGTAATACCTTCCCATCAGGCCCTGCAGCTCGGGAAATTCGCCGACCATTTCGCTGACCAGATCGGCCTTGCCGAGCCACGCAGCGCGCGCGACCTTGTTCTCGTCGGCACCGACGAGCGGGCTCAGCGCGCGGGCGAGCAACTCGATGCGTTCGACGCGTTCGCCCTGGGTGCCGAGCCGTTCGTGGAACACGACGTCCTTGAGCTTCGGCAGCCGCGCATCCAAGGGCGTCTTGAGATCGGTCTCAAAGAAAAACTTCGCATCCGAGAGGCGCGCGCGGATCACGCGCTCGTTGCCGGCGATGATCGCCTTGCCGCCGTCAGCCGTCTCATTGTTGGCGACCAGAATGAATTTGTTCGCGAGCCTGGCGGTGTGCGGGTCGCGCAGCACGAAACACTTCTGGTTATTGCGGATGGTCGTGCGGATCACCTCGGGGGGAATTGCGAGAAACTCGCGATCGAACGAGCCCATGAGGACGACCGGCCATTCGACCAGTCCGGCGACCTCGGTGAGAAGACCTGCATCCTCCATCAGCTCATAGCCTTGGGCGAAGGCGAGGTTCTTGGCATCGGCAAGGATCATTTGCTCGCGCCGTGCCGGATCGACCACGACCTTGGCGTGCTCCAGCTTGCGCGCATAATCGTCGAACCGGCGCACCTGAAACGGCGCCGGCGACAGGAAGCGGTGACCATAGGTGACATCGCCCGCCGCGAGCCCGTCGATGCTGAGCGGGACGATCTCGGGCTCCTCGGTTTCCGGACCGAAGGTCGCGACGATGGCGTGCAGCGGCCGCACCCAGGTGAGATCGCCATCCCCCCACCGCATCGATTTCGGCCAGGGAAACGCCCGCACCACGTCCGGGATGATCGTCGCGAGCACCTCGATGGCAGGACGGCCGGGCTTCTCGATCACGGCGACGTAGAATTCGCCTTTTTTCGCATCCTTCTCGATCTTCGCGTCGGCGATCGAGCTTAAGCCTGCGCTTTTGAGAAACCCGGCAATGGCCGCTTCCGGCGCACCGACGCGCGGTCCCTTGCGTTCCTCCCTCACGTCCGGTTGCCTGAGCGGGATGCCGTGAACCGCAAGGGCGAGCCGGCGCGGCGTCGCGAAGGCCTTGGCACCCTCGTAGGTGAGACCGGCCGCGACAAGACGATCGGTCAGCATTTTCTGCAGCTCCCCGGCGGCGCGCGGCTGCATGCGCGCGGGGATCTCTTCCGAGAACAGTTCGAGCAGAAGATCAGGCATTGTCAGCCAATCTTGCTAGTGCGGCATCGAAACGTTCGCCGTCGCGAACGGCAGTCGTCCGCTCACCGCAGCGTCAGGTGGGTGTTGTCGCAGATCGGCGGCTTCTTGGTCTGCTTGCAGGTGCACAGCAACGCGCGGCGGTTCCGCTCGACGTTCCATTCCATCGGCTCGATGCCGGTGCCCTCGTGTGAGCCGTCGCAGAACGGCTGGCTCTGCGAGCGGCCGCAGCGGCACCACCAATAGGTCTCGCCGGCGACGAGCTCCACCAGCACCGGCTCATAATGACCTTTCTTCGGTTCGCTGCTCATGTACTTGCCCTCCCCCCTCTGTCGCCAGCCAGGCCTCGCCGCATGCCTTGGCCAATTCGCGCACGCGCAAGATGTAGCTCTGGCGCTCGGTGACCGATATCACGCCGCGTGCGTCGAGCAGATTGAAAATGTGGCTTGCCTTGATGCACTGGTCATAGGCCGGCAGCGCCATCAGGTGCCGCGGCGTATTCCCGACCGTTACCCAACCGGCATCGAGATATTTCCGGCAGGCGGCCTCCGCCATCCTGAACTGCTCGAACAGCATCTCGGTCTCGGCATATTCGAAATTGTGGCGTGAGTACTCCTGCTCGGCTTGCAGGAACACGTCGCCGTACGTCACCTTGTTGCCGTCCTCGCGGCCGTTGAAATTGAGATCGTACACGCGGTCGACGCCCTGCACATACATGGCGAGCCGCTCGAGCCCGTAGGTGAGCTCGCCGGACACCGGCCGGCACTCGAAGCCTGCGACCTGCTGGAAGTAAGTGAACTGCGAGACCTCCATGCCGTCGCACCAGCACTCCCAGCCCAAGCCCCAGGCGCCGAGCGTCGGGCTCTCCCAGTCGTCCTCGACGAAACGGATGTCGTGAATGGTGGGATCGATGCCGATGGCGTAGAGCGATTTGAGATAGAGATCCTGGATGTCCTTGGGCGAGGGCTTCAGGATCACCTGGAACTGGTAGTAGTGCTGCAGCCGGTTCGGATTCTCGCCGTAGCGGCCGTCTTTCGGCCGCCGCGAGGGCTGGACATAGGCGGCGTTCCACGGCTTCGGCCCGAGCGCCCGCAAGGTGGTGGCGGGATGGAACGTGCCGGCGCCGACCTCCATGTCATAGGGCTGCAGGATCACGCAGCCCTGCTCCGCCCAATAGCGCTGCAGCGTCAGGATCAAGCCCTGGAACGAGCGTTCCGGGCGCATATGCGCCGGAAGCGCGTCGGTCAGCGAGAGAGACTGGTCGCGGGACGCGGTCATTTCGGGCGGTAAACGCCGGTTTCAGGATCGCGCTTGAGGCTCGAGCGAGGGGCTGCCGGCTCGCCGACCGATTGCGCTTTGACGGCGTCGAGCTCGTCGTTGATGCGGCGGCTCTCCTTGACCAGCCATTTCGCCATGACGGCCACCCCGGCCGCGCCGAGAAGCCACAAGATCACCGGCGGCATGCGCACCCCCTTGGTCATAGTCCGTAGCGTGCCCACAGCGCACGCGCCTCGAGCGCCGACACGATGCTCTCGGCCAGTCCGACGCGGTCCCATTCTGCATCCGCCGCCGAGCCGATGCCGGGAAGCCGCCGGCCGAACAGGCCGCGCTCGGCGGCGATCAATGGTGTCGCGACCTTCTCGCCGAACCGCTCGCGCAGGAACGAGCGCAGGTCGCCGAGCCGGTCGATCAAGCCCAGCTCGAGGGCCTTGCTGCCGGTCCAGAATTCGCCGGAAAACAAGGCGGATTCCGGGCCGGTGAGCTTGGGTCCACGGCGGCTGCTGACGAGCGCGATGAACATCTCGTGGATCTCTTTCTGGATTGCCTTGAGGCGGTCCACGTCCTTGGGGTTCTCCGGCAGGAACGGATCGAGCATGGCCTTGTGCTCACCCGAGGTGTAGAGGCGCCGCTCCACCCCGATCTTCTCGAGCAGGCGGTGAAAGCCAAACGAGCCGCCGACCACGCCGATCGACCCGACCGTCGAGGAGATATCCGCCACGATCTCGTCGGCCGCGCAGGCGATCATGTAGCCGCCCGAGGCGGCAACATCCTCGACGAAGGCGATGACCGGGACCTTCTTCTCTTCGGCCAGCGCCCGCACCCGCCTGAAGATAAGGTGCGATTGCACCGCCGAGCCGCCCGGTGAATTGATCAGCAGCGCAACGGCCCGCGCCCTGCGCACCGCGAAGGCGCGCTCGAGCGAGCGCGCGCAGCTCGCCAGCGTCAGACCCGGCTTGAGCGGCGTGGAAAAGCCGATGATTCCGGTGAGCCGCACCACCGGCACCACCGGGATGTCGGCGCGAAAGCGCCGCGGCACGATCGCGCGAAGCGTGTCGACTATCCGCGTGGGGATCGAGGTCTCGGTCATGGCGACACATAGAACGGCGCAATGCGCGGCTCAAGTTACGCAAATTTAACCGTTGGAATGTTTCTTGCTCTCCCAAGGTCAGCCGGACAACCGACCGAACACGGGTAGAGAGAGAGAATGGCCATCAAAATCTACCTTGTGGTGCTGCTGATCGGTTTCCTGAGCGCCCTTTATCATGCTGGAAAACCTCGCGATTCCAGCGAGGCGACCTCGGCCTGACAGAGTCGCCATCAAGCGCACCTCACACCCATCTCCAGCAGCGATCGGCCGTGACACCGCGGCGAAAAGCATCGCCCGTGCAAAAAATCGCCAACAGTAAGCGGCGCATAGGCATCAATCAGCCACTCCTCATCGTCGCGGACATCGCGAGCGGCAAGCTTGCGCCATCGCGCAGGATCGCCTCGGCAGCCTGCGTGGGCCGTCCGGCCGCATCGTTGAGGACAAGGCCGGGCAGCACGACGAGCGGAACCGCGCTCTCCTTTTCGCAGGCGACCAGAATGCGGATTGCCGGCGCATCCGGTCGCGGATGCACCGGCAGAACCGCCAGAGCCCCGTGACCTGCGGCGCCGAGAGCCGCCAGCACCTCGGTCATGCCGTCGGCGCGCCAGATCAGCGTGAGCTTGCCGTGCGGGCGGAGCAACCGCGTTGCGCTCCGCACCCAGCGTTCGAGCGGCAAGTGGGCCGCATACGCGAGCCGGCGCCCCGGATCGGGCGAAAGCCGGTGGCGGTTCGGATCGCTGAAGGGCGGATTCATCAGCACGCGAGCGGCGCTGCCGGGCGCAAGTCCTGCGGCCGCGAAAGCGCGCGGCGGTGCGGCGACGTCGAGCGCAACCGTGCGCACGCGGTCGGCAAGACCGTTGCGGCTTGCGTTGTCGGCGGCGAGCGCCGCAAGCTCCGGCTCGATCTCGACGAGCGTCATCGTGATACCGGGCACGCGGATGGCAAGCGCCAGGCCGGCGGCGCCGACGCCCGCGCCGAGATCGACGATGCGCTCGCCCGGCTCGGCCGCGGTCGCTGCCGCCAGCAGGATGGCGTCATGGCCGACGCGATGTCCGCGCCGCGGCTGCTTCAACCGCAGCCGGCCGCCCAGCACCGCATCATCGGTGATCGGGTTGCTAGTGCCCCGCTTCCGAAGTTCGTGATACATGGCGGCCCCCTCTGACACGAACTTCGGAAGCAAAGGGGCACTAGCAAGTCTATGATCCTAGTGCCGCTTTTCGATTTGAAGTTCCCGCACGAGTTTGCGGCAGGCGGTGT
>JBJMSU010000113.1:0-6398 GCA_045801465.1 Xanthobacteraceae bacterium | reverse complement strand
GCCGGTATCGCCGGTGAAGTACCAGCCGTTGCGCAAGGCCTTGCCGTCGGCATCGGGCCGCCGCCAATAGCCCTCGAACGATTCGTCCCCGGCCGCGAGCGCGATGATCTCGCCTTCCTCGCCCACGCGGGCGAGATCGTCTGGTGAAGCGGCGCCGAGCCTGACCACGCGGATGATCTGGTTGAGGCCTGCGCGCCCGGCCGATCCGGGCTTGGCCGGCGCGTTCTGGTCGATGGTGAACGTGTAGATTTCCGAGGAGCCGTAATGGTTGACGAACAGGTCCGGCTCGAAGGCCGCCTGCAGCTCCTGCAACAAGCCGTCGGTCATCGGGGCTCCGGCGAAGCCGAGCTTGCGCACCGAGCTCACATCTGTCGCGGCGAAACGCTCGTGCCGCACCAGGTCGTGATAGAGCGTCGGCACGAGATAGAGATTGGTGATGTTCTCGGCGGCGATCAGCTCCAGCGCGCGGGCGGGATCGAAGCGGGGCAGGCATACGAAGGTGCCGCCGATCAGCGACATGGCGATGAGCGAGCGCACCCCCATGGTGTGATAGAGCGGCATCACGCCGAGCGTGCGCTCGTGCCGGCCATAGAGGTTCTGTGCCACATGGGCGAGCGCGGCGGCCCGCTCGGCGTGCTGGCGGCGCGGCACGCCCTTCGGCCGCGCGGTTGTGCCGGAGGTGTAGAGCATCACCGACCAGGCGTCGGCGGCAACGCGCGGCTCGGCATCCGGCGCCGTCCTGCCGGCAAGCGAGTCAAAAGACAACTCGTCCGTTTGCGGCGCGCCGACTGCAATGCGCGGGAGGCTGCCGGCCTCTTTCGATGCGCGCACCGCCTCGGCGGCGACGTCTTCGTACACGACGGCCTTGGCCTCGGCATCGGCAATGCAGAAATCGAGGTCGTCCGCCGTCGCCCGCCAGTTGAGCGGCGTGATCACGATGCCGGCGAACTGGCAGGCCCAATGGAGGGTCGCGGCCTGCCAGCGGTTCTGCAGCACGGTGATCAGGTGATCGCCGCGTTTGAGCCCGAGCTCGTCGAAGCCCGCCACCAGCGCGGAAATGCGCCCATACCATTGCCGATAGGTCAGCCGCACGTCGTCGTCGACGATTGCCGGGGCGTGCGGATCGCGCGCGACGCTGGCGAGGAAGCTGGTGCCGAGATCAAGCATCGTTCACTCCCTGCTTGAGCTTCTCGGCGGCATCGAGGGCGGCCGCCACGATCGGGACGTAGCCGGTACAGCGGCATAGGTGCCCGCCGAGAAACTCGCGGATGCTCGCCTCGTCGGCATCCGGCTGCGTCCGCAGCCAGCAGTCGAGCGACATCAGGATGCCGGGGGTGCAAAAGCCGCACTGCAAGGCGTGATGGCGCCGGAATGCGTCCTGCAGCACCGAGAGCCGGCCGGGCGCCGGCTCGAGCGCTTCGACCGTGCGCAGGCGCCGGCCGTCCGCTTGCACGGCAAGCGTCAGGCATGCCCGGGCCGGAACACCATCGATGTCGATGGTGCAGGCGCCGCACACGCCGTGCTCGCAGCCGACGTGAGTGCCGGTCATGCCGAGCACGTGGCGCAGGAAGTCGGTGAGCAGCATGCGTGGCTCCGCCTCGCCGGCAACGCTGCGGCCATTGAGCTCGAGGCGCACGGGGTGGCGCGCGGTTGCGCTCAGGCGCGGCATCGGCGGGCCTTCTCGATGGTTTCGCGGCCCAAACGCCGGACGAGCTCGCGGCGGTAGCGCGCGGTCGCGTGCAGGTCGTCGCGCGCCTCGAGCTCCCAGGCAAAGACGTTGAGCGCCTGCTCGAGCGCCGGTCCGTCGATCGTGCCGAAGTCGCGCGCGACCGGTCGATCCGCCACGCCGCCAACGGCGAGGCGCATACCGTCCGCGTCGGCAACTGCCGCGCAGGCCACGATGGCAAAGTCGCCATGCCGGCGACCGAACTCCCGGAAGGCACAGCCTTGGCCCGGCCTCCGTGTGGGAATGGCGACGGCTTCGATCAATTCGTCGTCCGCCCGCGTGGTCGACATCAGGCCGGTGAAGAACTCCTCGGCGGCAACCCGGCGGCGCTGCCGCGCTGTCGACAACTCGATCTCGCCGCGCAGCGCCACCAGCACCAGCGGGATCTCCGCACTCGGATCGGCATGGGCGATGGAACCGCACACCGTGCCGCGGCTGCGCGTCTGCGCATGGCCCACGAACGGCAGCGCCTGCGCGAGAAGCGGTTGTCGCTCGGCAAGCCCGGGCAACGCCAGCAGCGCCGCCTGGGTGGCGGCCGCGCCGACGCGAATGGACTCGCGCTCGATGACGATTCCGCTCAGCTCGGGCAGGCGCATGATGTCGATCACCACTTTCGGCCGCGCCAGCCGCATCGCCAGGATCGGCACGAGCGTTTGTCCGCCGGCGAGCACGCGGGCGTCATCGCCTTCGGCGGCGAGCACGTCATGGACTTCGGCAAGCGTCTCCGCGCGCACGTAGTCGAAGGCGGCAGGCTTCATGCGCGGCTCTCGGCGGGGCGGGGAGGGGCGGCGCCTTCGGCCGGATGAATGAAGGCGGCGAGCTTTGCCGGCGTCAGCGGCAGGTCGAGGTCGGCAGCTTCGAGCGCGTCGGCAACCGCGTTGGCGATGCAGACCGGCGTGCTCATCGTGTTGCCTTCGCCGACGCCCTTGGCGCCCAGCGGCGTCAGTGGCGACGGCGTCTCCATGTGCAGCAAGACCGGCGGCGGCACTTCCATCGTGGTCGGCACGAGGTAATCGGCGAACGTGCCGGCGAGGAAAGCGCCGTCCGGCGCGTAGGCGCATTCCTCGTACAGCGCCGCTCCCAGCGCATGGGCGAACCCGCCGGTGACCTGCCCGGCGACCATGCCGGGGTGCAGGACGCGGCCGCAATCGTGCATGGTGACGTATTTGTCGAGCCGCACGGCCGCGGTGACGGGATCGATCTCCACGCCGCAGAAGTCGAAGATGAAGCCGTGGCAGAGCGAGGAGTTGGTCTCGTCCGCTTCGCTCGGTGCGGTCAGCTCGGGCGGCGACCAGAACACGGTCTCGCGCAAGGCCCGCGCATCCTCCGGCACACTGCCGGGCGACCAATGGCTTGCGGCGGCGAGCCGGGCGAAGGCGACGGCATTATCGGGATTGCCCCGCGCCTGCACGCGTCCGGCCACGAATTCGATCTCGTCGGCCGCGACGTTGAGCTGCGCGGCTGCGCTGCGCTCGAGCTTGTCTCTCAGCTGGCGCGCGGCAAGATGCACGGCTCCGGCCACGGCGGGAGCGAAGCGGCTCGAATAGTTGCCCGATGCGATCGACCAGGCGTCGCGCGCGGTGTCGAGTTCCGTGACCACACGGATATCCGCAGGCTTGAGGCCGAGCACGTCGGCAACGACCTGGGCTGCCACGGTGCGATGGCCCTGTCCCTGCGGCACCGAGGCGATGTGCACCGATACGGCGCCACTCGGATCGACCGCGATGGTTGCGGTGGCCTGCGCGCCGTCCTTGGCGCCCGCCCGGCGGCGCTCCTCGGGGGTGAGCACCGCGGTGATATAGCCCATGTTCGAGACGCTCGGCTCGACCACCGCCGCAAACCCGACGCCGTAAATGCGGCCTTCGCGGCGGGCCCGGTTGCGGCGCGCCTCGAGCTCGGCAAGGCCGCCGTCGCGGACTGCCGTCTCCACGGCGCGCGCGTAATCTCCCGAATCGAGGATGCCGCCGCTCGCGGTGCGATACGGGAAGGCGCGCACGAGATTGCGACGGATCACGTCGAGCGGATCGAGCTTGAGCTCCAGCGCGATGCGCTGCATCAAGCGTTCGAGGGGATAATAGACCTGCGGGCCGCCGAAGCCGCGATTGAGTCCGCTCGGCATTTTGTTGGTGAGCACGACGCGGTTGCGCACGGCGACGTGGCGTATGTCGTAGGCGCCGGTCAGGTTGCCGTGCATCCGGTAAAGCGTGGCCGGCTCGGGTGCGCGGACATGCGCGCCGACGTCCTCGATCTGGTCCCACGCCAGCGCCGTGATACGGCCGTCGGCCTCCACCGCGGCATCGAGGCGCGTGAGGCGATTGGTGGCGCACACCGAGGCCGCAAGATGCTCCAGCCGGTCCTCGATCCATTTCACCGGGCGGCCGGCCACGCGGGCCGCGACCGCCATCAGCACGATATAGGGAAAGATGCCCTGCTTGATACCGAAGCTGCCGCCGGAATCCCGCGGCGTGCGCAGCCGGAAGCGGTTGCCGGGCACTTTCAGCGCCCGCGCCATGACCGGATGCATGCTGAAGGGGCCCTGGAAATTGGCGAGAACGTCATAGGCGTCAGCGCCGGCATCGTACTCGGCAACCACGCCGTAGGTCTCGATCGGCGTGCAGGAGTTGCGGGGATAGTGCACCGAGATCGAGACGCGGCGCGGACTTTGCGCGAAGGCGTGATCGGGATCGCCGTAGCGGAACGAGCGATCGCTGGCGAGGTTCCCGCCGAGACCCTCGTGCAGGACCGGCGCACTCGGCTCGAGCGCCGCCAGCGGATCGACGACGGCGGGCAGGGCTTCATATTCGACATCGATCAGGTCGAGCGCATCCTCCGCCAGGTAGCGGTCCTGCGCGACGACCACGGCCACAGGCTCGCCCATATAGCGCACCCGATCGACGGCGATCGGCCAGCACTGGATCGGCGCCCTTACGCCGACGGCCAGGCTGGTCGCGAGCGCGGTGACCTCGGCGCCGGTGACCACCGCGGCAACGCCGGGTGCGCGGCGCGCGGCGTCGACATCGAGCGAACGGATATGGGCGTGTGCGTGCGGCGAGCGCAGGATGGCGGCGTGCAACGTTCCCGGCCGCACGCCGAGATCGTCGATGAAGCGCCCGTGTCCGCTCAACAGGGCGGCGTCCTCGACCCGTTCGATCGATCGGCCTACCCAACTCGCCGAGGTTTCGTTCATGTCGGCCTTCATTGTTGCGCAATTATCGCATCGCGCAACAGCATTGTCGGCGCAACCTGCACCTGCGATCCGCAACCGCCGCTTCTGATCGGGCGCGGCATCGAGTATCGTGGGAGGAATATTCGGCGAGAAAGGATCAAGTCCGGTGGCCATCTCCGACGCGCGTGCCCGTCCATCCGACCCGGAGACATTGGCGGGCGGGCCGACGCCAGCCGGCCATAACCGGCAGCAGCCGGTCCGCAGCCTGCGCGACTGGCTCGACCATCTGGCGCTGCGGGAACGGCTGGCAGTGATCCGCCCCGGTGTCGCGCTGCGTTTCGAGCTTGCGGCCATCGCCAAGCGGCTGGACGGAAGCCGCGCCACGCTGTTTCCGCAGCCCGGCGGTCATCGCGTGCCGGTCGTCTCCGGGCTGGTCTCGAATCGCGCCTGGATGGCGGAGGCAATGGGCGTCGAACCGCACGAGGTGCTGGCGCGCTTCGAAGACGCGGCGCTTCATCCTGTCCCGTCGCAGGAGGTCGGTGCCGCGCCGGTGCAGGAGGTGGTGCACAGAAACGTGGATTTGGCCGAACTGCTGCCTCTGCCGACGCACAACGAGCATGACAGCGGCCCCTATATCACGGCCGGATTACTGATCGCCCGCAACCCCCGCACCGACGTGCAGAACGTCTCGATCCACCGCTGCCAATTGAGCGGCGCCAATCGACTGGGCGTTCTGCTCCTGCCGCGCCACACGCATATGTTTTTTGACATGGCCGAGCAGGCCGGCAGGCCGCTTCCGGTCGCGATCGTGATCGGAATCGATCCGCTCACGTTGCTCGCCTCGCAGGCGATCGCGCCGCTCGATTGCGACGAGCTCGAGATCGCCGGCGCGCTGCACGGGCAGCCGCTTCCCGTGGTCAAATGTCTCACCAGCGATGTGCGCGTCCCGGCGCAAGCCGAGCTCGTGCTGGAGGGAAGGCTGTTGCCCGACGTGCGCGCCGAGGAGGGGCCGTTCGGCGAGTTCCCGCAATATTACGGCGAGCGCGGCAACCGCCATGTCATCGAAATTGACGTCGTGACGCAGCGCCGCGAGGCGATCTTTCACACGATCGTCGGCGGCGGGCTGGAGCACCTGTTGTTGGGCGCCATTCCGCGCGAGGCGACGCTGCTCGCCCACTTGCGCCGCAGTTTCCCCAACGTGCGCGACGTGCACCTCTCGCCCGGAGGCGTCTGCCGCTATCACCTGTATGTCCAGATCGCGAAGCGGCAGGAAGGGGAAGCCAAGAACGTCATGCTGGGCGCCTTCGCCGGCCATTACGACGTGAAGCAGGTGATCGTCGTCGACGAGGACGTGGACATTCACAAGCCCGGCGAGGTCGAATGGGCGGTGGCCACGCGCTTCCAGGCCGACCGCGACCTCGTCATCGTGACGGAGAGCCAGGGCTCCAAGCTCGATCCGTCGACGCGCAATGGTGTCGGTGCCAAGATGGGGCTGGATGCCACCAA
>JBJMSU010000110.1:0-15785 GCA_045801465.1 Xanthobacteraceae bacterium | reverse complement strand
GCCGGTATCGGCGCTGGGCGGATGGCTGGCAATGAGATTGAGGATCTCCAGCCGGTCCTCGACCGCACGCAGGCGCTCCTCGAGGGTGCGGCTGTCGCTGGTGCTGCGTTCATCCATCATGGGACTCCTCACGGGATGCGTGCCTTGTCAGTCCGGGTGATTGCCTCGTCGTCATCACCGGGCCGGCGCAAAAGCGCCGTGACCCGGTGATCCCGCTTAGCCTGGCACGGCCGTGCGCAAGTGATCGAGATTGCCGGGACAAGCCCGGCAATGACAAGCTGAGTATCATCAGAACACGCCGAGATGCTGGCGCAGGTCGACGCCGTCGCGCGTGAGCTCCGCCGCCGTCGACACGACGGCGACGCGGCCGCTGTTGAGGATGACGATGTCGTCGGCGATGTCGAAGACGAGCTTGGGGTTCTGCTCGACCAGCACGATCGAGAGGCCACTTTCCTTGAGCTTGCGGATCGTGGCCATGACCTCGGCGACGATCTGCGGGGCGAGCCCTTCCGACGGCTCGTCCATGAGCAGCACGCGCGGATTGGCCATCAGGGCGCGGCCGATCGCCAGCATCTGCTGCTCGCCCCCGGAGAGATAGGCTGCAAGCTGGCTCTTGCGCTCGGACAGCCGCGGGAACATGCCGAACACGGTATCCGTGGTCCATGGCGCATGCCGGCTGCCCGGATCGGGGCGGCGCGCCGCCACGATCAGGTTCTCGCGCACCGTGAGACTCTTGAAGATGCGGCGTCCCTGCGGCACCAGCGCAACGCCGCGGGCGGCGATCAGCTCCGGCGGCAATCCGGTCGCCGGCGTGCCGAACACGACGACTTCGCCGGAACGCGGCGGCAACAGGCCGACCGTCACGTTCATGCAAGTGGTCTTGCCGGCGCCGTTGCGGCCGAGCAGGCCGAGCAGACGCCCCTCGCCGAGCGCGAAGGAGACCTTCTGCAGGACATGGCTGTCGCCGTAGAAGGCGTCGATATCGCTAAGGCTGAGCGCGCTAGTGGCCAAGATAGACCTCTCTGGTCCGCGGGTCGGTGACCACTTCGGCGCGCGTGCCCTCGACGATGACCTCGCCGAAATGCAACAGCGTGATGCGCTCAGCGAAGTCCAGCGCCACGTCCATGTTGTGCTCGATCATGACGATGGTGACGTCGCGCGGGATCTTCTGCAGCAGCTCGCGCACGTCGCGCCGTTCATCGATGGAGAGACCGGCGAACGGCTCGTCCAGCAGCAGGATCCTCGGGCTCTGCGCCAACGCCATGGCGATCTCCACCCGCCGCCGCTCGCCGTACGACGTCTCGGAAAGCGGACGATGGGCGATATGGTCGAGGCCGACGCGCACCAGCGCCTCGCGCGCCTGGCTGATGAGATCGTGCTGCTGGTCGACATCGATGAATGGATTCCAGCGCAGGCGCGAGAGGCCGAGCAGCGCCAGCGTGACGTTGCGCAGGATCGTGTCCTGGGGGAAGAGCGTGATGATCTGGTAGGTGCGCGCCATGCCGAGATGGGCGCGGCGGTGGCTCGGAGTGCGCGTGATGTTGCGGTCGAACAAAAGAATCGATCCGCTGTCCGGCGCAATCTCTCCAGTGATGAGATTGAACAACGTGGTCTTACCGGCGCCATTCGGGCCGATGATCAGGCGCCGTTCGCCGGGTTCGACCATGAGATTGACATTGGCGGTGACGCGCAGGCCGCCGAACGACTTCAAGAGACCCTGGACGGCGAGCGCGGTCATGACGTCCGGTCTCCCTCGATGCGCAGACCCGGCACGCTTGGGTGGGTGCGCAACGCGGCCCATCCCATCCGCCATAAGCGCACCGAGCCCGGCACCAGCCCTTCCGGCATGAAGGTGATGATGATGACGAAGATCACGCCCAGCACCAGGTTCCAGCGCACGATATAGGCGCTGACCACGTTCTTCATGATGACGACGAGAACGGCGCCGACAATCGGACCGAGCAACGTCGCAGTCCCGCCGGAGATCACCATCAGCAGGACCTCGGCGGAGGCGGTGAGCGCCGCCACCTGCGGGCTGATGAACTGGTTGTAGTAGATGAACAGCAACCCGGCGACGCCCGACCAGAAGCCGGAGAACAGGAAGGCGAGGAAGCGGATCAGCCAGACATTGTAGCCGAGCGCATTCATGCGGCGCGCCTGATCACGCGTGCCGCGCAGGCTCGCGCCGAAGGGGGAGCGAACGAACAGCACCATCGTGGCGAGCGCGAGCAGGAACACCACGAGGGTTGCGAAATAGAAGGCGTCCGCATTGGCCAGATTTATGCCGAATGGCGCCGGCCGGGTCGTGACGTTGACGCCGTTGTCGCCGTTGGTGAGGCTCGCCCAGCGATAGGCGATGCCCCATACGATCTGCCCGAGCGCCAGCGTGATCATCAGGAACCCGATGCCGGTCGATCGCAGCGCCAGCACGGCGAAAACGGCCGAGGCGAGAAGGGTCACCAGGAGAGCCATGAGGTCGGCGGCGAGATGGCCATGGCCGGCCTGCAGCATGAGGGCGCCGGCATAGCCGGCGATCGCGAACAATCCGGCATGGCCGAGGGAGACCAGGCCGCCGTAACCGACCAGGACGTTGAGCGCCAGCGCGAACACCGCAAACAGGAGAATCTGGCTGGCGATGTTGATGTAGTACGGGTTGCCGACCCAAACCGGAAGCGAGACGAGGAGAACGAGAGCGACCGCAATCGCGCCGTAACGGAGATGCGCCGACGTCATGCCACCACCCTGCCGAACAGGCCTTGCGGCCGGAGCACCAGCACCAGCAGCATCGGCAGGAACAGGATGACGTAGGCGAGGTCGGGAAACATCGCCTGGCCGAAGTTGTAGAGGAAGCCGATCAGGAAGCTTCCCACCAGCGCGCCGAGCAGGCTGCCGGTTCCGCCCAGGATCACCACGATCAGCGCAAGCGGCAGCATCTCGAAATCGAGCCCCGGATAGACCGAGAGATACGGCGCCCCCATGACGCCGGCGAAGGCGGCGAGGGCCGCGCCGAGGCAGAAGATCAGCGTGAAGAGCTGCGAGACCTTGATGCCGACCACGCGGGCGATGGGCGGGTCATCGACGCCGGCGCGGATCATCGCCCCCAAGCGCGTCCAGTCGACCATCAGCCACAGCGCGATCGCCACCACGATGGCGACGCCGAGGATGACGAGCCGGAATAGCGGAAAGAACATTCCGAACGCTTGCACGGCACCCTGCAGGTGGGGCGGCGTGGCCGGCTGCCACGGATCTCCCGTCCACACCATGAGGCAAATATCGCCGATGATGAACGCAAAGCCCAACGTCAGCAGAACCTGCGGCAGAATTTGCCCTTCCAGGCGGCGCAGCAGGAAGCGTTCGATTACGCCGCCGATCGCCGCCATGGCGAGACCGCTCAGCAGCGCCGCCAGCCAGAAATTGAGCCCATTATTGAGGAAAGTGACGCCGAAATAGGCGCCGAGCATGAAGAACGAGCCGTGCATCAAGTTGGGAATTCGCATCAAGCCGAAGATGAGCGAAAAACCGGCGGACAGCAGGAACAGCAAACCGCCGAGCGCAATACTGTTCACCGCCAGGATGGTCGCCTGCAGCGAGGTAATCTGCGTCATCATCGAGAAAAGCGTCTCCGGCCCCGCAGAGCGCCAACCTGCCTGCCACATTCTTGTAGTCGAATTGGCGGAGATTGCTTGCCAATATTCCTCCCCGCCATGGGGGAGGAATATTGGGCGCACTGGTATTTGCGCTATTCGAGATTCTTGGCCGGGGGATAATCGCGGGCATAGACGGGATTCGCCAGGAACTCCTTCTCGTTATAGGTCCAGAACTGGCTGACGGCGGGATATTTCTTGACCACCGTGTTGACGAGGTCCTTGCCCTTGCGCTCGCACTTGCGGATGAAGACGTCGCCAACGATGTTGCCGTACTGGTCGAACTTGACCGGTCCGCGCGGCGTGTCGCTGAGCGTGATCTGGTGCAAGGCCTCGGCAAGCACCTTGCGGTCGTCGGCCTGCCCGGCCGCCTTCTGAATCCCGGCCTCGACGCACTGGCCGGCGATGTACATGCCGGCCGAGTAGCCGCCGGGAAGCACGCCGAACTCCTTCTGCATATCGGCCACGAAGCGCTTGTTGCTCGGCGTGTCGAAATCGGCCGAATACCAGGCGGCGGAGACGACGCCGACGGCCTCGTCACCCAGGCTGCGCAGCAGGGCATCGTCCATCGCGGTCCAGCCGGCGAGCAGCGGGATGCGGCTCTTGAGGCCGAGGTCCGCATAGGCGCGCATGAACTTCACCGGATTCGATCCGGCGAACCCGTTGAACACGCAGTCGACGTTGCCGATCTGGGCGATGTAGGGGGTGTAATCGGGCGTCACCAGCGGCGGCCACAGCTTCTTCACCACCTTGCCGCCGTCGTCCTCGAACACGCGCTGGAAGCCGGACATCTGCTCGTAGCCGAACGCGAAGTCCTCCGAGATCGTCGCCGCGCGCTTGTACTTGAGGTCCTTGGCCGCATAGTCGCCCATGACGTGACAGCACTGCGCGGAGGTCGCCGAAGGCCGGATGACGAACGGATTGGCTTTGCGTTGGGTGACGTCCTCCGCGGCCGCAAGGCTGATGAGCGGCGTCTGGTTGTCGCGGACGTAGTCGGTGATGGCCAACAGCTCGAAGGCGGCGAGTGGACCAAGGATGACGTTGACCTTGTCGCGCTCGATCAGCTCCTGCGCCTTGGTCTTGGCGCCGGCCGGATTGCCGCCGGTGTCGGCGGAGATGAAGTCGATCTTGCGACCGGACAGCGTATTGCTCTTCTCCTTGAGCAAGGTGGCGATGCCCTGCTCCATCTGGATGCCGCCCTGGGCGAGCGGCCCGGTCTTGACCGTGAGCAGGCCGATCTTGAACGGTGCGCCCTGCGCCCGCAACACCGCCGGCGCGTAGACGACCGCGACCCCGGTCGCCGCCAACCCCTTCAACACTGTTCTGCGTTTGATGCTCATCGATTTCTTCCTCCCTTTGGATGATCGAGGCCGCAAGGCAGCTCACGAATGTCGCGATCGAATGCTCGCAAGACCTCTCGGATCCCGCCCCATTCAACACCACAGACGAAATGCGTGTTCCCTGCAAGCCCGGCCCCGTGCATTGCACGTCCTGGCGCCGCGCTCCACGCGTATTCCCGTCGCACCGAGCCTTCGGTTCTGCTGTTCTTTATTACCCTATCGCCACCGCATCCAGGACCAGAAATAATATGACCTGAGGAGCCGCATCAATTTTCCTGATAAGTCAATGCGGCTCGGTCACGACGACGCCTGATCTTTGGCCGCGAGATTTCCTCAGCGCGAGCGATTTAGGTTAATCGGCGAAGAAACTGGAAGTAGCGGCGCCTGCGGCGCATGGTGCCGGCACGTTGAACCTCTGTTTCGGCCGCATACGGCCGACATTGGAGCGAGCAGGCATTACGGCAGCGGCCCTCAACGGTCGGATGCGAGGCCTTCATGATGTTCCGCGCACGGCCGGTGAGGCGTAGAGCGCACATGCACATGCCTCTCGCCTGCGTGCTCGGCAGCATGGACATGGTGCGGCCGCTCGGGCTCGCGGGGATCCGCTGCGCCGTGGTGGCGCGGCCGGGCGCTCCCTCGCTTTATTCGCGTTTCACTGAGGCAACCCTTTGCCGGCATGACTTTTCCGCCGGGGATCAGGAGCTGGTGGAGACCCTCGTCCGCTTTGGGGCCGGCGAGCCGCAACGGCCGGTCCTCTTCTACGAGGAGGACGCGCAACTTCTGCTCGTCTCGCGCCACCGCGAACGGCTGGCTGAAGCCTTCCGTTTCGTGATCGCCGGCCGCGAACTGGTCGAGGATCTGGTGGACAAGTCCCGGTTTTGCGTGCTGGCACAGCAGCTCGGTTTACCGGTGCCGGCGACGCGCACGCTCGATCCGGCGGGCGAAGTGCCGGCAGAGCTCGGCCTGCGTTTTCCCATCGTCGTCAAGCCGCTCATGCGCACGCCAGCGTGGGACGTCGTTGCCAAATCCCACAAGGCGCTCGAGGTCGCGACGCCGGCGGCGCTGCAAGAGCTGTGGCCGGCCCTGGTGGCGCTGGGTAGCGAGGTGCTGGCGCAGGAATGGGTGCCGGGCCCGGAAAGCCGCATCGAAAGTTACCATGTCTACGTCGACGCGGCCGGCAGCATTGCGGCCGAGTTCACCGGGCGAAAGATCCGCACCCATCCGGAGACCTGCGGCCACAGCACCGCGCTGGAAATTTCCGATGCGGCGGACGTTCGCGCCCAAGGTCGGGCGGCGATGGAAAAGCTGAAGCTCACCGGCGTCGCCAAATTCGACTTCAAGCGCGGTCCCGACGGCCGCCTGCACCTCCTCGAGATCAACCCGCGGTTCAACCTTTGGCATCATTTGGGGGCGGTCGCCGGCTTGAACATGCCGGCGCTCATCTACGCCGACCTGTTGGGACGTCCCCGGCCAACGGCAGCCCCGGCGCGCGCGGGAGCGCGCTGGTGCAGCCCGTGGAAGGACCTGTCCGCCGCACGCGAGGCCGGCGTGCCGCTGTGGCGCTGGATCGCATGGATGCTGCGTTGCGAGGCCAAGTCGGCCATCGCCTGGGACGACCCCATGCCGCTCCTCGGCGGCGTGCTGTCGCGCTGCTTGCCTCAGCGCCATGCGGTCGGCGCCGCCGCACGTTTTCAGCTCTCCAAGCAGGCCGGATGAAGCTCGCGATCGTCTCCGACATTCACGCCAACCTGGAAGCGCTGCGCGCGGTGTCAGCCGAGATCTCGGCGCATGCGGTCGATCGCATCGTGTGTCTCGGCGACATTGTCGGCTACAACACAGATCCGGCCGAATGCATCGCCGTCGTCCGGCAGCTCGAGGCCATCTGCATTGCCGGCAACCACGATCGTGCCGTCACCGGCCAGATCACGACCGACGGCTTCAGCCACACCGCCGCGCGCGCCGTCGCCTGGACGCGCGCCCGGCTCGATACGGGCGACCTCGACTATCTCCGCCGGCTGCCGCTCACGGCCACCGTGGCGGATCACCTCGTCGCGGTGCACGGCGCGCTGCATCCGGAAACGGGCTGCGAGAGCGTCCGGCTGGAAACCGACGAGCTCAGGCGGCAAAGCTTTGCAGCACTCGCCCATCACCCTTCGCGAGCACGCATCTGCGCCTTCGGCCACACGCACCGGCTGGGAATTTTCGAATTCGAGGATGGCGTGATCCGGCAATGCAGCGGCGATCAGGTGCCCCTGCGTGCCGATGCTTACTACCTGATCAATCCCGGCTCGGTCGGGCAGCCGCGCACGGCCGATCGTCGTGCGAGCTTTCTGATCCTCGACACCACCCGTCGGGTCGTGACCGTGCACCGGGTGAGCTACGACGCCGCGGCCGCCCTGGCGAAGACCCGGCGCGCCGGGCTCATGCCGGCGTTCTCGTTTCTTCCCCGGCCGCTGCGGAATTCCCTCAGGTGGGCCGTGCGCGCCGTCGGCCTCTCCGAGCTCGTGCAGCGGATCGCCCGCTAGCCGTCCGGCGATCGATGCCGGCCATCCCCTCGAGCACCGCGCAAACCGCTGCGGTGTCGTGCGCCGCATGCCCGTTCGACATGGCGGCGGCGTAGATCGGCAGCGTCGCGCTGAACAGCGGGGTCGGGCACCCGGCGCTCGCCGCATACTCGCCGATCACTGCCATGTCCTTCTGCCACGTCGACACCTTCATGGTCGCCTCGTCATAGCGGTTGCGCACCATCATGGGGGCGCGCAGCTCGAACACCCGCGACGTGCCGGCGCCGGCGGCGACGAGATCATGGATGGTCTTGGGATCGAGCCCGGCCTTCATGCCCAGCACCATGGCTTCCGCGCTCGCCACGTTATGGATGGCGACGAGAAGATTGGCCACGTACTTCATGCGGCTGCCGTTGCCGTAGGCGCCGAGGTCGTAGACGGCGCGGGAAAAGTCGGCGAACAGCGGGCGCAGCTTGGAAATGGTTTTGCTATCGCCGCTGGCGTAGATCACGAGGTCTTTGGTCTGCGCCTGCGCGCCGGTGCCGCTGACCGGGCAATCGAGCGCGATATGGCCGGCGGCGTGCAGCATCTCGGCGGCCTTCATCTTGTCTTCGAGCGTGAAGGTGCCGGCCTCGATGAGGGTGCGCCGCGGCGCGCCTGTCGTGATGATCGCGTCGACGGTCGCTTCGAGCGCGGCGGGCGCCGGAAGCGCCGTGATGATGATCGGCACCTCGCGGGCCACGGCCTGTGCGTCTTTCACGATTTCCACGCCACGGCGGGCGGCCTGCTTGCGGCGGGCGGGATCGATATCGAATCCGACCACGCGCCAGCCGGCGGCGGTCAGGTTGATTGCGTAAGCGCCGCCCATGATGCCGAGGCCGATCACGCCGACCGCGCCCTTTCGCTTGCCCGCCATTCTCGAAATCCTCCGCTGAAAAAACTCAGTACCACTTGGCAGGCCGACTATTGCCCGATGCGAGGAGGCAATGAAGCCCCTTTTTTGCCCCTCGCGGTTCGCCTATCGTGCGCGCCAAACGCATGCCACGAGGGACACCGCATGATCCGCCTGCCGCCCATTTTCCCCGCAATTGCATGCGCACTGGCGTTCGTTGCCGGCCCCGCGATGCCGGCATCCGCCGGCGAGGGGCTCGTCGCGCTCAAACGGCTTTCGGCGTCGCTGGCGAACGAAGCCGTGGCCGAAGCGGTCGCCGCCTGCGCCAAGAACGGTTATGCCGTGACGGCCGTGATCGTCACCATCGACGGAGTGCGGCAGGCCATTCTGCGCGGCGACGGTGCGCCGGTGCACACGCTCGATAGCGCCTTCGCCAAGGCCTATACGGCCGCTTCGCTGGCGCCGGTGCGGAAAGAGGATTCCACCAAGGCGATTTTCGAGCGCGTCAGCAAGAACCCGAGCACCACCGCTTCGCTCGGCAATCTGCCCAACGTCACCTTCACGCCCGGCGGCGTGACCATCATGGCGGGCAGCGAGCCGATCGGCGGGATCGGGGTGGGCGGCGCGCCGGGCGGCAATTTCGACGACGACTGCGCCCGCGCCGCGCTCGCCAAGATCAAGGATCGGATGAACTAACCCACATCGGAGCTGTCATGTCTGTTTTGACCCTCGCGCAGGCCAGCACCATCGTCGACGTCGCGCTCAGGAAGGGTCGCGACACCAACTGCGCCCCGCTCACGGTCGCGGTCCTCGATGCCGGCGGCCACCTCGTCGCCTTCAAGCGCGAGGACAAGTCGGGCATCCTGCGCTTCGACATCGCCTTCGGCA
The DNA here is from genome assembly GCA_045801465.1 of Xanthobacteraceae bacterium. Lineage (GTDB taxonomy): Bacteria > Pseudomonadota > Alphaproteobacteria > Rhizobiales > Xanthobacteraceae > DATFWC01. The sequence continues at coordinate 6,517 of JBJMSU010000110.1, read as the reverse complement.
AAGCCTGGGGGGCGCTCGGCATGGGCTTCGGCTCGCGCACCCTGTTCGAACGCGCCGCCAACACGCCGCAATTCTTCACTGCGCTCGCCGCCGCCAGCGGCGGCAGGCTCGTTCCCAATCCGGGCGGCGTGCTCATCCGCGACGCCGGCGGGGACATCATCGGTGCGACCGGCATTTCCGGCGACACTTCGGACAAGGACGAAGCCTGCGCCATTGCCGGCATCGAGGCGGCCGGCCTCAAGGCCGATCCGGGCGGTACCAAAGCGTGACGGGGAGTCAACATCGATGAAGCTGTTCTCATTCTGGCGCTCGCTCGCAACCTACCGCGTGCGCATCGCCATGAACCTCAAAGGCATCGCGCCGGACGAGGTCATCGACGTCAACCTGATGAAGGGCGAGCAACGCAACCCTGCGTTCCGCGCCGTCAATCCCATGATGGCGATTCCCGCCCTGGTCGACGGCGAGGGCCCTGCCCTCTTCGAGTCGCTCGCCATCATCGAGTATCTCGATGAGGTGCATCCGCATCCGCGGCTGTTGCCGTCCGATCCGCGCGGGCGGGCGCGCGTGCGCGGCCTGGCGCAGATCGTCGCCTGCGACTCGCATCCGCTGCTGGTGCCGCGGGTGCGCGAATATCTCGAGCATGAGCTCAAGCTCGACGAGCCAATCCGCACCGCATGGTGCCGCCACTGGATCGTGCAGGCGCTGGGCGCGCTGGAGACGCATCTCAACAGCAACGAGACCGGCACCTATTGCCATGGCGAGGCGGTCAGCATTGCCGATATCTGCCTGGCGAGCCAGGCGGCCGGGGCGAAGTTCTACCAGGTCGACATGGCGCCATATCCGACCGCAAGCCGCATCGTCGCAGCTTGCGAGAAGATCGACGCCTTTGCCCGCGCCCATCCGCTCAAGCAGCCGGGGGCACCGGCATCGGTGTGACCGCTATTCGTGCGCGCGTCAGGCGCGCGCCTTGGCGGCGCGTTCGATCCTCGGCGCCGCGAGCGCCTCGTCCCAGATCTCGTGGATGCGCGCCGCCTCCGCCTCGAAGCGCTCGAGGAAGAGCCGCGCCTGGGTCGTCAGCGTGCGCCGCGCCGGCTGGATCACGATGCACTCGATATGCAGGGGCGGATCGGTGATCGGGCTCACGACAAGGTCGCCCTTGGCGATGTCGTTGACGGAGATGAGGCTGGGCAGCACCGTCACCCAATCGGAGCGCGCGACGAATTCGAGCGTGCCGATCATGGCATCCATCTCCAGCATGGCGGCGATCTCCACGCCGTGCGTCTGGAAATAGGTCTCGAGGTTGCGGCGGCGGATGTTGTGCGGCCCCGGCATGACGATCTTCAGCGGGGCGATTTCGGCGAGCCGCACCGGCGCGAGCGGCTTGAGGGAGCGCTTGCGGCCGGAGATCAGCATCTCGCGGTCGCGCACGATCAGCCGCGATTTCAGTCCGACCTGTCCCTCGAACGCCGGCACGATGGCGAAGTCGATCTCGTCGGAGCGCACCATCTCGGTGAGCAGGCCGCTGTAGCCTTCGAAGATGTGCAGCCGCACATCGGGATAGCGCGGCACGAAATGCTCGAGCGTCGGCGCCAGCATGGCGCGGGTGAAGGTCGGCATCAGCCCGATGCGCAGATCGCCGGTGACCGCGCCGGCGAGCGCCCTCGCCTCCTCGTTGGCCCTCTCCAGCATGCCGACGGCTTCGACGCAGCGGCGGTAGTACCGCAACCCGGCGGGCGTCGGCATCACGCCCGCGGTCGAGCGATCGAACAGCTTGACGCCGAGCGTGCGCTCGACCGCCGCCACATGTTGCGAGATGCCGGACTGCGTCGCGTGCTCGCGCGCGGCGGCGCGCGTGAACGAGCCTTCTTCACATACCGCAATGACGGCGCGAATCTGACGGAGGGCAATTCCCGGCATTAAAAAACCTTATGCTTCAACGCAGAATATATTATTTCTGCTGTGGGCGCCAGACGTCTAGAATTTTCTAAGGTCACGTTCGCGTTCAAGAACCAAACGATTGGGAGGCGTCCTATGGGAGCGAATTTCGGCACCGTCGGAATGGATTGGCAGCAGCGCGTCAATTGGGACCGCCTGCGCACCTACCGCACCGAACGCGCGCGCGAGATGATGAAGAAGCACGGCCTCGGCGCCCTGCTCTGCATGTATGACGAAAACGTCCGCTACGTCACCGGAACGCTCACGCCCGGCTGGAACCGGCTCAAGCCCGGGTTGCGCTATGCGATGCTGTGCGGCGACGGCCAGCCGATCCTGTTCGAGCAGGGCGATCTCGGCTTCCAGGTCGAGCGCCATTCGCCGTGGCTGCCGAGGGAGAACATCCGCCACTCCTTCGCCTGGATCAAAGGTGCCGCCGGCCCCGCGTCGACCCAGCAGGTGACCAAGTTCACCAACGCCGTGATCGAGGAGATGAAGCGGCACGGCGTGTGGGGCCAGAAGCTCGGCGTCGATTTCATCGACATCAACATGATCCAGATCTTCCGCGACAAGAACATCACCTGGGTCGACGGCATGACCCCGATGATGGAAGCGCGCGCGGTCAAGAACGTCGACGAGCAGGAATGCATGCGCATCGTCGGCGCGATCGGCGACGCCACCCACTGGGAATGCATGAAGTTCCTGCGACCCGGCATCACCGAGAACCAGGTGACCGCGCACCTGATGGAATATCTCTATTCCTTCGCCGGCATGGAGGACGTCGAGGACGTCATCGTGTCGTCCGGCCCCAACACATGGCCGAACTGGCGCAACTTCTCCGACCGCATCATTCAGCCGGGCGACATCGTGTTCATGGATCTCGCCGCACTCACCTGGAACGGCTACAAATCCTGCTATTACCGCACCTATTGCGTCGGCAAGGAGCCCAGCCAGGAGCAGAAGGACACCTACGCGACCGCGCTCGAATGGCTGTACGATTCAATCGATGCCGTGAAGGTCGGCGCCACCACTCGCGACATTGCGTCGAAATGGCCGTCCGCCATGGAGACCTGGGGCTACGAGGACGAGGACCAGGCGGCCGCCAACCTGTGGGGACACGGGCTCGGGCTTGCCCAATACGATCAGCCGGTCATCTCCCGCATCTGGTCGCTCGACCATCCGGTGGAGATCAAGGAAGGGATGACCTTCGCGCTGGAAACCCAGCACGGCAAGCAGTTCCGCTACGGCGTGCGTATCGAGGAGATGCTGATCGTGCACAAGGACTCGATCGAGATCGTCTCCAACTTCCCGGTGAAGCAGATCACCGTCGTCGATCCGCTGCCCGGCTATGGCGACCATGTGAAGTGACGCAAGAGCTTCGTCTCGCCCGATCGCGCGGGCGAGGCGGTCGTAGGTCGTGATGCAGGAATTCATCGTCGCGCTCGGCGCGGCCGCCTCCACCGAAGCCGACCGCGTCGGCCCGAAGGCCGCGAACCTCGCGGCGCTCGCGCGCGCCAGCCTGCCGACGCCTGGCGGCTTCTGCCTCACCGCCGACGCCTATCGGCGGCAGTGCGCCGAGCTGGAACTCGAACCGCTGCTGAGCCGTTTCGGCGCGGCGACACCCCCGGAGGCGCGGCGGCTCTCTGTCGAGATTCGCCTCAGACTTTATCAGCAACCGATTGCAGCGGAGATTCTCGCGCCGCTGCTGACCGCCTGGCGCGCGCAGCGAGAGGACAGCGCGCTCGGCGTGGTGCGCTCCTCCGCTCTCGTCGAGGATCGGGCCGGCGCCAACTTCGCCGGCCAGTTCGAAAGCTTCCTCGGCCTCGACAATGAAGCCGATATGCTGACCGCCGTGCGCGCCTGCTGGGCGGCGCTGTGGACCACCAACGCGCGCCGCTACATGGACAATAACGGGCTCAATCCCGCCGACACCGCCATGGCGGTGCTCGTACAGCCGCTGGTCGCGGCCAAAGCTTCGGGCGGAGGATTGAGCGAGACCGCCGAGGGCCAGATGCTGCTCTCGGCCACCTGGGGCCTCGGCTCCGCCATTGCCCAGGGCGAGGTGGTGCCGGACCGCATCTCGCTCAGCCGGCAGGGATTCCTCCGCCACATCCAGCCCGGGCGCAAGCACCACCGCGACACCTGCGGCCATGGTCGTACGGCCGCGCCCGAACCGGTGCCGCAGGACCTCGTCAGCAAGCCCTGTCTCGATGCCGCCCAGGCGGTGACGCTCGGCCGGCTGATGCGCAAGGCCGAGGACGTGCTTGGGCACGCGGTGGAGATCGAATGGGCGCTGGACGAGGCGGGCTTCAAGCTCTTGCAGGCGCGGCCGCTGCACGTCCAGCCGATCCACGTGCCCGACGAAATCTGGCTCCAGCATCCCGGCCTCAACGGCCATCCGGCCGGCATCGGCTGGGGCGCCGGCCGCGCCGTGATCGTCAATTGCGAGTGCGAGCTCACGCGCGTTGCGCCCGGCGACATCCTGGTGACGAAGGTGGCGGGACCGGCGCTGAGCCACATTCTGCCGCGCGTCGGCGGCGTGGTGGCGGAGCTCGGCGGCAGCACCTCGCATCTTGCCTCGCTCGCGCGCGAGCGCGGCATTCCCATGGTGCTCGGCGTGCTCGATGCCACCAGCCGGATTCCCGACGGCGCCCAGGTGGCGGTTGATGGGGTCGCCGGCATCGTGCGCTGGATACGCTGATGCGGCCACGCATTTTCATCACCCAGCCGGTCGCCTCGAGCGCGATCAAGCGGCTGCGGAGTGTCGCGTCCGTCAAGGTCAATCCCGACTCCAGCCGCATTCCCGGCAGAGCTGAGCTGATCGCCGCGGCGCGGTCGTGCAACATCCTGTTCAGCCGCCTGCACGACAAGATCGACCGTGCCGTGCTGGCGGCCAATCCCAAGCTTCGGGCCGTCAATTCCATGACGATCACGCCGGACAACATCGATGTCGCGGCGGCAACCGAATTCGGCATCGCGGTGACGGTCGTGCCGCCCATGGTCGCGGAGGCCACGGCCGACATTGCCTTCGGCCTCATGCTGGCGGCAGCGCGCCGCATCGTTGAAGGCGATCGCCTGGTGCGCAAACGCGTCTATCCCGGCGCGCAGTCGAACCACCTCGCCGGCTCCTGGGTGTGGGGCAAGACGCTCGGTCTCGTCGGCGGCGGCGGACGCATCGGCAAGGCGGTGGCGCGGCGCGCGCACGGATTTTCCATGCGGGTGCTCTATTGGGGGCCGCGGCGCAAGCCGGACGACGAGGAGCGCGAGGCCGGCATCACCTATGCGCCCCTCGACGAGCTGCTGGCGGAATCCGATTTCGTCTCGTTGCATTCGCCGCTGCGGCCGGAGACGCGCCATCAGATCGGCGCGCGCGAGCTCAGGCTGATGAAGAAGACCGCCTATCTCATCAACACGGCGCGTGGGCCGGTCGTCGACGAAGCCGCGCTCGCCCGCGCGCTCGCCAAGGGCCAGATCGCCGGCGCCGGCCTCGACGTCTACGAGCATGAGCCGAAGGTCGAGCCGGCGCTGCTCAAGCTGCCCAACGCGGTGCTCGCTCCCCATCTCGGCAGCGCCGTCGCCGAGCTCCGCGAACAGATGGCGCATGTCGTGGTCGACAATATCCTGGCGATCCTGGAAAACCGGCCGCCGCCGAATTGCATCAACCCGCAGGTGCTGGCACAACGCGCCGCATCGACCGGAGCTTGAGTGATGGCCCGCCCCTTGATCGCGGTCACCGACAGCGTCTTTCCCTCGCTCGATCCGGCGAAGGCCGCGCTCAAGCGCGTCGATCCCGAGCTGCGCATGGCCAAGAGCGCTTCCGTGGACGACATCCTGGCCGTCGCCCGCGACGCCGACGCCGTCCTGGTCACCTATGCGAAATTGCCCGGCGAGCTCTTACGTCAGCTCAAGCGCTGCAAGGCGATCGGACGCTTCGGCCTCGGCGTCGACACCATCGATGTGCCGGCCGCCAGGGAGATGGGCATCACCGTCACCTACGTGCCCGATTACTGTCTGCAGGAAGTTTCCGACCATGCGATGGCGTTGCTGCTCGCGCTGGCGCGCAAAATCCCCCTCTCGAACCAGCTGGTGCAGGCGGGCCGCTGGGAGATGCCGGCCGTGGTCCCGATCTACCGGCTGGAGGGGCGCGTGCTCGGGCTCCTCGGCTTCGGCAACATCCCGCGCAAGCTCGTGCCGAAGGCCAAGGCCTTCGGCCTGCGCGTCATCACCCACGATCCTTACGTGGGGCCGGACCTCCTGAAGTCGCTGGATGTCGAGAACGTCAGTTTGGACGAGCTGCTGCAGAGATCCGATTTCATCTCGGTGCACGCGCCGCTCACGCCGCAGACGCACGGCCTCGTCAATGCCGATGCGTTCGCCAAGATGAAAAAAGGCGTGCTGATCGTGAATACCGCGCGCGGCCCACTCATCGACGAGCAAGCTTTGGTGCAAGCGCTCGACTCCGGGCAGGTCGGCGGCGCGGCCCTCGACGTGCTCGCCACCGAGCCGCCGGCAAAGGATTCTCCGCTGCTCGGCCGCGACAACGTGATCCTGACGCCGCATACCGGGTTCTATTCGGTTGACGCGC
>JBJMSU010000091.1:0-3180 GCA_045801465.1 Xanthobacteraceae bacterium | reverse complement strand
CTCCCCCTCGATCAGCGAATAATCCTTGAGCTCGATCTTTACCCGGTCCTGCAGGCCGAGCCGCTTGATCTTCTCGTTGGCATAGGCAACCTGTTGCTCCGAGAGCGTTGCGCCATAGGCGGTCACGCCGTAGTGCTGTGCCGCGTAGATCGATACCGCGCCCCAGCCGCAGCCGACGTCGAGCATGTGCTCGCCGGGCTTGAGCCTGAGCTTGCGGCAGATCATCTCCAGCTTGTCCTGCTGCATGCGGTCGATGTCGTTGTTCCAATCCGTGCAATAGGCGCAGGTGTAGACCATCTCCTTGTCGAGCCAGAGCGCATAGAACGCGTTCGACACGTCGTAGTGATAGGCGATGTTCTCCTTGTTCTCGCCGGGATCGCCTTTGTTCTCGCGATCGCGCGACTGCTGCTCGAGCGGCCATGGTCCGCCGCGCGAGACGAACAGGAACGGCAGCAGAGTGCGCAGGATCAGGCCCTTGTCGAGGCTCCTGAGGAAGTCGCGCGTGCGCTTCGTGCGGCGCACATGGGCGAGATCGAACAGGGTGCCGTTGACCTCTTCGACGCGGCGGGCGACCCACAGATGCGCGAGTGTCTCGAGACGCGGCCGGCGCACCAGCGCGGCGACCGCACCCTCGTCGGCGATGCGGATGGCGAACGCGCCAGGTTTAAGATCGGCCGGCACGCTCGAGCCGTCCCACAGCACGAAACCGACGTCGAGCCCGATGCGCTCGCGGGCATGGGCGAGCACCTGCTTGAAGTTCGCCAGGCGCGTTTCTGCACTCAACCCATGTCTCCCGTCGCAATGAATTCGGGCTCAACTCGCCGATCCGGCGCGCCCCGTCAACCCTTGCAGCCTCACCCCGTCAGAGCCGCTGATTGATGCTCGGCTGCGCACCCGCGACATCCCTCCCCCGTAGGGGGAGGGTGGTCGGCCGCAGGCCGATCGGGTGGGCAACGCGCCAACTGTGCTTGGTGCTCGCGGCAATTGAGGCCGGCATTAGAGGCGGTCAAACCCCACCCGACCTCCGCCGGCTTGCGCCGGCATCGGCCACCCTCCCCGTTCAGGGGAGGGATGGAGCCAGCGGCACGTCCGTGCGCCTTAAGCCGCCGTCGCGGCGCCGTGGGTGAGGGCCGCGACCTTGTGGATGTGGGCGACCTCGTGGCGTGCCGCCTCGTTGTGGGTGAACATCTCGAGCGTCTCGGTTTCGTCGTCGGCGACCGGGGTCAGCGCGCGATCGGCATACTGGCCCGGGCCGGCGTTACGGCGCGCGCGCCACACCATCAGTTCGAGATCGAACCAATGCTTGAGCACGCGCGCGTGCTTGGCGACGAGCTCGCAGACGTATTTGGGATAGAACGTCCAGATCGGCTCGAGCGGCAGGCCGGGGCGGCGGTCGTGGCGGTACTTGAGGCGGACGACGCCGCACTGCAGGGGATGCAGCTTCTCCACCATATGGACCGAGGAAAAGAACCACAGCACCGCCTGCAGGCGCGACACGCCCATGCTCGATGCCGTGGCGCGGCGAATAATGGTGTTGATGTGCTCGCGCGTGTAATAGGCCTCCCAGGCATGGCGATAGACTTCCTCCCATGCGGCGTGGCTCATGCGCGGGTGATCGGCGACCACGTGCTCGAGGTCGTACTTGTTCATGTCGGCGTCCATCCACACGCCCTTCTGCCATAGGACCTTGTGGTCCTCGGACCCCGGCAGCGGGGTGAGGAAGAAGAACTCGAGGATGTCGAGCGGCAGCTCCTTCTTGATGATGTCGATGTCCTCGCGGATCGACTCAGGCGTATCGCCCGGGAAGCCGAGGATGTAGCCGGCGAAGGTAATGACGCCCGCGTTCTTCCAGGCGAGCAGCATCTTGCGGTACTCGGTGATCTTGTTCTGCCGCTTCTTGGCGGCGAGCAGGTTCGCCGGATTGATGTTCTCCAGCCCGATGAACACGCGCGTCACTCCGGCGCGCGCCGCCTTGTCGACGAAGTTGGCAAGCTTGTGGCACAGCGTGTCCACCTGGATGACCAGTCGCACGTCCATCTTGTCGCGCTCGCGCAGCTCGATGATGCGGTCGAAGATTGCTTCCCAGTCCTTGTTGCGGGCGAAATTGTCGTCGGTGATGAAGAAGCGCCGCACGCCTTCGGCATAGTGCCGCCGGATCAGACGCTCGACGTCGTCGGGCGAGCGCCGCCGCGACTTGCGGCCCTGCACGTTGATGATGGTGCAGAACGAGCACTGAAACGGACAGCCGCGTCCGGCATCGAAGCTGGCGTGATGATTGAGGGTGCGGGCAACCGTCTTGGCCGGCAGGTAGGGCGTCGGCGCCGATTCGATCGACGGCAGGTCGTTGAGATGATTGTAGATGGGTTTGAGCGTCCGGGAGGCGGCGTCCTGCAGCACCTCGTCCAGGCGTCCGTCTTCGGCTTCGCCGGCGAACAGCGAGCACCCCAGGTCGAGAGCCGCCTGCAGATCGGCCTGAATTTCGGGCAGCATGGCGAGGCAGCCCGAGACATGGAAGCCGCCAATGACCACCGGAACGCCGGCTTGGCGCAGCGGCCGGACAATGTCGAGCGTGCGCGGGAACTGGTTCGACTGAACGCCGACCATCCCGACCATGCCGAAGCCGTCATGCTGCCGGATCAGGCCGATGATGTCCTCAGGGCGCACCCGCGTGTTGGTCTCGTCCATCGCGGTGATGTCGATCTCGACATGCGGGCCGAGCACGTGCCGCTCGGCGGCGTCGAGTGCCAGCGTGTAGACGGTGGCGAGCGAGTTCGACGGCACGATCGAGCGCAGCCATTGGATGACGTAGCCGTCATCGTCGTAGTGCGACGGCTTGATGAGCACGAGCTGAAAGCGCCGCCTGGTCTCCGTTGGAGCCAACATCCCTCGACCCGCTCCTGACACCCTGCCAGATCGGTAACATGGGGAAGGCGGCGCGACAAACAGGTTTTCTGCCCCTTTCCGACATATGTCGCCTGTGGGTCACCTTTGCGCCACGGCCTGGCTGGGCGCCGGTGACGGCCTGAACGCGCGACATATTCGGTTTCACCAGCTGCACCAGCGCTGGCGGCGACCGCCGGAATAAAGGCGTGCCAAGCCTTGCGCCAACAAGGCCTGCGATACGTCCTTGGTGCGGGTGGTTGCCGCATCGGCGGCGACCCGGCCGCCGTACTTGTCGAG
>JBJMSU010000062.1:0-9322 GCA_045801465.1 Xanthobacteraceae bacterium | reverse complement strand
ACGTTGGCGTAGAGGCTCGGATTGACCACGAACGCGCTCGAGCACATCAGCAGCGTATAGCCGTCGGCCGGCGCGCGGGCGGCGGCGGCGGTCCCGATATTGCCGCCGGCGCCGCCGCGGTTCTCGATGATTACCGGCTTGCCGAGCGCATCGCCGAGCGAGGTGTTGATCAGCCGCGCCGCGATGTCGGTGCCGCCGCCCGCCGGGAAGCAGACGATCAACGTGATCGGACGCTCCGGATAGTCTGCCCGCGCGACGCCCGGCATGAAAGCGTTCCCCGCCGCAACCAGAACGGCTGCCACCGCCCGCGACCGGACGAGCGACCAGGCACGTTGAACGACGGACATGCGTTTCCTCATGGCTGTGGACTTGTCCCCAGGATGACTATGCCACTTTCGGCCGGCATCATGCTACGAGGCAGAACGCCGGTCGAAGGCCGGTACTTGGGATCAGTGATGATTGCGAACGTCCAATGAGCTCTCCGACCAGCATCGACATACACGCCCATATGTTGCCCGCGGAGACGATCCGGCTCCTCGGCAAGGAATCGCCGCGTGTGGCGCCGAAGCTGGTTCACGAGAACGGCGCCACCATCATGGAGATTGCCGGCAAGGTGGTGCAACGGCCGATGCCGCCGGAGGTCTACGACCTCGATCTCAGGCTGCGCGACATGGATCAGCACGCCGTCACTATGCAGCTCGTCGCCGCCACGGTTCACACCTTCTTCTACGACGAGGAGCCCGCGCTCGGCGGCGCCTGCGCGGCCCTGCAGAACGATCAGATCGCGGCCATCGTGAACCGCCACGCGGGCCGCTTCATGGGCCTGGCGACGTTGCCGCTGCAGGATCCGCCGCGCGCCGCCGACGAGCTCAAGCGCGCGATGACGTCGCTGGGCTTGCGCGGCGCACAGATCGGCTCGAACGTGAACGGCAAAAATCTCGACGATCCGGCGCTCGAACCGGTGTGGGCCGTCGCCAATGAGCTGCATGCCTTTTTTCTCATCCATCCGCACGGGGAGATCATGCCGGGCGATCGGCTGAAGGCATACTACATGCGCAACTTCGTCGGCTTGCCGTTCGAAACCACGATCGCGGGAGCAGCCCTCGTCTTCGGCGGCGTGCTGGAGCGCTTTCCCAACATCAGCTTCTGTCTGTGCCATGGCGGCGGCTTCGTGCCGTATCAGGCGGGACGCTTCGTCCACGCCTGGCAGGTGCGTGCCGAGCCGAAGGCGAAGCTCAGGGAACCGCCGGACGCCTCGCTCCGCCGTCTCTATTACGACACGATCGTGCATTCGCCGCGCGCGCTGCAGTTCCTCATCGACGCGGTGGGAGCGGATCATGTGCTGCTCGGCAGCGATTACCCGTTCGACATGGGCAATCTCGACTGCGTCGCGCGCGTCGACGCGCTTGGGCTTGCGCCAAGTGTCCGCGCCAGCGTGCTCGGGCAGCGGGCCGCGCAGTTGCTGCAGCCGGCGACGTTGCTTTCAAAGCAGTGAACGGCAAATACTTCACAGTCCATCGTGCATTGGGACGGATCAGTGCAGGAGCTGCAGTTTATTCGTGAAGAACGGCTCAGGCGGACGCTGCGCGCAGTCGCGGCGGCGCATCCGTTCTACCGCGCGCGCTTTCATGCACTGAACATTGCGCCGGACCATGTTGGAACCCTTGACGATCTCGACAAGCTGCCGCTGACCACCAAGGACGACTACATCGCCGATCCGGAAGCATTCCGGCTGCGCGCCGATGATCTCCCGGCAGATTTTTCCAACGAGGAAAGGGTGACCTGGGACATCGCCTACACCACGGGAACGACGGCGGGCCGGCCATCGCCATTCTACAATACGACGCACGACGCCTACGCGGTCTGGGATCATGCGCGCCGCTGCAATCAGGCGGAAGGCGTGAGTCCCGGCGATCGCGTCGCCAACCTCTATCCCATTGCCGATTTTCCGACCGGCGCGTTTCTCAGCGTCGTCCGCTCCACCATGATTTTGGGTCTGCCGGTGGTGCATGGGCTCACCGGCTCGGCGAACTCCGAGTTCAAGGTCCGCAACTCGGTTGCCGAGGCCGTCGATAAGGTCCAGGCATTCCGGCCGACGGTGCTGTGGGGCGTGCCGAGCTTCATTCGCCGGTTTCTCGACGAAGGGCAGAAGCGCAGCGCCGATTTTTCCCAGGTGCGGCTCGTCATCACGTCGGGGGAGCCGGTGCCGCCGGCGTTGCGAGCCGACATCGCCCGGCAGCTTGCCCGCCTGGGCGCAGGCTCGGTGCAAATCCGCGCGCGCTACGCCTTCACCGAGATGCAGGGCGGATTGGTCCAATGCGCGGAGGACGCCCAGCCGCAGAATCTCGGCCCCGACCTCTATTACCTCGAAGTCGTCGATCCCGCGACTGGAGCCCGGCTGCCGGAGGGCGAGACCGGCCATCTCGCAATTACGCATCTGCACCGGCGCGGCACGGTCCTGCTGCGCTACCTGCTCGGCGACATCGTCGCGCTGTCGCGCAGCCCTTGCCCGATCTGCGGGCGCGCCGGCGAGCGCGTGCTGACGACGCCACGGCGCACCGGAAACCTGGTCAAATGCCGCGGCATGCTGGTCAACACCGACCTGGTGGTCGATACGCTGTCCGCCGTGGAAGGGATCGGCCAGTTCCAGATCGTGTTCCGGCGCGAAGATGGCGCCATGGACCAATTGGTCGTGCGCATCGAGAGCGACGACGGTGACGCCGCGCCGCTGGCCGAGCAGGTGACGCGACGCGTACGCGACGCCGTATCGCTCAAGCCGGACGTGGAGTTCGTGTCTCCCGGCGAGCTCTACGATCACGAGCGCTCGATCAAGGCAAAGCGAGTTTTGGACCTTCGGACAAGCGATTGAGGAGCAGCGTGATGGATCTGAGCGTGGCGGGACAAACCTTTCCGCCGTTCGAATTCCGGGTGGAACGCGGCAAGATCAAGGAGTTCGCCGATGCGTTCGGCGATCCCAACCCGATCTATCGCGACCCGACACGCGGCGACGTCGTGGCGCCCCCCACTTTCCTGCGCTCTTTTCTCTGGGAGCCGCGCACCTCGGCCGAGGCCCTGAAGGTGAAGGACTGGAGCTATATCGTGCATGGCGAGCAGGAGTTCGAATATTTTGCCCCGGTGGTCGCCGGCGACGTGCTGACCGGCCAGGAGCGGATCGTCAGCGTCACCGAGAAGGACAGCCGCCGTGCCGGCAAGCTGCACATCGCGGTGATCGAGACCGTGTTTCACAACCAGCGCGGCGAGAAGGTGCAGGTCGCGCGGCGCACGCTGGTGGAGACCGGGCAACGGATCAGCGACTGACGCAACGAACATAACCTCTGAGTCGCCATGCGCGGGCTTGATCCGCGCATCCCGCTTAAAAAGGCAAGGCGGTGCCACACTAAGCGGGATGGCCGGGACAACCCTCGCCGCTGTGGCGGCTCGCCCGGCCATGACGAGACATAAAGGCCGATACAAATTTCGAGGACTCTCATGGTAAGAGCACCGAGCTTCGAGACGATCCAGGTCGGCGATGCGCCGGCGCCGCTTACCTGTGGCCCGCTCACGCGCACGGACTTCGTCCGCTATGCCGGCGCCTCCCTCGATCTCAACCCTAATCATCACGACGAGGTCTATGCCCGCGCCAACGGCAACAAGACGGTGTTCGGCATGGGCATGCTGGCAGGCGGTTATTGCGCCCGGCTGTTGACCGATTGGTTCGGCCACGCGGCGCTGCGGCGGCTGCGCATCCGCTTCGCGTCGCGGTTCTGGCCGGACGACGTGCTGACCATCACGGCGCGCGTGACGGCAAAACGCGAGGGTGCCGGCGAGGGCCTGGTCGACTGCGAATTCACCTGCACCAATCAGAACGGCGAGATCATCATCCGCGGCGATGCCACGGCGGCGCTGCCGAGGTGAGATGAATGGATCGTTTCTAATCCAGGGTGATTCCCGTTTCGCGGACGAGCTTGAACCACCGGTCGTACTCGGACTTGACGAAAGCATCGACCTTTTCAGGCGGCAGATCCATCGACTCGCCGCCGCTCGCCGCAAAACGCGGCTTGAGCTCCGGCAGGGCCTGCGCGATCTCCTGCTGCAGGCGCCTGATCGCGGCACGTGGCGTCCCGGCGGGAGCGAACAGTCCAATCCAGGATTCGATCTCCAATCCCGGCACGCCGGCCTCGGTCATGGTGGGCACCTCGGGCATCTGCGGATTGCGCTGCGGTGCCAGCACGGCGATGCCCTTGACCTCGCCGGATTTGACGTAAGGCAAGACGGCCGGCGTCGAATCGAGGAAGAGATCGACGCGCCCGGCCAGCACATCGGGAAATGCCGCGGCCGAACCGCGATAGGACACTTCCAGAAGCTTGGTTCCGGTCAGCTTCTGGAAGACGGCACCGAAGATATGCTGGCCGCTGCCGATGCCGACATTCGCGATGTTGAGACGGTCCGGGTTCTGGCGCGCTGCCGCGACGATCTCCCGCGCGGTCGAATAGGGGAGATCCTTGGAACCGACCAACGTGTAGGAGATGTTGAATACGAGCGCGATCGGCACGAAATCCTTGAGCGGGTCATAGGGCAGCTTCTTGTAGAGCGCCGCGTTGAAAATCATGTTGGCCAGCCCACCGACCAGCAGCGTGTAGCCGTCCGCCGGCGCGGCGGCGACCGCTTGCGTGCCGATCACGGTGCCCGCGCCCGGGCGGTTCTCCACCGACACGTTCTGGCCGAGTCGCTTGCCCAGTTGATCGGCCACTAGCCGGCCGACGATGTCGTAACTGCCGGCCGGGCCGACCGGGACGATGATCTTGATGGGACGATCCGGATAGGTCTGCGCCGCCGCGGCGCCGGCCAGCGCGAATGCAGCCAAAAGGAGCAGCAGCGTCGCCATGACGGCGAACGGACGCACCGTTTCGCTATGCATCGGTTGCGCTCGCTTGCGGCTCGTCCTCGGCTGCGACCGCCTCGGCGCGGAAATCGCCGGCGAGCCCGCGCGTCTTCATGAGGCTCGGATAGGCCACGCGAAAATCCGCCTGAATGGTCTCGAACGGAACGTCGGCAAACGTCCCGCGATCGAGCAGATATTCCATATGACGGCGGCCAGCCCGGTCGAAGGGCTGGAACAGTGAATCGGATTGCCCGTCGAACTCCAGCGCGTTGAGACCAACGCGGCGGCACAGGGCGAGGTCGAACGCCGGCGTCGCCTTCACCCAGCGTCCGCCGACCTGGATGTCTGCATAGGAATGCCAGAGGAACACGTCGGTCTTGATGTGCTGGTACATCCGCGGGGAGGTCAGATGGTTGCGCACGTCGGCATAGCCGACCCGCGCCGGAATCCCGACACTGCGGCAACATGCAGCCAGCAGCGCGGCTTTGCCGATGCAGAAGCCGCGCCCGGCCGCGAGCACGCCGCTGGCGCGAAAATTCGCCGGATCGGACATGTCGACGTAAGGGTCATAGGTGATCCCGTCGCGCACCGCCTGATAGAGGCGCAACACGCGATCGAGCTCGCTGCCGGCATCGGCAGTCTGTTCGCGCGCGAACGCGCTGGTGGCGGGTGCATGGCTGTCGATGAAGCGGCCAGGCGCAAGAAGATTCGTTTGTGTTTCCGTCATCACTGCATTCCGAGAACCACCGATGCTGCCATTTCTTAGACATCGCGGTGCTGGCATTGCACCGCACGTCGATTGCAATATAGTTCATATTTCGCCACGCGTGAGGTGTCGATTGAGCCCGTCTGCTCCCGAACAGCTCGAAAGCTATTTTGGCGGCCGGTGGTTGCGTGGCGCGGGCGTGGAGACGGAACTCGTCGATCCGGTTCGTGGCGACGTGCTCGCCACCGCAAGCGCGCGTGGTCTCGACTTCGAGGCGGCTCTGCGATTTGCGCGTGAGCGCGGCGGGCCCGCCTTGCGAGGCTTGAGCTTTGCCGAGAGGGCCAAGCTCATTGGCACGGTTGCCGACGTGCTTGCCGCCAATCGCCCCCGTTACGAGGCGATCGCGGTTGCCAATTCCGGCAACACGAAGAGCGACGCGGCGATCGATATCGATGGCGGAATCGGCACCCTGAAATATTACGCGCGCCTGGGCGCCACGCTTGGCGACGCCCGCATGCTCGTCGACGACAAGCCGATGCGACTCACCAAGGCGGAGAACTACCAGGCGCTCCATGTGCTCAGCCCGCGCCGCGGCGCCGCGATCCACATCAATGCGTTCAATTTCCCGAGCTGGGGCTTGTGGGAAAAGGCCGCGGTCTCGCTCCTTGCCGGCGTGCCGGCCGTGGCCAAGCCGGCCTCCGCCACCGCGCTCCTGTCGCACGCCATGGTGCGCGACGTCGTCGCGGCCCACGTCCTGCCCGAGGGCGCGCTCAGCCTGCTGTGCGGCGGCGCCGGCGACCTGCTCAGTCATGTGACCGCGGACGACGTGATTGCCTTCACGGGCTCGTCGGCGACTGCATGGCGGATCCGCAGCCATCCCGACGTGCTCGCGCAAGGAGTCATGGTCAACGTCGAGGCCGACAGCGTCAACGCGGCGCTGCTGGCGCCCGATACAGCCCCCGGTACGCCGGCGTTCGATGCCTTCGTCAAGGAGGTGGTGCGGGAAATGACCGTGAAGGCCGGCCAGAAGTGCACCGCGATCCGCCGCGTGTTCGTTCCGGCGGCACGGGCCGAGCAGGCAACGCAAGCGCTCGCCGCACGCCTCGCCAAGGTCGTGGTCGGCGATCCACGGCGCGAGGAGGTGCGCATGGGCCCGGTCGTCACCCGCGCGCAGCAGCAGGCGACCCTTCAAGCCATCCGCGTCATCGCCAAGGAGGCCGCCTTCGTGTGCGGCGGAGCTGACGCACCGGCCCCGAATGGAGTCGATCCGGCCAGATCGTGTTTCGTCGCTCCGACCCTGCTCAAGGTCGAGAATTCGGCGCATGCGCAGGCCGTGCATGACACGGAAGTGTTCGGTCCTGCCGCCAGCATTCTCGCCTACCGCGACGAAGACGAGGCCTTCCGCCTGATCGCACGCGGCGGCGGCTCGCTCGTGGCCTCGGTGTACGGCGACGATCGCGATTTCCTCACTAGGACGGTGAACGAGCTTGCGGCCTTTCACGGCCGCCTGCTGGTGGTGGACCCCGCGATCGCTGAGGTTCATAGCGGGCACGGCATCGTCATGCCGCAATGCCACCACGGCGGCCCCGGCCGCGCCGGCAACGGCGTAGAGCTCGGCGGCCTCAACGGCCTCAAGCTCTACCAACAGCGCGTCGCCGTGCAGGGTTCGACCGAGCTCATCGCCGGCCTGCAAGCCAAGGCGGCGGCGCTGCACTAGCGTAATAGGCAAGCGCCTCTCCCACGTCATCACCGCGCTTGTCCCGGTGATCCCGCTTATGTTGGCAATGCCCTGCATCCCTAAGCGAGATGGCCGGGCCAACCCTCGCCGCTATGGCGCCTCGCCCGGCCATGACGAGGAGAGCGGGTAGAAGCAAAGGGATTTTCCGGCAAACTGGATAGTGCTTGCCGTGGAAAGTACCATCCGCCTGCATCTAGAGTGCGCGTCGCAAGCGTCAACGGCACACGATTGGCGCAGAGCAGGGAGGCGCGCGTGCTCGAGGCGGGGTCGCGACGGTCCTACAACGCCGTCACTGACTTCATCGATGTCAACGTCGCGCGCGGCCTTGGGCCCAAGGTCGCGTTCACGGATCCCGAGCGGTCGCTGACTTATGCGGAGCTGCAGGCCCGCACGGCGCAGTTTGCGCGCGCCCTGCAGAGGCTTGGCCTGCGACAGGAGAGCCGCCTCGCGATCGTTCTCTACGACACGGTCGATTTCCCGGTCGCCTTCTGGGGCGCGATCCGCGCCGGCATCGTCGCCGTTCCGATGAACACGCTGCTCACTGCGGAGCAGTACGCCTATGCGCTCTCCGACAGCCGTGCCGCGGCGATCGTGGTCACTGCCGCGCTGGCCGAACAGATTCTGTCCGTTGCCGGTTCCCTGCCGCACCTGCGCGCCGTGATCGTTGCCGGGCGACATCATCGAGCCACCGACGTGTACGGGTTCGACGATTTGCTGGCGGATGAAGCGGCGGAGCCGTTCACGGCATCGACGCTCGCCGACGAAGTCGCCTTCTGGCTCTACTCGTCCGGTTCCACCGGCGAGCCGAAAGGCGTGAAGCACGTCCACGCGAGCCTGATGGCGACGGCGAAGCTGATGGGGCAGGGCGTGCTCGGCATCGGCGAGGACGACGTCGTGTTCTCGACCGCGAAGCTGTTCTTCGCCTACGGCCTCGGCAATGCCATGTCGTTTCCGCTGTCGGTCGGAGCGAGCGCCGTGCTGCTGCCGCTGCGGCCGACCCCGGAATCCGTGTTGCAGGTGATGCGCCGCCATCGCCCGACCATCTTCTATGCGGTTCCCTCGCTTTACGCCTCGCTGCTCGCCCATCCGGAGCTTGGCGCCGGCGCCGGCTCCGACCGCCTGCGCCTGTGCGTGTCGGCCGGCGAGGCGCTGCCGGCCGATCTGGCAGAACGCTGGCGCGCGCGCGTCGGCGTCGAGGTCCTCGACGGCATCGGCTCGACCGAGATGCTGCAAACCTTCCTGAGCAACCGGCCGGGCGACGTCCGCTACGGATCGACCGGCAAGCCGGTGCCCGGCTATGCGGCCAAAATCGTCGACGAGAACGGGCGCGAGCTTGCCGCCGGCGAGATCGGCGAGCTCGTCGTATGCGGACCCTCCGCCGGCGAAGGTTACTGGAACCAGCGCGCCAAGAGCCGCCGCACCTTCGCGGGCGAATGGATCTATACGGGCGACAAGTTCATGCGCGACCAGGACGGCTACTACCATTACTGCGGACGCACCGACGACATGTTCAAGGTCAGCGGCATGTGGGTGTCGCCGTTCGAGATCGAGGCCGCGCTCGTCTCCCACGACGCGATCCTGGAAGCGGCCGTCATCGGCAAGGAAGACGCCGACGGCATGATCAAGCCCAAGGCTTTCGTGGTGCTGAAGAACGGCTACGCGCCGGACGAGCATTTCTTCGACGCCATCAAGGCGCACGTGAAGGAGCGGGCGGGCCCATGGAAATTCCCGCGCTGGATCGAGCTGCGACCCGACCTGCCGCGCACCGCCACCGGCAAGATCCAGCGCTTCAAGCTGCGCGAGGCGGAGGCCCGCCCGGCGGCTCAGCCGGCCTGAAGTCGTCTCGGATGGCCTCGAAGTAGGTGTTGCAGGCCCGGCAGCGCAGCTGCCGGGTGATGATCAGCCCGCCCCACTGGGAGACGTCCTCGACGTCCGCGGAGTCGCAGAACGGGCACGTCATCCCTCGAGCTCCACCGCGCAACCCTCGGCCTCGAGC
>JBJMSU010000055.1:0-17482 GCA_045801465.1 Xanthobacteraceae bacterium | reverse complement strand
CAGCCGATGAAGGTCGTTATCGTGTGCGGCCAGGACCCGCTGCTCTACCTGTTGTCGTCGAGCCCGCTCCCGCGCGGTGTCTCGGAGTACGACTTCGCGGGTGGCATCCGAGGCGAGCCGATCGAGGTGATCCGGGGGCCGTACACAGGATTCCCCAGCCCGGCTGACGCCGAGATCGCGATCGCGGGCGAAGCCATCCCGGGCAACAACAGGCCGGAAGGTCCGTTCGGCGAGTGGATGGGCTACTACTCGGACGACACGGTTCCGCGTCCGTACGTGAACGTGAAGACGATTCTCCACCGCAATGATCCGATCCTGTGCTGTGCGCCCCAGCACAAGCCGGTGGATGAAACCGGCCTCTTAAAGGGGATTGCCGGCGCGGCGCAGATCTGGCGCGCGTTGCAGGCCTGCGGCGTGCCTGAGGTGCTTGGCGTCTGGAACCATGAAGCCGGTCCGGCCACGCGGTTCACCGTCGTGCAGATCCGCCAGCGCTACCCCGGCCATGCGCGCCAGGCCCTCCACGTCGCAGCCTCATGCCAGGGCGGCGCCTATGCGGGGAAATGGACCGTGGTGGTCGACGACGATGTGGATGCAGGCGAGCTCGACCAGGTTCTGTGGGCCATGTGCACACGCTTCGATCCGGTGAGCGACATCGACCTCATCCAGAAGGCCTGGGCATCGAAGCGCGACCCGCTCTACCTTCCGGGCAATTTCAACAACCGCATCCTGATCGACGCGTGCATTCCCTACGACAAGAAGCTCGCCGGCACATTCCCGACCGTCGTTGACGTGAGCCCTGACTTGCGCGGCAAGCTCAAAGCAAAATTCCCCCACATCTTTCCGCGCCTGTGAGATTCGTGATGCGAGTAGGACGAAAATTTCCCAAGCGTATCAGCGATGACGAGCGGAGTGGGAAGCACAAGGCTGCGCCACTTGCGCCACCTCTCCCCAGCGGGGAGAGGTCGGCGCGCTCTTGCGCGCCGGGTGAGGGGGATCGAACCTATCGCGAGGACCACACCCCCTCACCCCAACCCTCTCCCCACTGGGGAGACGGAGCGCGCCGAGTGCGCGGCGCCGCATTCGCTCCGCGCGCAGCGCTTGCAGCGATCATCGCCGTGGCGTGCGCCGGCCTCATTGTCCGGCCTGTCGCCGCCGACAGCGTCGAAGACTTCTACAGAGGGAAAACCCTCAACCTTATCGTCGGGTACAGCGTCGGCGGTGGCTACGATCTCTATGCCCGCCATGTCGCCAAGCACATCGTCAAATACATTCCAGGCCGGCCGAACATCGTGCCGCAGAACATGACCGGCGCCGGCAGCCTGCGCGCGGCCACCTACCTCTATTCGGTGGCGCCGAAGGACGGCACCGTGTTCGGCACGTTCGGCCGCACCATGGCGATCACCCCGTTGTTGACCGCCGGGACCCAGTTCGACGGCACGAAGTTCACCTGGCTCGGCAGCGTGACCAACGAGGTGAGCACCTGCGTGACCTGGCACACCTCCGCGGTCAAGACGTGGGCCGACATGCTGGAGAAGCCGGTCACGCTTGGCGGGGAGGGGCCCGGCGCCGATCCCGACGTCTACGCGCTGCTGTACAAGAATCTTTTCGGCGCCAAGGTGAAGCTCGTCACCGGATATCACGGGACCAGCAACCTGACGCTGGCGATGGAGCGTGGCGAGACGGAGGGCCTGTGCGGCCTGTCGTGGAGCACGTTGAAGAGCCGTCACATGCAATGGATGAAGGAGAACAAGATCAACATCATCATTCAGGCAGCCTTCAAGAAAGAACCCGAGCTCGATGCCGTTCCGCTTGTCGCCGATCTGGCAAAGACGCCGGAACAGATGCAGATCCTCAAGCTCTTCCTTGGCAGCCAGGAGATCGCCCGGCCGTTCGCGGCGCCACCCGGGATTCCTGACGACCGCAAGGCCGCACTGGTCGCCGCATTCGCAAAGACGATGAAGGACCCCGAGTTCCTTAGCGAGGCGCAGAAACTGGACATCGACGTCAATCCGGTGAGCGCGAAAACGATCACCGATATGCTGGGCGAGCTCTATGCCACGCCGAAGGACGTGGTCGAAAAAGCCGCACACGCCATTTCCAAATAGCTGATCGTTCCCGCGAAGGCGGGAACCTATGAACACTGACCTCGCGACATGCTTTCCGACAGGTATGGGTCCCGGCTGCGCGGGGACGACGAAGGGGAAGGCAACGATGCCGTCGCTGATCGGATCGCGCGTCCCTCGCCTCGAGGATGAGCCGCTGCTGCGGGGCAGGGGCCGTTTCGTCGATGACATCGTGGTTCCGGGCGTCCTCCATGCCGCCTTCGTGCGCAGCCCGCACCCGCATGCGCTGATCCGCGCGATCGATAAGGCAGCAGCCCTGGCGCTGCCCGGCGTGCATGCGGTGCTCGCGCTCGACGACCTCGCGCCGGTGCTGGTCAAGCGCCGCATGCTGCGCCAGTCGAATTCCGGCACGCCCCTCGACAGGTTCTGGGCCTTCGCGCTCGCCGACGGCGAGAGCTCCTATGTGGGCGAGGCGGTGGCGCTCGTGGTGGCGGACAATCGCTACCTTGCGGAAGATGCGGCATCTCTCGTGACGATCGATTATGAGGTGATGCCGGCCGCCGCCGATTGCCGCCTGGCGATCGAACCCGGTGCGCCGACGGTGCGTCGCGAGCTCACGTCGAACATCGTGTCGACTTACCGGGTGGCATTCGGCGATGCCGAGGCGGCCTTCCGCCAGGCGCCGCACGTGTTCCGCGACGCGCTGTGGCAGCACCGCGGCAGCGCGCATCCGATCGAAACCCGCGGGCTTCTCGCCGAGTTCCGCAGCGCCGACGACGGCATCACGGTCTGGGCGTCGACCCAGAAGGCGCATGACCTCTATCACGCCCTCAACGCGGCGATGGATTTCGACGTGGGCGCCCTGCGCGTGGCGGCACCGGACATCGGCGGCGGCTTCGGACCGAAGCTCTGCGTCTATCCGGAAGACGTCGCGGTGGTCGCCGCCGCGAAGCTCATGCGCCGCTCGCTCAAATGGATCGAGGACCGGCGCGAGCATTTCACCAACGCAGTGCACGAGCGCGATCAATACTGGTCGATCGAGATTGCGGTCGACGCCGCCGCGCGCGTGCTCGGCATGCGCGGGCGCCTGCTGCACGATCTCGGCGCCTATGCGCTGCAGGACGTCAACCTGCCGTACAATTCCGCCTCGATGCTGAGCGGCCCCTATGTGGTGCCGGCGCTGGCCATTGAGGTGACGATCGCCGCCACCAACAAGACGCCGGTCTCCTCCGTGCGCGGCGCCGGCTACCCGCAGGCCGCTTTCGCCATGGAGCGGATGCTGGACCGCGTCGCGCACGGGCTCGACCTCGACCGTGCCGAGGTGCGCCGCCGTAACCTCATTCCGCCCGGCAAGATGCCGTACCTAAAGCCGCTCAAGGCGCGCTCCGGCGCCGTGATGCAATACGACAGCGGCGACTATCCGGCGTGCCAGGCCGAGCTGCTCGCGGCCGCCGGGTGGGATGATTTCCCGCGCCGCCAGGCCCACGCGTGGGCGCAAGGGCGCTATCTCGGCATCGGCCTGTCGCACGGGATCAAGGGCACCGGCCGCGGCCCGTTCGAGTCGGGATTGGTGCGCGTCTCGCCGACCGGCCAGGTGATGGTGTTCACCGGTGCCGCCGCGATCGGTCAGGGCTTGCGCACCGCGCTGGCGCAAATCTGTGCCGAGCAAATGGGCCTCGCGCCCGCGGACGTGAAGGTCGTGCCGGGCGACACCGGCGGCGTCTCGCTCGGGCTCGGTGCTTTCGCCAGCCGCCAGACCGTGACCGCCGGTTCCTCGGTCCTGCTCGCTGCCCGCGCCGTCGCCGCCAAGGCGCGCAAGGTGGCGAGCCATCTCCTCGAAGCGGCCGAGCACGATCTCGAGCTCAAGGATGGCGAGGTGCGCGTCGTGGGCGCGCCGCAGCTGTCGGTGAAGCTGTCGGAGATTGCCCGCATCCTGCAGGGGGCGCCCGGCTACGGATTTCCGCCCGGCGTCGATCCGGGACTCGAGGCGAGCGAGACCTTCCGCACCGATGCGCTGAGCTATGCCAACGGCTGCCACGTGGCCGAAGTGGAGGTCGACGTCGAGACCGGCGGCGTCCGCATCCTGCGTTACCTGGCGCTGCAGGATTCCGGCCGGCGCATCAATCCGATGATGGTGGACGGGCAGGTGCAGGGCGGGATCGCCCACGCCATCGGCAATGCCCTGTTCGAGTGGATGCAATACGACGCTGCGGGCCAGCCGGTCTCCACCACGTTTGCCGATTATCTGCTGCCGACCGCAACCGAAGTGCCGGCACTCGAGACGCTCTACCGAGAAACGCCGTCGCCGCTCAATCCGCTCGGCGTCAAAGGTGTCGGCGAGGCCGGGACCATCCCGGGCGCCGCGGCCGTGGTCTCTGCGGTCGAGGACGCATTGCGGCCGTTCGGCGTGCGCATCAGCCAGGTCCCGATCCCGCCGCAGAAGCTGCTCGAACTGATCCACGCCGCCCAGGCGAGCCAGCTTGCCGTCCCCGCAGGCGACGCCTCGGATCAGCCCGGCCGAAGACTCGGCGCGGCATAGCGGGACCTGGCGGATGGAATTCGACAATTCCTTCGAGGTGCCGCTCCCGCCGGCGCAAGCGTGGACGCTGCTCATGGATGTCGAGCGGATCGCGCCATGCATGCCCGGCGCGAAGCTGACCGAAGTCGTCGACGCGAAAACCTACAAAGGAAACATCGCGGTGCGGCTCGGCCCGGTCGCGCTGACCTTCGCCGGGACGGTGGTCTTCGAGGCGCTCGACGAAGCGAGCCGCACGGCGCGGGTGCGGGCGCAGGGCACCGATGCCAAGGGGCGCGGCGGGGCGCATGCCGTCTCGACGTTTCGCCTCGAACCGTCCACTGATGGTTCCAAGGTCTTTGTGCACACGGATCTCAGCTTGTCCGGCGCGGTCGCCCAATACGGGCGCGGCGTCGGCATGATTCAATCGACGGCCGCACAGCTGATGAAGCAGTTTGCCACGGCGCTGCGCGCTCAGGTCATCGAGCGCGCCGGCATGGAGCCGCCGGGAGGCGCGGCGGAAGCCGCGGCACCGCCGCCTCGGGCCGCTGGCGCGGCACCGCCTCTGCACCCGCCGTCCGCGGCTGCACGTCCGATCTCCGGCTTGTCGCTGCTCGCCCGGGTGATCTGGGACGCGATCGTCCGCCGGTTTACCCGACGGTCCGAGCGGGGGTGAGGACCTGCGCTGCTTCGGGCGGCTCCTCGGGCGAGGGCGGGGCCGGCTTGTGCCGCAACAGGGCGGCGACGGCCAAGCCAAGCCCGGCAATGATCGCGAAGAGGCCAAGGCAGATCCCTGCAATCAGGGCCGCAGTGCCGAGGATGAATTGTGCGCTGGCGTAGCCGATAATCCATTGATCGAGCAGGACATCGCTGCCGACAATAAGAAATGCCGCCACCGCAACGATCAGGCCCAGGCGCATGAAGGCGCGGCCCGCTCGATCCGCTGGCGACAATACACTCATTGGCGATATTCTGTTGTTGACACGAGACCGCCTCCTGAATGATGTGAACCGAAGGCGATGGCGGAAATGTGGAAAGTGAGGGAAACTGCCGCCCGGTTCGGATTTTTTTTGCTGGGTGTGTGGTTTTTTTAATGCCTGGGGAGAGCCGCCGGTTGTGATTGGGATTGCTAAAATATGACGGTTGTCCTTAAACAGGTGGTGACGGTGCGCGGTAGAATACGTCGGCGGATGTGGTGCACAGGGCAACCAGGGGCCGGTCGTCGGCGCTATATAGTCTGAAGTGACGTCGGGTAACCGTGCAGCCAGCGCTGCCGGGGAGACATCGGGTGCTCAAGTGATCATGCTCGCGCGCCGGCTGGTGGCGTTCGTCAAGGTGCTGGTTGCCGGAGCCGGTGCGATGACGGCCCTTTCCATGGGAGCCATCGTCAGCTTGCAGGTGGCCTTCTGGCTCGCGACCAGGACGTGGAGCCCGTTTCCGGTCGCGCAGATTTTCGAGTTGTCGCAGATCAATGTCCCGCGGCGATACCTTACCGCCAGCGTCGACGCCCAGACGAGCGGCCGGGTCGATCCCCAGAGCATCATCGAGTGGCTGCTCGACCTTCCGGCAATCGTGGCACTGTTTGTGGCTCTGGCCTTCCTGGCCCTGTTCTACGCCTCGCTCACGTCGCTGGAGAAATGGCTGCCTGGCAGCCACCCCGCGAGCTCGTAGACACCCTTTCAGTTTGACGCGGAGCGACGCACGGCTTGGCGACTGGCCGGCGCTTCGGCGTCGGAATTGCCCGATGGTTGCGCCCAGCCGAACACCGTCCGCCCGCCGTACGTGGGCGAGCGCGCGCGCTCGTCGGCAATAAGCTGCGCGACGCCGGGACCGGCGGCGTGGCGTTCCAGTTGGCGCGCCTGTTCGTCGAGCCGCTTGAGCGCGAAAAGCTCTTCCTCGCGCCCAAGCTTGGCGTTGCGGACGGCGGATTTGAGCACCCGGATGGTCTCGTCATAGACCCGAAGCGGCACCGGAAACGGGTGTCCGTCCTTGCCGCCATGGGCGAAGGAAAACCGGGCCGGATCGGCGAACCGGTAGGGCGCCCCGTGCACCACCTCGGCCACCATGGCGAGCGCCCGCACCGTTCTCGCTCCCACGCCGGGCGTGAGCAGCAGCTCGGAGAAGTCCGACGGGCCGCGATCGGCGGCCGCGGCGAGGTTTCCATGTAGACGGCGCACCAGCACGTCGCTGGGGCGGACATCATGGTGGGCCGGAAGGCTCAAGTGCGGCAGCAGCATCTGCCCCGCGTGCGCGACCGGCGCGTGCTTGGCATTGCGGGCCTCCACGGCCGCAAGCTCGCGTGCAACGCCGTCTGGACCCAACGAGGAGAGAACCTCGATCTGTCTCGAGCGCGAGGCGTTGGCGCGGTGGTCCGTGAGATTGATGATTTCGCCCCGGCCCGGTCCCTCGATTGCCGCGTGCGGCTCGTCGACGAAGCTGTTCAGTCCTTCCGAAAGCCAATGATAGCGGCGCGCCTGCCGGCTGGCGCCGTTCATCCCCTGCTGCACCACGACCCAGCGGCCGTCGTCGGTGACGATGAAGCCATGCAGGTAGAGCTGGAAACCATCTTGCACCGCCGCACTGTCGACCTTGGCAACCAGTCGGCTGGCCTTGGCAAGGGAGGCGCCGTCGAATCCCACCCGCTCGCCGATCGCGACCAATTCGTGCGGCGTTTGCCGCGAATGCTTGCCGCGCCCGCCGCAGACGTGAATGCCGAGTTCATGGCCGAGCGGCGTCAGCGCGCGCTTGAGCGCGCCGATCACGCTCGTCGTGATGCCGGAGGAATGCCAGTCCATGCCCATCACGGCACCGAACGACTGGAACCAGAACGGGTGGGAGAGGCGGCGCAACAGCTCGTCGCGCCCATAATGATGGACGATCGCCTGGCTGATGACGCCGCCGAGGCGGGTCATGCGGTCGGCCAGCCACCTCGGCACTTGTCCGCCGTGCAGAGGCAGGTCGGCGCTTCCGGCTCTTTGCGCCATGGCTCTCCCGTCGCCTCCTTGTTTTCCCGGCAGCCGCGGAATCGCTCGGCCGCACCTATATATCGCCTACGATGGTCATAGCGCACGGAGATCGGAATATGAAAGCAACGCTGCAGGATCACGTGATCGCCGACAGCGACGATATCGTCGAGGCCGGCGGCTACCGCTACTTCCCGAGCTCGGCGGTGCGCATGGATTGGCTCGAAAAGGCCGAGAAGACCGAATCGGATCGTGCCTGTCCCCACGGCGTCCAGTTCTACGACGTGGTGATCGACGGCGTGCGCCATGCGCGTGCCGCCTGGGTCTACGAGGCGCCGCACGCCGCGATGAAGCCCGTCGAAGGTCGTTTCGGCTTCTGGCAGGACGTCCAGGTTGCTTGACGATACCTGCGACCGTCACGGCGCCTTATACATCACCGCCTGCTTGGCGCGCTCGATGATGGCGGCGGGCGTGGCGTAGATCTTTTCGGCCAGCGCCTGCAGCTCTTCGCCCGAGATCGGGTCGAGATCGAGGCCGATCTTCTGCGCCTCCGTGGCGGCCTCGGTGTCCTTCAGCGTCTGCATGAAAGCCTTGCGCAGTACCGCAACGCGATCCGCCGGCACGCCCGGCGCCATCATGTACGGCCGGCCGAAGGTTTCCGAGCTGTAGATCAACTCCATGATCGCCCGGTTCTCGGGTGTCTTGGCGAAGTCGACCGTGAGCGGCACCCCCATCTTGTTGAGGGCCGGATGGCCCTTGTCGTGCTCCTGCGCCAGCACGCGGATGAAACCGGTCTTGAGCCAATCCGGATGCTGCGCCGTCAGACTGGACCAGCTGAAGCCGCACAGCCCCTGCACTTCGCCTTTTTCGATCGCGAGCGTGATCTCGCGCGTGCCCGGATAGCCGGAGACGATGCGGTATTTCGTGCCCACCATGGAATTGAGCAGGGCCGGGAAATCGCGCGTCGAGGTCCCGGGTTGGCTCGCGCCGACGACAAGCTCGGTGTTGAGGAGATCGGGGAAGGACTTCACCGCGGCATCCGCGCGCGCGATGCAGATGTAGTAGTCGACGGTGGCGGAGCCGAGATAGATGAACTTCGAGGCGTCGTGCTGCATGCGGGCGCGATCGCCGAACAGCGGGTCGAGCACGGCGGCGGTCTGCAGCGCGCCGATCACGGTGCCATCCTTGGGCGCCACGTTGTAGAGATGGGCGGCCGCCGCATTGCTGGCCGCACCCGGCATGTTGTTCGGAACGATCGTGGGATTGCCGGGAATGTATTTCGACATGTGGCGGGCGATCAGGCGCGCATAGGTGTCATAGCCGCCGCCGGCGGACGACCCGATGACCAGCCTGATCTGCTTGCCTTGGAAAAATTGTGCGACCGCATCCTCGGCGAGGGTGGGCACGGCCGACAGCGTCGCGACCGAGACCCAGACTGTCACGAGAAGGTTGCGCAAGAACGGCGGTCGTCCCCGCGAAGGCGGGGACCTATGGCCACCGACCTTGCGAGATGATTTCCGACGGTGATCATGGGTCCCCGCCTTCGGGGCACCCCGCCGCGTTCCGCGGCGGGGACCCCTCGCGGGGACGACTGAGGGTATCGAGGCTGTGCGTCTCATACGACGATCACGATCTTTCCGAAGTGCTGGTTGGCGCGCATCATCGCCAGGGCTTCGGCAACCCGGTCGAGCGGAAAGGTGCGGTCGATCGGCAAGGTGAGCTTGCCGGCCTCGACCGCCGGCCATAGGTCCGCGCGCATGCGGCGGTTGATCTCCCGCACCTCGTCGAGGCTGCGGGTACGGAACGTCACCCCGATGTAGTCGACGCGCTTGAGGGCATGCAGGTCGAAATTGAACTCGCCCTTCATGCCGCCGAGCCGGCCGACATTGACGATGCGGCCGAGGATCGCCACCGCCTCGAGGTTCTGGTTGGCGACGCTGGCCGACACCTGATCGACGATCAGGTCGACGCCCTTGCCGCCGGTGGCCTTCTTCACCTGCTCGGGCCAGGTCGGGTCCCTCGAGTCGAGCGCGAGATCGCAGCCGAACTCCTTCAGCCGGGCGCGTCGCGCCGGATTGGTCGAGGTGCCCATCACCTGGGCGGCGCCCATGAATTTGCCGATCTGCATCCCCATCAGGCCGACCCCGGAGCTTGCGCCCTGAATCAGCAGCGTCTCGCCGCGCTTGAGCCGGCCGGCGGTGACAACGGCGTTGTGCATCGTCTGCAAGGCCACGGGAAAGCAGGCGGCCTGCTCGAACGTCATGTTGTTCGCCGGAATGCGATGCACGCGGCCGAAGTCGGTGACGGCATATTCCGCATAGCCGCCCGGCGCCGAGCCCATCACGCGGTCGCCCGCCTTGATTCCCGAGACCTCACTACCGACCGCCTCGACCTCGCCGGCGCATTCGAGACCGAGCCGGGCGCCGACGCCGCCGACGGCGCCGTGCTGATGCCCCATGGCGACCAGGAGGTCGGCGCGATTGAGGCTCGACGCGCGCACCCGGATCAGCACCTCGCTGGGCTTCGGCTCCGGCTTCGGCACATCACGGATTTCGACGCCGTTCTCACCGACCACAGCAGCTTTCATGCGATTTCCTCGTATGTGTAGGGCGGATTAGCGTCAGCGTAATCCGCCATTTTCTTCGCGGCGGATTACGCCTTCGGCTGATCCGCCCTACGCAGGTGCCCCTTGCAACCGCTTGGCCGCGTCGAGCGCGGCGTTGACGATGCCCTGGTAGCCGGTGCAGCGGCACAGATTGCCCGAGATGGCGATCCGCACCTCGCGTTCGGTGGGATCGGGGTTGTCGCGCAGGAACTCGATCAGCGTGGTGAGGATGCCGGGCGTGCAGAAGCCGCATTGCAGGCCGTGATTGTCGCGGAATGCTTCCTGGAGCGGGTGCAGCTTGTCGGCGCTCGGCGCGATGCCCTCCACGGTCAGGATCTCATGGCCGTCCGCCTGCACCGCCAGCATCAGGCAGGAGCGCGCCGAAAGGCCATCGAGCAGAATCGTGCAGGCGCCGCACACGCCGTGCTCGCAGCCGAGATGGGTGCCAGTGAGGCCGAGTTCGTGACGGATGAAATCCGCCAGGGTGAAGCGAACCTCGACCTCCCTTTCGTACCGGGTGCCGTTGACGGTCAACGTGATGGTGCGCTTGTCGGTCATGTCCGCCGTCAGTGCATGGATGGCGCCGCCTGGAGCCGTGCGGCGGCTTTCGTCAGGGCCCGCCGCGCCAGCACCGCCGCGAGGTGCTGGCGGTAGCCCGCGGAGGCATGGATGTCGTCCATCGCCTCGATGGCGCGGCAGCTCTCGCACACTTCCCGGAACAGATCCTCGTTCGGAGCTTGCCCGAGCAAAGCCTGCTCTACGTCCCGGGCGCGTACCGGGCCCTGGCCCATGCCGCCGAGAGTCACGGACGCGCGGCTGATCTTGCCGCTCCCATCGGCCTCAATCAGCGCGGCCGCCGAAACGATGGCAAAGTCGCCGTGGCGGCGGGAGAACTCCACGAAGGCATAGCCGTGTCCGGGCGGCCAGGTGGGGATACGCACTTCCGTCAAGACTTCCTGCGGCTCGATCGCCGGGCTCATGTAGGCGACCGGGAAGTCGGCAAAGGCGATCTCCCGCGTTCCGTTCGGGCCGGCCACCGTGACGGTGGCGTCGAGGGCGGCAGCGACCGAGACGAGCTCGGCCGCGGGATCGAGATGACACAGCGAGCCCCCGATGGTGCCGCGATTGCGGGTCTGCCGGTGCCCGACCTCGAGGATCGCTTCGTGCACCAGGGGGCAGCGGGCCCGCACCACGTCGGAGAACTCGAGGTCGCGTTGCCGCGTCATGGCGCCGATCTCCAGGGCGCGATCGCGTTCGCGGATATAGGAAAGGCCGTCGACGCGGTTGAGGTCGATCACGTGATCCGGCAGCACGAAGCGCATATTGAGCATCGGCATGAGCGACTGGCCGCCGGCCAGCAGCTTGGCGTTCTCCAGGCGGCCGAGCAGGCCCACCACGTCGGCCAGCGTGCGGGGGTCGTAATAATGGAAGGGCGGCGGCTTCATGCTCCGCGCATCTCCCGCGCCGCCGCGCGCACCGCCTTGATGATGTTCTGGTACCCGGTGCAACGACACAGGTTCGAGGCGAGCACGTCGATGAGTTCTTCGTCGTCGATGTCCGGGCGCTGCTCCAGCACGTTGGCGGCCAGCATCAGGAACCCTGGCGTGCAGAACCCGCACTGCAGCCCGTGATGCTCCATGAAGGCGCGCTGCAGCGGATGCAGCGTGTCGCCGTCGGCGAGGCCTTCGATCGTGCGGATGCGCTTGCCCACTGCCTGCACGGCGAACATCAGGCAGGAGCGAACCGCCTCGTCGTCGAGGATGATGGTGCAGGCGCCGCACACGCCGTGCTCGCAGCCGATATGGGTGCCGGTCTGGCCGCACTCGTCGCGGATGGCGTCGACCAGCGTCTTGCGCGGCTCGACCCGGATCGCGTAGTCGCGGCCGTTGATGTTCAGCGTGATGTCGAGCTTTTCACTCATGGGCGCTCATCTTAGAGCATTTTGCGGCGGCGGAAGCAGCAGAGCGCTGGAGAAAGACGTCGGGCAACGCTGCTTGCTCGATCCCTCCCCTGAAAGGGGAGGGTGGCCGACCCGGCCCTGGCCGGGTCGGCCGGGTGGGGTCTACGATCTATGGTCTCACTCCCGCGACGACAGGGCATAACTGGCTCGCTGTACCCCCACCCGGCCTCGCTTCGCTCGGCCACCCTCCCCCTTCGGGGGAGGGATAACGCCATGCTTCAGCGGCCGCGCGGCAGGACGTGTGCCCATTTGGCGCGAATGCCGTCGTCGAGCTCCTTGCTCGAGCGCGCCACCATCGGGAAGGCGTCGCGCCGGTTCCACGGCCGGCAGGCATCGATGACGACACGCGCATTGCGCGGGTCATCATGGCTGTAGGCCATCGGATCGAGCGCCGTGCTCCAGCAACCGCGGAGAACTTCGAGGCCCTCGCGCGGCTCGAAGCGTGTGCACATCGCCCAGATCACTTGGTTCATGTCAGCCGGGTCGATGTCGTCGTCGACCACGACGACGAAGCGGTTGGCATAGGCGCCGGCATGGCATTGCGAGGCGACGAGCCCGGCCTGCTTGGCGTGTCCGCCGTACATCTGCTTGATAGAAATGGTGAGCCACAGCCGGCTGCCGCCGGCTTCGTGCGACCATACGCCTTTGACCTCCGGAATGCCGGCCGCTTCCAGCTGATTCCATACAGCGCCGCAACGATACGTCCCGCGATAGAACGTATCATCATTGGGAGGCATCGCCGGGATGGCGCCCAGCAGAATGGGCTCGTTGCGATGCATGAAGGTTTCGACGCGGATGACGGGCTCCTTTTTCAGGCCGCCGGCGTAGTATCCGGTCCACTCGCCAAACGGACCTTCGTCGATCAGGTCGTCAGGATGGACGAAACCTTCGAAGGCGATTTCCGCGTGCGCCGGGATCGGCAGGCCGGTGCGCGGCCCGGCGATGATCTCGACCGGTTCGCCGATCAGGCCTCCGGCCGCGTCGTATTCGTTCTTGCCGTAGGGGACTTCGATTCCCGCCACCATGAACAGCGCTGGATGCATGCCGGCGACGACGGCGATCGGGCAGGGCTGCCCGCGCTCGTGATAGCGGCGCATGATCAGGTTGCCGTGCTTGCCCTTCGAGGTCATCACGGAGGCCACGTTGCGATTATGGCACTGGATGCGGTAGGCGCCGTAGTTGATCCAGCCGGTGTCCGGATCCTGCATGATCACCATGCAGCCGGTGCCGATGTAGTAGCCGCCGTCGTGCTCGTGCCATCGGGGAGTCGGAATTTTGAGAAGATCGACGTCGCTGCCGCTCGCCACGTTGTCCAGCAGGGGCCCGGCCTCGACGGTGCGCGGCGGGATGGTCTTTGCCTCCTTCATGTAATCGCGCCAATAACGCACGAGGTCGATGGCATTGGCGTCGATCGGGCGTCCGAGTGTCAGATTGATTCGCCGCACCGAGGTCAGGATGTTGGCAAGGACGCGGTAGCCAGCCGGGTAGCCAGGGATGTCGTCGAACAGAACTGCCGGGCTGCCTGCCGTGCGCTGGTAGATGTCGACGATACCGCCGATCTCCTGCTCGCGCTCGGCGCCGCGCACCACCGTCAGTTCGCCGGCCGCTTCCAGAGCGGCGAGCCATGCGCGCAGATCCTGGTTCGGCGCTGCGCGATTGTCACCTGCCGCAGCACCGGCGCGCGGACCAGGATCGATGGTCGTGTGCATCTTGCTTCTCACTCTATTGCCGGCTGTCGATGATGTCCTTAAGCCGCTGCGGCGTGATCGGCAGCTCGGTGAGGGCTCCGGGGATTCCGATCGCATCCTCGACGGCCGAAGCGATCGTGGCGCCGACCGCGGTGATGCCGCTCTCGCCTGCGCCCTTGATGCCGAGCGGGTTCAACGGGCTCGGCGCCTCCTCCGTCAGGATGATTTCGACGTCGGGCGTCTCGCGCACCGTCGGCAGGAGGTAGTCCGCGAACGTGGCGCAGAGCGGGTCGCCCCGCTCATTGTAGACGAATTCCTCCAGCAGCGCGCCGCCCATCCCTTGCGTAAACCCGCCGACGATCTGCCCCTTGACCAGCGACGGGTTGATGGCGCGCCCGATGTCGTAGCCGATGACGTAGCGCTCGATGGTAACCCCGCCGGTCTCGCGGTCCACGCGGACGATCGCCGCATGGCTGCCATAGGGGTAGACCTGATGCTCGACGTCGAACCAGCCGTCGGCCGCCAGCCCCGGCTCGCGCGCGCCGCGCAGCTTGGATGTCGGGGCGAGGTTGGCAGCAATCTCGTCGAGACCGATGGAGGGGCCCGTGCTCCGGTCGGTGCGGATGACCTGCCCATCGATGATGTCGAGCGCGTCCGCCGGCGCCTGCAGCAGCTCGGCGGCCATCTCGATCGCCTTTTGCCGTACCTTCAGCGCCGCCGCATGGGTGGCAGAGGCCGTCATCACGGTTGCGCGCGACGCGTGCGCCCCAATTCCGAACGCGATCCGGTCGGTCTGGCCGTGGATGACGCGTACCCGCCGATAGTCGACGCCGAGCATTTCGGCGCACACCTGCGCCATCACGGTCTCGAATCCCTGGCCGAGCGAGGCGCCGCCGGTCAGGACCTCCACGGCACCCGACGTGTCGACCGAAACTCTCACTCCATCGGAAGGACCCAGCCCGCTCTTCTCGACGAACATGGCGAGGCCGACACCAACCAGCTCGCCGGCCGCGCGGCGACGCTGAGCCTCGCGTTTTTGCGCCTCCCAGCCAATCGTGGCCAGCACCTTGTCCAGCAGCGCCAGATAGTCGCCCGAGTCGTAATGGATTTCCTCACCCAGTGCCGTCAGCGGGCGCCGGTAGGGCATCTCCTCCGGCCCAATCGTGTTTCGCCGCCGCACCTCGATCGCATCCATGCCGAGCTTCACGGCGATCGCGTCGATCAGGCGCTCGCGCACGAAGGTCGTCTCGTAGCGGCCCGGCGCCCGATAGGTCGCAGCCGGCGTCTTGTTGGTGAGACGAAAATGACCGACCGAGCGATAGGCGGGAACCCGGTACGGGCCGGGCAAGATTCCGCACGTCATCATGGCGACGCGCGTCGCATGCGTGCGCACATAGGCGCCCTGGTCGTGAAAGAACTCGTCATCGATGGCCAGGATCTCGCCGTCCGCGCCTACGGCGGCGCGGATCCTGTGCAGCTGCTGGCGCGAGTGATTGGCGGCGATGAGGTGCTCGCGACGGTCCTCGATCCATTTCACCGGCCGGCCCAGCCGCATGGCGGCGACGCACACCAGCACGTCTTCCGGATAGAGCTCGCCGCGGATGCCGAACCCGCCGCCGACGTGGGATTCGTGCACCTCGATCGAGGACGGGCTGCGGGCGAGCATGCGCGCCAGCAGGTCGCGATTGCGGTGCGGCACCTTGGCGGCGCCATGCAGCTCGAGGATATCGCGCGCCGCGTCATAGCGGCCGAGGGCGCCGCGCGTCTCCAGCGGCACGCCGGTATGCCGCCCGATCGCGAGCTCGAGCTCGACGACGGTGTGGGCCGCGCGCATCGCCGCGTCGACGTCGCCATAACCCTGGTGCAGCAGGTCCGCTTCGCTGGTGCGGCCGGGCGAGAACTCGCAAGGGGCCGCCTCGGCCGCAAGGGCGACGGGCAGCTCCTCGACCTCGATGTCGACGAGATCGGCGGCGTCCTCCGCCACATACGGGTCTTCGGCGAACACGGCGGCGACCGGCTCGCCCACATAGCGCACGCGGTCGGGCGCCAGCACCGGCTGGCGATAGGGCTCGAGCTTCTCGATGCGGCCTTCGCGGAAATCGACCGGCGGCACATCGGCGATGTCGGCGGCCGTCCACACGGCAAACACGCCGGGCAGGGCGCGGGCCTCGGCGACATCGATGGAAACGATCCGGGCGTGCGCGTGGTTGGAGCGGACGACCCGCATGTGCAACTGATGAGGGAAGGAAATATCGCCGGCAAAGCGGCCGCGGCCGATCACCAAGGGCGGGTCTTCCAGACGCTGGACCGATCGTCCGATCCACTTCTGACTGTTTTTGCTCATGCGCCGGGGTTTTCGGTTCCTGGTGCCATTTGATGCATGCCATCGGACATCTGTAAAGAACCGCGCCTCTTGCGCGGTCGCGCCGCAATGATGGACGATACGGCGACAATCTGGCCGAGACGGAGACGGGGATGCGTGGTGGTCTGGCGGCAGCTTGTGCGATCATTCTCGTCGGCGTGGCGGCTTCGCCCGCGCAGGAGAGCTGGCCGCAGCGGCAAGTCTCCGTCGTGGTCCCGTTCGCGGCCGGCGGCTCCACGGACCTGATCGCCCGCATCCTGACCCAGCACATGCAGGCGAAGTTCGCGACGCCGTTCCTGGTGGAAAACCGACCTGGCGCCGGGGGCAGCATCGGCACGGGTTACGTGGCGAAAGCGTCCGGTGACGGTTACACGCTGCTGGTCGGCACCGTGAGCTCGAACGCGATCAATGCCTTCCTCTATACCAAGCTGGCATTCGACGTGGAACGTGACTTCCAGCCGGTATCGCTGCTCGCCCTTTTGCCGAACCTCTTGTTCGTGAATCCGAAGATTTCCGCCACGAGCGTTGCCGAGCTGGTCGACTATCTGAAGGCAAATCCCGGCAAGGTGAATTTCGGCTCGTCCGGCATCGGCACCTCCTCGCATCTCTCCTCGGTGATGTTCCAGATGGCGACCGGCACCACCATGACGCACGTGCCGTTCCGCAGCACCGGCGAGGTGATGAACAGCATGATCGGCGGACATATCGATCTCGCGATCGACAGCATGACGACGGCGTGGCCGCACGCCAGAGCCGGAACGGTGCGGGCGCTTGCCGTGACCACGCCGCAGCGCAGCGCAACGGCGCCCGACCTGCCGACCATCGGTGAGACCGTTGGCGGATTTCAAGCGACCGCATGGCAAGGCCTGTTCGCGCCGGCCGGCACGCCGCGTCTGATCGTCGACAAGCTCGCGGCGGAGGCGAAACGGATCCTCGAGTTGCCGCAGGTCCTCGCGCAGCTCAAGGATCTGGGCGCCGAGCCGGCGCCGTCCAGCCCTGAGCAATTCGCGGACTTTCTCAAGGCCGAGCGTGCCAAATGGCGCGAGGCGGTCCAAACGTCAGGTGCGCGTATCGACTGAAAATCCTGCGCGAAGAAATGAGGCTCCACGTCTCTCGACAAAAGGCGGGTTAATGGTCATGAGCAATGGACGTAACCATTTTAGTGCCATGACAGTGATCGGCAGCCTCGTTGCGGCGGCCCTGGCCATGGCATCGGTGCCGGCTCGGGCCCAAGACAACTGGCCGCAGCGGCAGGTCACGGTCGTGGTTCCATTCTCGGCCGGCGGCTCTGCCGATCTGCTCGCCCGCCTATTGTCCCAGCACCTA
>JBJMSU010000244.1:0-23091 GCA_045801465.1 Xanthobacteraceae bacterium | reverse complement strand
GCCGCCGAGACCGGAGAGGAAGAAGAACGGTGCGATGAACACCGCCGCCGCCAGCGTGATCAGCGCCTCGGCATTGTCGCCGCCGATCTTGAACAGGATCAGGAAGACCAGCGCGTTCTTGAGGAAGTTGTCATTGAAGGCCGAGAAGAACTGGCACCAGAACAGGGGCGCGAAGCGCCGCGTGGTCATCAGCGAGGTGGACATTGTTACGGGTTCCGGTCTCGAGGTGATGTAAAGCGGTGTTTTGTCTTCGCTCAGGCCCTGCCACAGCGTTCGATTCGGAACATAGCAGGTTTGTGGGGTCGCCCCTCATCCATCCGGGGCCAGCGCTTCGGTGACGGCAATCGAAGGGGTCTTGAGCATGATGGCTGCGTCAATTATGAACATCGTTCATGACGTATAGCGCGTTGTTGAACATTGTTCAAGAAATTTCTAACGATGTTCAGAGAAGGATGGACGGCAATTTCGGAGCGATCGTTTGGCAATCAGCGATTTAGCACAGATTTCAGCTGGTCATCCGTCGTCATTGCGACGTCGGATCAGGGACCTCGAGGCGGAATGAAACCGGCGCAACGCAGAGAGAACCTCAAGCAGGCGCTCCTCGGCGCCGCCGAGCGCACGATCGCCACCCAGGGCTTGAGCGGCCTGCGCGCCCGGGCGCTGGCCCACAAGGTCGGCTGTGCGGTGGGCGCGATCTACAACGTCGTTGCCGACCTCGACGAGCTGATCCTGTTGGTGAATTCGCGCACCATTGCGGCGCTCGAGCGGGCGTTGACCGAAGCCGCCAAGGCCGAGGACC
This sequence comes from Xanthobacteraceae bacterium, assembly GCA_045801465.1. Classification (GTDB taxonomy): domain Bacteria; phylum Pseudomonadota; class Alphaproteobacteria; order Rhizobiales; family Xanthobacteraceae; genus DATFWC01. The sequence goes on along the minus strand of JBJMSU010000244.1, from coordinate 22,292 downwards.
AGGCGCTCGCCGGACCCGAGCAGGCGATCGAGCGGCTCGTGCACCTCGCCATGGTCTACACCGACTTTGCCGCCACCAACACGCGGCGCTGGCGCGCCCTGTTCGAGCACCGGTTGCCCGACGGCTACGCCCTCCCCACCTGGTACGTCGCGGAGCAGATGCGGCTGTTCTCCTATGTGGAAGGGCCCCTGCGGGTGCTGCAGCCGCAGGCGACGCCCGAGCGCGTGGCGCTCACCGCCCGCTCCGTCGTCTCCGCCGTGCACGGCATGGTCACGCTCGGGCTTGAGGAGAAGCTCTACACCCTGCCGCTGACCTCCCTGCGCGAGCAGGTGACGTTCGTGGTCTCGGCCATCGGCCGGGGACTGGTGCGGCAAAGCTAGCCGTCCCCGTGGAGCCGTTTCTCAACCGCGTCGGCCGCTTGGTGGCCTGTTACAGTTTGACCCATCTGCATCACTAGGCATCAGGATCACTCCCATATCATCATCACCGGGCTTGTCCCGGTGATCCCGATTACATTGGCAAGGCGGTGCAAAAACCAAGCGGGACGGCCGGGACAAGCCTCGCCGGCTCGCCCGGCCATGACGAGGGGTCGTTTCACCGAACAGCCCTGCCGCACGCGGCGAGAGGTAGAGCAAGCGGCACGGCTGCGCATCGATCGCTGCGCCGCCCGCCTTTTGTTCCGTCCGCTCAGGCGGCTTTCGCAGCGTCAGCGGCTTTGCGCTTGCGCAGAGGATTCCTGCCTGCGATCCGGCGCCACCAGGGTCGCGACCGCATGGCCCGCAACTCGCCTTCGAGTCGCGCCATCGCTCCTTTGGCCGCCATCGTGTCGGCGGTCGCCCTTTGCACCTCCGCGGCCAGCCGGTCGGCGCGGTCGCGCTCGTAATCGGCCCGGCAACCGCTCGCGATGGCTTCGACCCGCGCGATCTCCGCCGGCCATGTCTCGGGTCTCGACCTCAGCGCCGCCAACTCGCCTTCGAGCCATGCCGTCGCTTCCTTTGCCGCCACCGTGTCACCCGTCGCCTTGAGCAACTCCGTCATCAAGCGATCGGCGCGGTCGCGCTCGCGTTCGAAGTCCGCCCGGTGACCGGCCGCCAAAGCTTCCAGCCGTGCGATCTCCGCCTGCAATGTCTCGATCTTTGCCTTGAGGGAGGCGATGACCGCCTGGTGACCGCCTGGTGACCGGGCGGGCAGGGCTTTGTGCTGGATCTCGGCGAGATCAACATTTACCAGGGCTTTGCCGTCGTTCGCCCGCGACCTTGGGAACCGGTGCCGCTTGGCAATCGCCCGGGCGGCCTCCGGTGAGATTTTGAGGCGTTCGGCCAGATCAGCATAGGTCAGCATTTCAACCGGCATCAGAGTGGTCCCCCGGCGCCGATGACCGGCCGGTGATCGGCCGGTGAGGGCGAGCCGCAACGCTGCGCTGTGTTGGTTAATTCATCGTTAACGGTGTCCGGCATCTTCCCTCATTGACGGGTTCAATAGGAGGAACCGGACCATACGGATCGCTCTGCGCTGCAAAAACAAACCGCCCGGTTTCCCGGGCGGTGGCATTCGAGCGAGGCGTGATGGCTGCGGCTCAGTTGCGGCCGGAGGCGACCGCGGGCGGCGTGTGCGTGGCATTGATGACCGAACGCACGTGCGGCAGCACGCTGTCGGCGACCATCGCGTGGCCCTCGGCGGTCGGATGCAGCGCGCCGCTGTAGAGCGCCGCATAGGCCGGCTGCATGATGTCGAACAGCTGGACCCCTTCGCGGTGCGTATTGGCCGTGAGGAATGCGTCGTTCGGCGTGTGGAACAGGCGCCAGCGGTGGCCGTAGGGCAGCGCATTGGCCGGATTGTAGGGCTCGAACTCGCCGCCGCCCGGGCCCTGGCGGGGCATTGCCATCATGGTGCCGTCGAGCTGCGCCCGTTGCGGATCGCGCGCGCACACGCCGCGCTTGGCGAACTTGGCCAGATGCTCGGTGACAAGCTTGAAGCCGGTGCCGCGCCCGGTGGCGAGCCCGCTCGGGCAATCGCGGCGGCGCGAGCTGTCGCTCATGCATTCGAGCCTGGCCAACAGCTCACCCTGGAAGGTCGAGGCCTCCTGGATGCGCTCGCGGCTGATCCGGAGCTTGGGATGGACGTCGACGCCGAGCGTCGGCCGCATCCCGCACAGCGCGCCGGTCTCGTCGTATTGCAACGGCTCGTAGGAGGTCTGGATCACCTGTGACGGGGCCACCCCGAAGCCGTCATTGAGCGCGTCCTTCACCGCCTTGATGCGCTGGTCGAGCACGCCGAGATAGACGCGCGTGACATTGGCGCCGAAGCGGATGGAGCTTCCGATCAGAGCCGCGATCGGCGCGACGTCGGAGGCGGCTTCGCTGATCGTGTAGTAGGCGAGCGCGCTGAAGCCGACGTCGTTGCCGCCGATCGACAGCAGCACCACGTCGATCGGCCGCTTGCGCTGCTCCGGCGGGCACCAGCGCATGGCGACGCTGCGCGGGGTGATGTTCGTGCTCCCCGACGAATACATGGGCAGCGTGTAGGACACGGTCTTGCTGCGTGCAGCGCTGCCGCCGCGGCAGATCAGGTCGCTCAGCTGGTCGAACTGGGCCGGGGACATCTTCGAATTCGGCTTGCTGAACTGCTCGCGGGCGTCCTTTTCCAGGAACAGACCGGCCGTCACCTCGGCGCCGCTGCAGGCGAGGTGCACCAGGGTCACCGCGCGATGGCGGTTTTCCAACGCGAGCTGCATGGCGACGCGGAACGGATAGCCGTATTGCGAGCGATGGCAGTCGGCGCTCACCCAGTGGGCGTTGCGGCGCTCGAACGCCTCGGCGAATTCGCGCGAGGCGAGCCGGTACTGGATGCCCTTCTCCTCGTCCTCGAGGAGGCGCCGGGGCAGCGTCTTCGGATCGAACGGCGAATCGCCGGAGGCGAGACCGTAAGCAGGCTCCTGCTGCTCCTCCCCGGCCTTCGGCTTGAGCGAGCGCGTCGCGATATAGTCTTCGCGGGTGGCCACCGGATCATAGGTCATGCGCCGATTGGCGCTGAACGTCACCGGGCGGTCGGGATTGCTCTCGCCGGAGGCAAACGAATCGCCCAGGCCGACGATCAGCAGGTCCTCGACCGTCACGTTCGGATCGGCGAAGCCGCGGCCGTCCGGCAGCTTGATCGTCACGGTGACGCCCGAGCGGCTGCGATCGAGCGAATAGGGCACGCGCGGGATGGTCAATTTCTCGTTGCAGGGCAACGTGCGCGTCTCGGACTTGGCCCCCGGCCCATGCCCCTGCCACACCCAGACGCATTTGCCGTTGCCGGCCGCCTGCACATGCTCGGCGCCGAGCCTGACGGTAACCGTGTGGGCTTCCGGCAGGACGAAGTCTTCCTTGGCGGCGCCCCACGAATATCTGCGCTCGCACTGGGGCATATAACCGCGCGGGCGGCGCTCGCTGTCATAACAGAGCGTCGCATGGGTCTTGGCGGCCCAGCCCAGGCGCGACTGCTCGTAGCCGCGGCCCGCCGTGTTGCCGCAACTCGCCGGAGTCGTGCGATCCTTGCAGTCGGGGTCGTTGAGGCGGCGCTCGGTGCGCAGCACGATGTCGGCCGGGACCGGCCCCTCCGCATCGCCGCGCACGGCAGAGAACGCCTTCTCATGCAGGGCGAACGAGCTGCCGACTTTATAGAAGCGGAACGGGCTCTCGACCTCCCATTCCAGATCGGCGGCATAGACCTGCCCCACGCCGGTGACCAGGCCAATCATGGAGACGATGGCTGTGAGCGAACGCCGCATGAAATTTCTCCCCGCTGAATTTCAATCAAAGCCGCATTTCAGGAGTGGCCCAGAGCATGTCCCGTTCCTTTCGAGCGGGACATGCTCCGGGCAACCTTCGACTCGCGCATGTCCTTTGGCGAACCGGTACCCACTTCGCCTGGACACGCGCTGTCCCGCCGGATGAGCTCCGGCAAGCCCGGTTGCTGAAGACAAAGCGCAGATAAGAGATACCCCCCTCGTGGTCGCGTGCGCCGAATGCGACCCGGCCGGCCCAAACGGGCAACCCTCTCGGGCAGACAGAGTCCGGCTTGACCCCTATTCGTCGTCCGGCGTTAGCAACCGGTTCACCACATCCGGAAATATTTGAGGCAATTCCATGGCGGCGGCCTGACAACCGGTACGGGCACGGCCGGCCAAAGCGGAATTAAGCTAATCCACCGATCCCAGCCAGCGCAACGCGATCCAGCCGCTGAGCCCGGCAACCGCAATCCACAGCGCCACAATTACCGCCGCCGCCGTCCTGCCGGCCGGGCGCTCCAGCAGGACGGCCGCTTTGGCGCGGTGCTCTGCCATGATGTCGCCCGGGATCATCTTGACGACGAGGAGGACGCCAAGCGGCAGGATCACGAGCTCGTCGGCAAGCCCAAGGATCGGGATGAAGTCGGGAATGAGGTCGATCGGCGAGAACGCATAGGCGGCGACGCAGATGGCCAGCGCCTTCGCGTACCACGGCACACGTGGGTCAAGGCGTGCGAGATAGACCGCGTAGACATCGCGGGTGACATCACGCGCCCATCGGCTCAGGCGATCGCGCATCGCACGTCGGCCAAAAAATAATGCTACAGCAGCAAGCTACCGCGAAATCCCGCTGCGAAGAATTCAGACTCCGTAGGCTGGGTCAAATTCGCCTGTTGTAGCGCTGATTGGTGGGCGAGCCGCCATAAGCGGCGAGGGAACGGCGCGATCGCGAATTTCCCTCGCGATCGTTGTGACGATCGCTCGCCCACCATGCAGCGCCGAGATTGCGCGCCATCGCCCCATGGTATCTACGCCTGCCGCTCGGCCACGAAATGGGCGGCCGCCTTGAGCACCACCGCGGCCGGTCCGAAGGAAGCGAGGGCGGCCTCGGCCTGGGCGACGAGGCTCTTGAGCCGGGCCTTGGCATTGGCCGGGCCAAGCACGCCGACCAGCGTGGCTTTCCCGGCGGCCGCGTCCTTGCCGGTCGATTTGCCGACTTTTGCCGCGTCTCCCTCGAGGTCGAGCAGATCGTCGGCGATCTGAAAGGCGCGGCCGAGCACCGATCCATAGCGATCGAGCGCCTCCCGCTTGTCGGCGGGTGCCTCGCCAAGAACCGCGCCGGCGAGACAGGCGAAGCGCAACAGCGCCCCGGTCTTCATCGCCTGCAATGTAGCGACCTCGCTCTCGCTGAGCGCCAACGGTCCGTCGGCAAACCTCCCCTCGGCCGCCAGGTCCAACATCTGGCCGCCGACCATGCCGCCGAGGCCGGCCGCGCGCGCGAGCAGACCTACCAGCGCGATGCGCACCGCTGCGCTCGGATGAGTTTCGGGCCGCGACACGATATCGAATGCATAAGTGAGCAGGCCGTCGCCGGCGAGAATGGCGGTCGCCTCGTCGAACGCCTTGTGCGCGGTCGGCTGACCCCGCCGCAGCGCATCGTTGTCCATGGCCGGTAAATCGTCGTGCACGAGCGAATAGCAGTGCACGCATTCGAGGGCCGCCCCGACCATCAGCGCGCGTTCGCGACGGACGTTGAACAGGGCCGCCGTCTCGACCACCAGGAACGGTCGCAACCGCTTGCCACCGCCAAGGCTCGCATAGCGCATGGCCTCGATGAGCCGCGCCGGGCGGGCGAGCTCTCCTTCGTCCGGCTGCGGCGCGAGCAGTCGATCGAGCAGAGCTTCGATATCCGCCGCCACCGCATTGAGGCGCGGCAGGAACGCTTGGTCCGCAATCGGGTCCGCCACCCCGGAGGCAGACGCCTTGGGAAGCTCCATCGGCATACCGCCACGATAGCAAGCTGATGTCGGCGGGGCCAAGGTGCCTAGTGTCGCCAATTTGAAGTTCCTACACCGCCTGCCGCAAACCCGTGCGGGAACTTCAAATTGAAAAGCGACACTAGGATCATAGACTTGCTAGTGCCCCTTTGCTGCCGAAGTTCGTGTCAGAGGGGGCTGGCATGAATCACGAACTTCGGAAGCGGGGCACTAGTCAAGCCAAGGCGGAATGGCGGCCCACCGGTGATTGTTCTTGTCAATGTTGGCCGCCTCGCGCGGCTACATTTTGCCGCGACAGGAAGACTCGACAGGGCAGTTGAGAACGCGCAGGAAGGCTCCCCCGTGCCGATTGATGTGCGTGCAACTATAGCTCGCCTGGGAAATTATCGTCAGCGCAGGAGCTTGGTTCCGGCGAAATTTGCGCTAAGAGCCGTTCGGCCGAGATTGGCCGCGGCTTTGCATGTCCCTCGGTGACACCGCATTTCGAGACCTCCTTGGCAAGCCAATCATGCTGCGATCGACCATTGCCCGCATCGTTGACTTCTCCACCCGCAACCGCTGGCCGGTGATTGCCGCCGGCCTCGTGCTTGCAGTCTTGGCCGCCTTCTACGCTGTTCGCCATTTCGCCATCGATACCGACATCAACCACCTGCTTTCGACCCAGCTCGCCTGGCGCCAGCATGAAACCGAGTACGAGAAGGCATTCCCGCAGCGCGCCCAGCTGACCCTCGTGGTGGTTCAAGCGCCCACGCCGGAGAATGCCGCACGCGCCACGCGAGCATTGGCGAACCGGCTCGCGCAGCGGCATGACCGCTTTCATTCGGTAGTCGAGCTGGGCGGCGGGGAATTCTTCGACCGCAATGGATTTCTGTATCTCTCGACCGAGGAAGTCGCGCGCAACACGACCCGATTGATGCCGGCCCAACCGCTGCTCGGCACGCTTGCCGCCGACCCCAGTCTCAGGGGCGTGCTGGATGGGCTCTCGCTTGGCGCCATGGGCGTGCAAATCGGGCGCGTGAAGCTTGACGATCTCGCGCGGCCATTGACCATGGCCAGCGATACGCTCGATGCCGTGCTGCAGGCACAACAGGTTAGTTTTTCCTGGCGCGTGCTGGCGACGGGCAAGCCGGCCGATACGGGGGAGCTGCGGCGCTTCATCGAAGTGCATCCGATCCTTGATTTCGGCGCTCTCGAGCCCGGCCAGGCCGCGACCGACGCCATCCGGCAGACGGTGACGGAATTGAAGCTCGGGCCCGAGCTCGGCGCGACGGTGCGCCTGACCGGGCCGGTCCCGCTGTCCGACGAGGAATTCTCCACGCTGAGGGAGAGCGCGCCGATCGACGTGTTGGTCACGATCGTCGCCGTGGTGATCATCCTGTGGCTGGCGCTGCGTTCGATAGGCATTATTCTCGCCTGCTTCATCAGCCTCATGGTCGGTCTCGCCGCCACCGCCGCTCTCGGCCTCATGATGGTGGGCGCGCTCAACTTGATCTCCGTCGCCTTCGCGGTGTTGTTCATCGGCCTCGGCGTCGACTTCGGCCTCCAGTTCAGCGTCCGCTACCGCGCCGAGCGCCATGAGGTCGACGATCTCGGGGCGGCGCTGCGCAACACCGGCGCCAATATCGGGGCGCAGCTCACGCTGGCCGCCACTGCCGTCGCGGCCGGCTTTTTTTCGTTTCTGCCAACCGATTACCGCGGCCTCTCCGAGCTCGGCCTCATTGCCGGGGCCGGCATGATCATCGCGTTCATCACCAGCATCACGCTGTTGCCGGCGCTGATCGGCCTGTTCAATCCGCCAGGCGAACCGCACCCCTTGGGCTTCACGGCGCTTGCTCCGGTCGATCGCTTCATGGAACGACACCGCATCGCGATCGTGGTGCTCACGCTTGCGGTCGCCGTGCTCGGCTCACCGCTTCTCTATTTTCTCCGTTTCGATTTCAACGTGCTGAACATGCGCAGCGCGAAAGTCGAATCGGTCGCGACCTACCTGGAGCTGAAGCGCGATGCGAGCGCCGGCATCAACTCGATCTACGTGCTCAAGCCGTCGTTGGCGGAGGCCGACAAGGCCGTCCCGCGCCTCGGCCAGATGCCGGAGGTCTCGCGCGCGATCACGCTCAGCAATTTCGTGCCTGAGGATCAGGAGCAGAAGCTCGCGCTGATCCGCAGGGCGGCTGCGGCGCTCAATTCCAGGATCAATCCGCAAACATTGCGGCCGCCGCCGAGCGACGCCGAGACCATCCATGCGCTGAACACGACCGCCGATACGCTCAAGCAGATCGCGAATGAAGAACAGGGGCCGGGCGCGCAGTCGGCCCGCCGCCTCTCCGGCCTCCTGTCTCGGCTCGGCAAAGCCGATGCCGACGCGCGCGCGCGGGCCGAAGCGGCCTTTGTGCCATCGCTGAAGACCGCCATGGACGATCTGCGCAACGGCTTGAAGGCGCAGCCGGTGAAGCTCGATACGTTGCCGGCCGAGCTCAAACGGGACTGGATCACGCAAGATGGCCGCGCGCTCATCGACGTCTCGCCGAAGGGCGATCCCAACGACAACGAGGTCATGCGCAAGTTCGCGACCGCCGTGCTTGCCATCGAGCCGACCGCCACCGGCTCGCCCGTTTCGCTTCAGGAATCCGGACGCACCGTCGTGCGGGCGTTCATCGAGGCCGGCGTCTGGGCCCTCGTCTCGATCACGATCCTGCTGTGGATCGTGTTGCGGCGCTTCGGCGACGTGCTGCTCACCCTGGTGCCGTTGCTTCTCGCCGGCGCCGTGACGCTGGAGATCTGCGTTCTCATCGACCTGCCGCTCAACTTCGCCAACATCATCGCGTTGCCGCTGCTGCTCGGCGTCGGCGTCGCCTTCAAGATCTACTACGTGATGGCGTGGAGGGCCGGCCAGACCAGCCTGCTGCAATCGAGTCTCACGCGCGCGGTGTTCTTCAGCGCGATGACCACCGCGACGGCGTTCGGCAGCCTGTGGATGTCGAACCATCCCGGCATGTCGAGCATGGGCAAGTTGCTCGTGCTGTCCTTGACCTGCACGGTGGCCGCGGCGGTGCTGTTTCAGCCGGCCCTCATGGGGCAACCTCGCGACAAGAAATCACGGAAGGCGAAGACGGCGACGTAGGCGCCGCCGGGCGTTTACCCGCGGTCGTGGCACGACCCACGGTCGCCGAGCTGGCGGCTTCGTCGCACTTCGCGCGCGACCAGTTCTGGCCACCGCACAGGAAGCCGAGCACGCAGCCTTCGATCCGCAGGACGTTCTCGCTGTTGAGCGCGATGCTGCCCGAATAGATCTTTCCGTCCTCCGCGTTGTAAATCTCGCCTTCCCAGCGGTTTGCGCTGCTGGTCGGCTTCATGTCGAGCAGGATCGGCATCCCGATGACGCTGCGGTTGCGCTTGGCCGGATCCGGATTGTTGTGGTCGGTGCCGGGCGGGCCTTTGGTCCAGGCGATATTGCCGCACAGCACCTCTCCGCATGGCGCGACCCGAACCACCGCCATTTTGTTCGCCACGAGCCAGTCGCCCACGGGTTCAGCCGCGAAGGCAGGGCCGCTCAGGCCGAGAACGGCGACGATTGAAATCCAGGATTTTGCCATCCTTTCCTCCTTCCCGCCCGCGTTCCTCGTCGGGTGCGGCGAGGTCATGGGGCGACCGGCTTGACTCGCGGGAGCCGGACCGCGGACGCTTTCAGTCATGGAACATGTATCCGGTCGTAGCGGTTCGGCTTCCGCAAGGAAAGAAGCAGGACCACATCGCAGGCCACGATAGCTTGCATGCGGATCGCCGGATTCAAGCATGGAGCGCACACGAGACAGAATGACCCTGCAAGCGCAGTTGCGGTCGGAACTGCGGGTTGTTAAGCCAACCTGCTGAGAGAAATAGACGTTTCTTTGACGGAGGGAAGCCCGAGATGAGCCTGGATGTCGCGACGCTGTTCGCGGAGAGTGAGTCGCAGCGCTATGCGTTGCATGCGCGCTATCTCAACGAGCAGCTGGTGCGGGTGCTGAAGACGGTCGGCTTCGACGTCGGGTTTTGCCGGGGCGAAGGTCAATATCTCTACGATCGGCAGGGAACGCGCTATCTCGATTTGATGAGCGGATGGGGCGTGTTCGGACTGGGACGCAACCATCCCGCGATCCGCGAGGCGCTGAAATCCGTCCTCGATGCCGACCTGCCAAATCTCGTTCACATGGATGCCTCGCCGCTCGCCGGCGTGCTCGCCGAGCGGCTGCTCAAGCTCGTGCCCTATCTCGACAAAGTCTACTTCTGCAATTCAGGGACGGAGGCGGTCGAAACGGCCCTGAAATTCGCGCGCTGCGCCACCGGGCGCGCCGGAATCGCATATTGCAGCCATGCCTTCCATGGCCTGACCTATGGCGCCTTGTCGATCATCGGCGACGAGACGTTCCGCACCGGCTTCGCGCCGTTCCTGACCGATTGCGTCGAGGTGCCGTTCAACGATGTCGCCGCGCTCGAGCGTGCGCTGGCGACGCGACAGATCGCGGGCTTCATCGTCGAGCCGATCCAAGGCAAGGGCGTTCATGTGGCCGATGTTCCCTACTTGAAGGGCGCGCAGGAGCTCTGCCGCAAATACGGCAGCGTGTTCATCGCCGACGAGATCCAGACCGGGCTCGGCCGCACCGGGCGCTTCCTCGCGGTCGAGCACTCGGGCGTCGAGCCTGACGTCGTGTTGCTGTCCAAATCCCTGTCCGGCGGATGCGTGCCAATCGGCGCCGTGCTGACGCGCAAGTGGATCTTCGACAAGGTCTACAGCAGCATGGACCGATCGATGGCGCACGGATCGACGTTCGGCAAGAACGACCTGGCCATGGCGGCCGGCATCGCCACGCTCGACGTGCTCAAGTCCGAACGGATCATCGAGAACGCGGCGCGGACCGGAACCCGGCTCCTCAACGCGTTCACCGAGCTGGCGGACCGCCACGACCTCATCAAGGGGGTTCGCGGCAAAGGCCTGATGATCGGCATCGAATTCGGTCCGCCGCGCTCCTCGTTGAAGTTGCGCGCGACCTGGACCGCGCTGCAGGCCATGAACAGCGAGCTGTTCTGCCAGATCATGATCATTCCGCTGCTGAAGGAGCACAAGATCCTCAGCCAGGTGGCGGGTCACGGCATCCACACGATCAAGGTGCAGCCCTCGCTCACCATCACGGATGCCGACTGCGAGTGGATCGAGCGCGCGTTCAACCAGGTGATCGCCGCCGCCCATCGCGGACCGTCGGCCGCATTGTCGCTGGGCAAGACGCTCGTCGACAATGCGATGCGGGCACGCGTACTCGCTTGAAGAGCGTGGAATGAGCGTCGGCCTCGTGATCGCATCGGCCGCGCTCGCGGCCTGGCTCTACCTGACGGCACGCCGCGGCGGCTTCTGGCGCGCCTCGGTGCGGGTGGAGCAAGATCCGGCGCCTCGCCCGGTCTCCTGGCCCGCCGTCGTGGCCGTGGTTCCGGCACGCGATGAAGCGGAGGTCATCGGCGCGAGTCTCGCCTCGTTGCTCGACCAGGACTATCCCGGCGCGTTCGACGCCATCCTGGTCGACGATCAGAGCCGGGACGGCACCGCGGCACTTGCCCGGCAAGCTGCCGCCGCCGCAGACCGGCTCACGGTCATATCGGGACGATACTCGCCGCCCGGCTGGGGCGGCAAAGTATGGGCCATGCAACAGGGCCTCGATTGCGTCCGACGCCTGCGCCGACCGCCACGGTATGTGCTGTTCACCGATGCCGATATCGTGTTCGACCGCGCCACGTTGCGGCAGCTCGTCGCCCGGGCGGAGGCCGACGAGCTCGTGCTCACCTCGCTGATGGTGAAGCTGCGCTGCGAGAGCGTGGCCGAGCGCCTCTTCATTCCGGCCTTCATCTTTTTCTTCCAGATGATCTATCCGTTCGCCTGGGTAAATCGGCCTCGTCACAGAATGGCCGCGGCAGCGGGCGGCTGCATGCTGGCCCGGTTCTCCGCGCTGACCGCCGCCGGTGGCCTGCAGGCGATCCGTGGCGCGCTGATCGACGACTGCGCGCTCGCCAGGCGGATGAAGGCCGTCGGTCCGATCTGGGTCGGCCTCACCGACCGCGTGCACAGCCTGCGTCGATATCCGCAGGTCACCGATATCCGGCGTATGGTGGCGCGTACGGCCTATGACCAGCTCAGATATTCGCCGCTCCTGCTCGCCGGCACGATCGCCGGAATGGCGTTGACCTATCTGGCGCCGCCGCTGATCACGCTGTTCGGCACCGGCTGGGCACAGCTGCTCGCCGCCGCCGCCTGGGCCCTGATGATTCTCGCCTTTCAGCCGACGCTGCGGTTCTATCGGCTGTCCCCTTGGCGGGCCTTGGCATTGCCGGGCGTGGCGCTCGCCTATATGGCCTTTACGCTCGATTCCGCCTATCAACATAGCCGGGGACGCGGCGGGTTATGGAAGGGGCGTGTACACGCGAACGTTTCGGGGTTGCGATGACCCAGGCTGCCGAATTGCGCTCCGGCAAAGGCCATCACGACGAGAATTTTCCGGTCGCCTCGCGGCTCATTCATCCGCGCCATCGCGCGCCGATTCTGGCCTTCTACGAATTCGTGCGCGTGGCCGACGACATCGCCGACCATCCGTCGCTCGCCGCGCAGGAGAAGCTCGCGCTGCTCGACCGCCTGGAAGACGGATTGCTCGGCCGGGCCGCGCCCGAACCGGTAGCGGCGCGCCTGCGCGCCGCATTGTCGGAACGAAGCTTAAGCCCTCGCCATGCCCAGGACCTGCTCGCCGCCTTCCGCATGGATGCCACCAAGCTGCGTTACCGCGACTGGGACGATCTCATCCATTATTGCAGCTATTCGGCAATGCCGGTCGGGCGCTTCGTGCTCGACGTGCATGGCGAGAGCCGCGCCACATGGCGCGCCAACGACGCGTTGTGCGCCGCGTTGCAGATCATCAATCACCTGCAGGACTGCGGGCCGGACTACCGCCACCTCGACCGGGTGTATATTCCGCAGGATGCGTTCGACCGCCACGGCGCGACGGTGGAGGCGCTCGGCGAACCGCCAGCATCGCCGCAGCTACGAAGCTGCCTGATGGATGTCGCCGGCCGCACCGCCGTGCTGCTGGACGAGGCGGAGCCTTTCTCGGCGCAGGTGAACGATCTGCGCCTCGGCCTGGAGATTGCCGTGATCTATCGCATCGCCCGCCTTCTCACGCAGACGCTCACGCGGCGCGATCCGTTGAGCGAGCCCGTTCATATGCGCCCGGCCGGCTATGCAGGGGCCGCCCTTCTCGGGATCGTGGAAGGCCTGGGCCGGCGCGCCGGCCGCCGGCTCGGCGCGCGCCGTCACCGGCCTCAGGATGCGTGAGCAGCCGGCGTGACGGTGAGCGCACCGAGCACTGAGCTTGCGGCTCGACGGGCGTCGGGGAGCTCGTTCTATACGGCGATGCGCATCCTGCCGCGCGAGCGGCGCGACGCCATCTTCGAAATCTACAGCTTCTGCCGCGCGGTCGACGACGTCGCCGACGACGGCGGCCCGCGCGACCAGCGCCTGAAGCAATTGGCGGAATGGCGTGCCGATGTCGATGCGCTGTACGCCGGCACGCCGCCGGCCAGGTTGCGCGGACTGGCCGGGCCGGTGCGCACCTTCGCGCTGCGACGCGAGGATTTCCTCGCGGTGATCGACGGCATGGAGATGGACGTCGTCTCGGACATCCGCGCGCCCGATTTCGCCACGCTCGATCTCTACTGCGATTGCGTGGCGAGCGCCGTCGGGCGCCTGTGCGTGCGCGTGTTCGGCATGGAAACGGCGCCCGGCATCGCGCTCGCCTTCCACCTTGGGCGGGCATTGCAGCTCACCAATATCCTGCGCGATCTCGACGAGGATGCCGCGATCGGACGCCTCTACCTTCCGCGCGAGGCATTGCGCGAAGCCGGCATCACCACCAGCGATCCGGCCGCAGCTTTAGCCAACCCGCACATCGGCGACGCCTGCAACATGGTGGTCGAGCGCGCGCAAAGCCATTTCCGCGAGGCCGACGCGATCATGCAGGCTTGCCCGCGTTGGGCCGTGCGGACGCCGCGGGTGATGCGGGAAGCCTATCGATCCATTCTCGACGGCTTGGTGGCGCGCGGCTGGTCGTCTCCGCGACATCCCGTGCGCCTCAACCGGGTGCGCCTCGCCTGGGTCCTGCTGCGCCACGCCCTGTTCTGATGCGCAACGCGGAAATCCATGTGATCGGTGCGGGGCTGGCCGGCCTCGCTGCCGCGGTCCGGCTCGCCGAAGGGGGCGCCCGGGTCGTCATCCATGAGGCGGCACCCCAGGCCGGCGGGCGTTGCCGCTCCTATTACGACCACGCCGTCGGCATGGTGATCGACAACGGCAATCACCTGCTTCTGTCCGGCAATTACGCGGCGCTGTCCTTCCTGCAGCGCATCGAGCCGGAACACGCACTGAGCGGGCCGAACGCGGCCGAGTTTCCTTTCATCGACCTGAAGACCGGTGCGCGCTGGTGCCTGCGACCGAGCGCGGGTCGTGTGCCGTGGTGGATCTTCCAGGCCGATCGCCGCGCGCCCGACACCAGCGTGCGCGATTATTTCGGGATCCTTCCTCTGCTGTGGGCGCGCGCCGGCACCCCCATCTCGGCCGCGATGGCGTGCGCCGGTAAGGCGTATGAGCGGCTGTGGCGCCCGATCCTGCTCGCCGCCCTCAATACCGAGCCGCCGGAAGCGGATGCCGGACTGGCGGCCGCCGTGATCCGCGAGACGCTGCTCGTCGGCGGCCATGCGTGCCGCCCGCTCATCGCCCGTGACGGGTTGTCGCCCACCCTGGTGGAACCGGCGATCCGCCATCTCCAGGCACGCGGCGCTACGATCCGTTTCGAGCACAATCTGCACGCGCTTCGCTTCGACGCACGGCGCGTGAGCGCGCTCGACTTCGGGCAGGATGTGGTTGCGCTCGCGCCCAATGATGCGGTGGTGCTGGCGGTGCCCCCCTTCATGGCCAAGACACTCGTTCCCGAGATCAATGTCCCCGACGCGTTTCGCGCCATCGTCAATGGACATTTCGCCGTTGCGCCGCCGCCGGGTTTTCCGCCCATGATGGGGGTCGTCAACGGTACGGTGGAATGGGTCTTTGCCTTTCCGGGCCGGTTGTCCGTGACGGTGAGCGGCGCCGATCGGCTGCTCGGCGTTCCGCGCGAGGAGCTTGCCGCCACCATGTGGCGCGAAGTCGCGGCGGTGGCGGGCATTGCCGATGCCCTGCCGCCGTGGCAGATCGTTCGCGAGCGGCGGGCGACCTTTGCGGCGCTCCCCGAGCAAAATGCCAAACGGCCGGGCGCGCAGACGCGATGGGAGAACCTCGTTCTCGCCGGCGATTGGACCGCAACCGGCCTGCCGGCAACGATCGAAGGCGCGATCCGCTCCGGAAACAGGGCGGCCGACCTGCTGAACCACATAGGACAGCCATGATGAACGATATCGCTCTTCGGGCTGCGTCCCCGGCAGCGAATGCCGAGCCGGCGCTCGAGCAGCGCATCGAAGCCGCCACCCAGGCGCTGCTCGAACGCCAGCAACCCGACGGCCATTGGGTATTCGAGCTCGAGGCCGATGCCACGATCCCGGCGGAGTACGTGCTGCTGCGCCATTACCGCGCCGAGCCGGTCGACGCCGAGCTCGAAGCAAAGATCGCCGCCTACCTCATGCGCACCCAGCGCGCGGACGGCGGATGGCCGCTGTTCCATGACGGCGACTTCGACATGAGCGCCAGCGTGAAGGCCTACTTCGCGCTCAAGATGATCGGCCACGCGCCAGATGCCGAGCACATGCTCCGGGCGCGCGAGGCCATCCTCAAGCGCGGCGGCGCCCTGCATTCGAACGTGTTCACGCGCGTGCTGCTCGCCCAGTTCGACATCGTCTCCTGGCGCGCCGTGCCGGTGATGCCGGTCGAGATCATGCTGCTGCCCAAGTGGTTTCCGTTCCACCTGTCGAAGATTTCCTACTGGGGACGCACGGTGATCGTGCCGCTGTTGGTCCTCCAGGCGCTCAAGCCCAAGGCCAAGAACCCTAAAGGAATCCGCATCGACGAGCTTTTCACGCACAATCCGAAGAGCATCGGGGCCAAATCGAAAGCTCCGCATCAGAAGTGGTCCTGGTTCCTCCTGTTTCGTGCGATCGACATCATCCTGCGCGCGGCCGAGCCGTTGTTTCCGGCGCGCACGCGCCAACGCGCAATCGACAAGGCGGTCGAATTCGTTACCCAACGGCTCAACGGCGAGGAGGGTCTCGGCGCGATCTATCCGGCCATGGCCAACAGCGTGATGATGTTCGACGTTCTCGGCTATCCGCCGGACCATCCGGATCTCGTGATCGCGCGCAAGTCGATCGATAAGCTCCTCGTCATCAAGGACCATGAGGCCTATTGCCAACCCTGCGTATCTCCGGTGTGGGATACGGCGCTGACTTGCCATGCGCTGTTGGAGGTCGGGGGCAGCGAGGCCACGCAAGGAGCCATCAAGGGGCTCGAATGGCTGGAGCCCCTGCAGGTGCTGGACGTGGTCGGCGACTGGGCGGAGGCACGGCCCGACGTGCGTCCGGGCGGCTGGGCATTTCAATACGCCAACGCGTATTACCCGGATCTCGACGATACCGCCGTGGTCGCGATGGCGATGGACCGCGCCGCCGGTCTCGCCGGCTCGGATCCGGATCGCTTCCGCCCTGCAATCGAGCGCGGCCGGGAATGGGTCGCCGGACTGCAGAGCCGCGACGGCGGCTGGGGCGCCTTCGATGCCGACAACGCCTACGACTATCTCAACAACATCCCGTTCGCGGACCATGGCGCCCTGCTCGACCCGCCGTCCGCCGATCTGACCGGCCGCTGTGTCTCGATGCTGGCCCAGCTCGGCGGCACGCCGGAAAACACGCCGGCGATGAAAGCGGCCATCGACTGGCTGCGCCGCGACCAGCGCGAGGATGGCAGCTGGTACGGCCGCTGGGGCATGAACTACATCTACGGCACCTGGTCGGTGTTATGCGCGCTCAATGCGTGCGGCATCGATCGCAGGGCGCCGGAGGTGCGCAAGGCTGTCGACTGGCTCGCGGCGATTCAAAATCCCGACGGCGGATGGGGCGAGGACGGCACGAGCTACAAGCTCGACTACCGCGGCTACGAGCGCGCGCCGAGCACCGCATCGCAGACCGCCTGGGCCCTGCTCGGTCTCATGGCCGCCGGCGAGGTGGACCATCCGGCGGTCGCGCGCGGCATCCGTTACCTCGCCGATACCCAGGGCCAGGACGGCACCTGGGCCGAGGAGCGCTACACGGCAACCGGGTTCCCGCGCGTGTTCTACCTGCGCTACCACGGCTATGCGAAATTCTTCCCCCTGTGGGCGCTTGCGCGCTATCGCAACCTGCGCACCGGCAACAACCGTTGCGTGGCCTTCGGCATGTAGGCGTCCATGGCTCTGCATGGGCCTATAGGCCGCTGAGCGAAAGCCAGGGCCGAAGCTTCACTCACGCCCGAATTTGTGACCTCCGTCACAGTCGAGCGACGGACCGCGCGGCAATGTCGAGCGCACCTTGATTAGCCTTTGGGGGGCAATCATGCGCTGGTCCGTAAAGGTTGCTCTTGTTGCGGCCGCGATCAGTCTCACCCGCGAGAGTCACGCCGCGACGATCACGGTTCATGAACCCGATGCGAGCGGGCGCGTGTTCGTCGATGTGGTCGGCGAACTCAATCTCGGCGACGAGAAGGCATTCGAACAAAAAACGGCCAGCCGGCGAAATGTGATCGTCACCCTCATCAGTCCCGGCGGCAATCCGTGGCCCGCGATGGAGATGGGCAAATCGATCCGCAAGCACGCGATGACCACGTTCGTCCCGGGCAATCGCATGTGCGCAAGCGCGTGTGCGCTCATCTGGCTCGCCGGCAAGCCACGAACTCTCGAAAGCAATGCCCGCGTCGGCTTCCACGCTGCCTACAACAGGAGCACCGGCCGGGAAAGCGGTGCGGGCAATGCTCTCGTCGGTGCGTATTTGAACGAACTCGGCTTAAGCGCCAAAGCGATCTTTGCCATGACCTCCGCCGGCCCCACGGAGATGGCGTGGCTGACCGACGATCGTGCGAAAGCCTGGGGTCTCACGATGGAGACAATGCAGCCGCCGCGGACGATCCCGGTTCCCGCACAACCGGCGCTACAGGCGACCCCACGCGTGCCGCCATCGCCGGCCTCGCCTTCATCCCCGACGTCGCCGCAGGGTCGTCCACAAATCAGGGCGGTGGTCGGCACGATCCTTGGAATGGGTCTGCCGCTGAACCGTGACAGGCCTTTTTCCTCGACGATCATGGTCATTCCCGAGAAGGCGGTCGTGACCATCGAGGACAGTTGCCGGGTTCGTATGTTCGGCGCACCTTGGTGCCTTGTCAGCTACCAGGGCAAGCTCGGATATGTGAACGGCCTTTACCTGCGTATCTTGACGGATAGCCCGGCACCGCAGCCGCAGGCCAAACGCGCGCGCACATCGACCAGCCTCAATCTGCGCACGGCGCCCGGCCGGGATTCCGATGTCGTGCGCGCGATGCCGACCAACAGCGAGGTGACCGTCGGCGAGTGTCGCCGGATGGACGACGGCAAGACCTGGTGCGAGGTGGTCCACGAGGGCACCTCGGGCTGGGTCAATGCCGCTTTCCTGAATGGCGTCTCGGAATAGCCCCGCTGACGCTCAACCGCGCTATGACCGACAGATCGGCGAGCTTCACTGGGTTGCTTCTGCGCGCCCGGAGAGCCGCTCGGTCACGAGCATCAGGGAGTGCGGTTTTGCCGGATTCTCGTCTACGCAAGACGCGGAGCCCGAATCGGAGTTTTGCGCGACCAGAACCGGACTCGCCGGGGCGTCGACCAGTTCGACCTTCACCTTCGCCAGTCCGCGCGTGGTGATCCCGAGCGACTCGGCTCCAGCAGTGGTCAGATCGACGATACGCCCGTCGATGTAGGGACCGCGGTCGTTCACCCGCACCGTGACGGACTGCGCGGTGTCCAGGTCGGTGACGCGGATCCACGTGCCGAATGGCAGGGTCCGGTGCGCCGCCACCATCGCGCGCGGATCGAACTTCTCGCCGCTCGCGGTCTGCGTATCGTAGCTGTAGAAGCTGGCGATCCCCTCGAAGCCATGCTTGCCGGCCTTCCTGTCCTTGGCATCCTGCCGGAACATGGCGTGGAGTTTGGCCTTTTTCGCAGCGGCGGCTTTTTTCGCGGCCGCCGCTTTGGCGCGGTGCTGCAGCGATGCTTTGCGGCCGTGTTTGCGGCGCACGCTGCCGACGATGTCGTCGCCGGCGTCGGCAACCTGTTCTGCCGCCGCAACGGTCCAGGTTTCTCGCGCGGGACCACTGGCACTGCCCTGCGCATCATCCGCAGCTGTGGCGACAATCCCGGCCGGAGCGGCCGCGTCCTGCATCGTGCGCTGCGGCACAGAGGAGACGCCGTCGCCGCCGAGTTCGACCGTCCCGGCTACCAAGGCGATCAGCACGCCCGTGGTGACGCGACAACCGGCAGAGCGGTTGCGCGAACGTCGCAGCAGCAGACCGTGTGGGTATGGCATGGTGAGCATCCCCCAGAATTTGGGGGAATACTTGCTCATCCGCTTTGCTCGACCGTAAACGGAATTGGCTCAAATATACCGAGTCGGAATTGATAACCTTAGCCTGAACTGAACGGCATGCCGTGAGGGTGGGCTCCTGTACGGGGCAACCACGTTTCGTCTCGGTTGCGGCAGTGAAGGATGGCCAGGCCAGCCCTGGCGGGCGCTGTTGCCATGGCTCGGCCGGCATGACGGCGAGAAATTGTTAACGACAAATTGACATTGGGCCATCGGATGCCGCTCTGGCAGCGCCAACGCATGCTGGTGTTGTCCTCATGATTTCGGCGAGGCACCACGCGAGTTGCTTGTCCTCGCCCATTCAGTTTAGGAAGGTAGGGCGCACCCGGAATCGGGATGCTTGGCATAACCCTTGCACAAACAGCCGTGACGACACCCGGACAGCTCGCATACACATGAACAGCGTTGCCGCCGCGATAGATGCCGATTGGTCCTCTCCGGAAAGCCGCACCTCTGTCGTCTTGAGCAGCGATTGCGAGTTCAAGCCGATCCTGGCCGTGACCGGCTTGGCGCTGGAAGCACGCATTGCGGCCGGCCCGGGAGTCGACGTCGTGTGCAGCGCCTGCGATCCCGCACGCCTGCGTGCGCTGCTTCGGGTGCTCAACCCCAGCCGTTACTCCGCCGTGGTGAGCTTCGGCATTTCCGGAGCGCTCGATCCGGCGCTGCGGCCGGGCGATATCGTGGTGGCGAGCGAGATCAAGTCCGACACCGAGATCTTGCCGCTCGCGCCTGCGCTGGCGCGCGCACTCACTGATCGCCTGAGCCGCAACGGCAAGGCAGTGTGCGCGACCATTGCCGGGACCAATGCGCCGGTAATCGAGGCGGCCATGAAGGCAACCCTGTGGCGGGCCACCGGAGCCGCCGCCGTCGACATGGAATCCCACGTGGCGGCGAGTTTCGGCGCGGCTGCCGGCCTTCCGGTCTGTGCGGTGCGCGTGATCAGCGACCCGGCCGAGCGCAGCCTGCCGCAACTGGCCATGCGCGCGACGCGGCCGAACGGCCGCCTCGATCTGCCGGCCATCTGCGCCAGCGTGGCGCGCAACCCGAAGCAAATCCCCCTGCTGATCAAGGCCGGGCACGACGCCAGGATCGCTTTTGCCAGCCTACGCCGCGTTCGCAGCCTGCTCGAGCTTGGCTTTGGCTTCGGTGGCGCCGATCCCCGTTAGGTTCGGCACCCCTCTGCGCCCTGAACCCACAATTCCCGCCCTGGCGCTTACCTCAACGTGTGGCCGCATTTGCGAGAAAACCTGTTGCACTCACTCAGGATTATGGCGCAACCATTTGTTCTACATTCACTTTATGAAAACAACACGGGCCTTGGCGAGCGCAGCTGTTCAAATGGATGTTACTGATCGGTATCTCCGGGTGTTACCGGTCAGTAACTATGCTATATAAAGCGCAACAGAAGCTCCGAACAGAGAAGTGTCATGATTGCTTACCACAGATTATCGCAGGACCGGCCGTCCTTCCTCTGCGCCATCAAGCCAAACAGGCTGATCGGCGTGATCCTCGCGGCGGCACTTGTTGCCACGGGATTGGCCGCATTCAATACAGCGCAAACCCATCACGCGATCGCCGCTCATACGGAAGCGTCCGACTCCACCGCGCCGGCAACCAACGCCGGACGGAGTGGCGCGATGTTGGTCTACGAGCCCGTGTGGTGAGACGCCTTTGATCCGATTGAACGCGACTGTACCTGAGGCAAGAGGAGTTGATCATGGCTTGGCGGTTTCGCTTCGGACGGACTAGAGGCCGGCCGGATCCGGCGGCCCTGGAGCAGCAGGTGAAGGCGTTGCGGGCGGCACTCGACTCGTGCAGGACCGTGGCGCAGCGCTCGGGCATCAGACGCGCGCTCACGGCAGCTGGTGGCGTCGTCCTTCTGACGCTCGGCTTCGTCCTCGGCGTCAATAGCGACGCGATCAAGCAATCAATGGCTGACCGGGTCCCGGCCGGATTCGCCGGCCTGGTTCAGCCTGCGAATGCCGCGTTTGTGGCCTATGAAAAAGGCGACCAAGCCACCGCGCTGCGGCGTTTGCGGCCGCTCGCCGAGCAGGGTGACGCCCGCGCCCAGTCGCTCCTCGGGCTGATCTACTATACGGGTCGCGCCGGGCTGCGGAACGAAGCGGAAGCCGTCAAATGGTTTCGCCTCGCCGCCGGCCAGGGCGACGTTGCTGCCCAGTTCCGCCTCGGGCTCATGTATTCGGAAGGTCAAGGCGTGCCGCAGGACCATGCCGAGGCGGCGAAATGGTATCAGCTGGCCGCCGACAGCGGCTACGCGCAGGCCCAGTACAATCTCGGGCTCGCTTACGCCGCCGGCGAAGGTGTCCCGCAGGATAACGTCATGGCGCACATGTGGCTCAATCTCGCCGTGGCCCAGTTCCCGGCATCCGACACCCGCCATCGCAGCTCTGCCGTCAGGAGCCGCGACGTGGTGGCGAGCAAGCTGACGCGCGAGCAGATCGCCGAAGCGCAGAAGCTGGCGCGCGAGTGGAGACCCCGGGCACAGCAGGGCAGCGAGACATCGTAGTCTCCGCCTACGCGGCGTTCGCGGTTTTCTCGAGCTTGGCGGCCGCTTCGGCGGCGCGGATCTCCGACAGCTTCTGCTGCACCTGTTCGGAGAACACGTACTGCGCCGGGCGCTGATCATCGAGGGCGATTTCCGGCGCAAAAGGACCGTCCGTGCGCACGCCGCGCAGCGCGATCCAGGCGGCGCGCAGCGGGTTGGAGAACGCCGCATCGGCGGCGGTCGGCTCGTAGCCGCAATGCGCCATGCAGTTGGCGCATTTCTCATACCGGCCGGTGCCGTAGGAGTCCCAGTCGGTGGTCTCCATCAAGTCCTTGAAGGTCCGGGTATAGCCTTCGCCGAGCAGGTAGCAGGGCTTCTGCCAGCCGAA
>JBJMSU010000193.1:0-21345 GCA_045801465.1 Xanthobacteraceae bacterium | reverse complement strand
TATTTGAGGCCCATCGTAGCCATCCCTCATGGTGAGGAGCGTCGCGAAGCGACGCGTCTCGAACCACGGGATCGCGTTCACTCGTTATCTTGCCGCCTATGCGCGAAAGCGGGGACTCATGACCACCGCCAGAGATGGTGTCGCACAGTCGGCGATCATAGGCTTCCGCCTACGCGGGAGCGACGGGTTCACACCGGCTTTTCGCCCAAAATCGTCACGCGCCGCATGAGGCGCCGCTCGTCGGCGCTGAAGTCGGTGCGGGCGTGGAGCGTGCAGCGGTTGTCCCACATCAGCAGCTCCCGGGTCTGCCAGACGTGCTCGTAGACGAACTCGCGCCGCTCCTGGTGATCGAACAGGAAGCTCAGGAGCTCCTCGCTTTCGTCCGCCGGTAGGCCCTCGATGCGGATCGTCATCAGGCGGTTGACATAGAGCGCCTTGCGCCCGGTGTCGGGGTGCGTCCGCACCACCGGGTGGGCGTAGTGCGGCACGCCCTCGGCGAGTTCGGTGCCGCGCTTGGTGGCGGCGCGGTCGTAGTCGTAGGCGTTGAGCGCCCGCCGTCCCTCGATGCGCCGCTTGATGTCGTCGGGCAGCGTCTCGTAGGCCTTGTAGCCGTTTGCGAACAGCGTGTTGCCGCCCTGGCTCGGCACCTCGATGGAGTAGAGCATCGACGCCTTGGCGGGGCGCTCCTGATGGCACTGGTCGGTGTGGAAATGCATCTCGCCGTCGGGCAGCGCGCCGATCAGCTTGCCGTCTTCGCGGATGTTGGAGATCAGCATCACGGCCGGATGCGTGCGGACGAACTGCTTGGTGTGGATCCGCGCCGGCTCGCCGAGCGTCTCGGCGAACCGCACCTCGTCGTCTTCCGACAGGTCCTGGTTGCGGAACAACAGCACCAGGTGCGCGTGCCAGGCTGCGAGGATCTGGCGCGCCGTGGCGTCGTCGAGCTTATGGCTGAGATCGACGCCGACGATCTCGGCCCCCAGGGCCGGCGACAGCAGCCGGACCGCGAAGGCAGACGGCTCCTCGGCTACGGTCGATTGAAGTTGGGTTTGCATCATATCGGTTCTCGATCCTTGGCACGGGTCGGAGCCGTGACTGTATCGCGAAATGCGCTGGCGGCGAATGGGCCGAAGCCTGTGGGCCGAACCCTGCGGTTCAAAGCGGCGCATCGCTGTGTTAGCCTCGCGACAAGATCGCGGCCCTGTCACCGCGACCGGCAGCTCCGGGGGAAAACGCCATGCGGTTCCAAGCGCAATCCGGCTGTCTTGCCCTGGCGCTGTCGCTCGGACTCGCCGCCGGCGTTGCGCAGGCCCAGCAGGTCGCGATCACGCCCGAGCTTGCCAAAATCATCGACGCCGCCAAGAAGGAAGGCCGGCTGCTGCTGCGCTCCACCACCAGCGTCAACGGCGCCGCCGACGGCGCCAAGGTCGCACAGGACGGCATCAAGCGCATGTTCGGCGTCGACCTCGCGGTCGAGTGGGTGCCGGGTCCCGCCTTTGCGCCGCTCGCGGCGGCGTTGTTCCAGGAGAAGCAGGGCGGCCAGCCGGCTTCCGGCGACGTGTTCGTCGCCACCGCCATCCAGATCACGCCCTATCTCGACCGCGGCCTGTTCCAGCCGGTCGATTGGGTGAAGCTCGCGCCGGCGCGCATCAAGCCCGACCTTATCGAGGGCGACGGCAAGGCGCTGCGCTTCATGACCTTCCTGCCCGGCATCAATTACAACGTAAAGGTCGCGACCTGGGTGCCTCAGATCAAGGTGATCGAAGACATCCTCAAGCCGGACTACAAGGGCAGGTTCGTCACCACCCCGTTCCTTGCCGGGTTCGACGTTTTGCTCGCCGACCCGAAGTGGGGACCGGCCAAGACCGAGGATTTCGTGCGGCGCATGTCGATGCAGATCGCCGGGCTGCTCGGCTGCGAGGGCGAGGATCGCATCGCTTCCGGGGAAACGCCGGCGCTGGTCATCGATTGCAGCGGCGGCTCGCAGAACCGGCTGCGCTTTCGCGGGCAAGGCATTCTCGACACCCATATCGTCGGCAACGTGGCGCAGCGGCGCTACGCCTATATGACGATCCCGGCGCATTCCGCGCATCCCAATGCGGCGATCCTCTACACGCTCTATCTCTCTTCGCCCGAAGGCCAGGAGAAGGTCGTGTGGGACCTGTATGGCTGGGATCTCGACCTCTACGCCAACTCGCGCGCCGGCAAGCGCGTCGAGGAGGTGAAGAGCAAGGGAATCACCTTCACCGACGTCAATATCGACTGGTGGAAGACCAACCAGCGCATCGCCAAGGACCACCTCGAGCTGACCAAGATCATCCGCGAACGGTGAGCTCAGCCGAACAACGACTTCAATCCCTCCCCCGCAGGGGGAGGGTGGTCGGCCGAAGGCCGACCGGGTGGGGCGATGGCGAGCGCCGACTGTCAATCATTGTGCAATGAACCAGGCCGCATCGAGGTGAGCTTCACGACTTTATCTCAGCCCCCCACCCGGCCTCGCTCCGCTCGGCCACCCTCCCCCTACGGGGGAGGGATAAAGAAAGCCGCTACGTCTGCGTTCCGCCGCATCGACCTCGCGCGCGCCGTCATGGTGGTAATCGCCGTCGTGGCGAGCGCCAGCGTGCTGGTGCTCCTCGCCACGATCCTGTGGCTGAGCGTCACGTCGGGCGTGCCCGGCGATCCCGATCTGGGCTTCACGTTCCGCCACTACGTCGACACGTTCCTGGACGGCTTCACCTACCGGGTGCTGTGGAACACGTTTCTGTTCTGGCTCGTCACGCTCGTCGTCGCCTTCGCGCTCGCCTTGCCGATGGCGTGGTTGATCGAGCGCACCGACTTTCCCGGCAAGGCCATCGTGTTGACGCTGATGACGGTTGCGCTGCTCATTCCGGGGTTTGCGGTCGCGCTCGGCTGGGTGTTCCTGCTGCACCCGCGCATCGGGCTCATCAACCAGGCGCTGATCGGCCTGTTCGGGCTCACCACCGCTCCCTTCAACATCACGTCGATCCTCGGCATGGGAATCGTGGAAGGCTTAAGCCTCACGCCGCTCGCCTTCATCATGACGTCGGTCGTGCTGCGCGCCATGGATCCGGCCTTGGAAGAGGCGGCGGCCATGAGCGGGGCGCCGCCGCGTCAGGCGATCCTGCGCGTGACGCTGCCGGTCGTCTGGCCGGGCCTGTTCGCGGCGACGATCTACGTCTCGGCGGTGAGCTTCGCGGCGTTCGACGTGCCTGCCATTCTCGGCTTGACCAACCGCATCTACACGTTTTCGACCTACGTATTCCGCCAGCTCACCCCGACCGAAGGCCCGCCCGAATACGGCAGCGTTGCCAGCCTGAGCGTGATCATGGTGATCCTGGCGATGGTGCTGAGCTGGGGCTACCGCATGGCGCAGCGCCAGGCGCCGCGCTACGCCATCGTCACCGGCAAGGCCTATCGGCCGCGCATCATTCCGCTCGGCCGCGCCAAGAGCGCCGCCGTTGCTTTCGTGGTCGCGTTCTTCCTGGTGAGCCAGGCTCTGCCCATCCTCATGCTCGGCTGGGCCTCGGCGCTGCCGTTCCTGCAGATGCCGTCGGCGCAGGCCCTCGCCCAGGTCTCCGCCGTCAACTACCGCGGCATTCCGGCTGAGCTTCTCCTGCGCAGCGCCACCAACACGGCCATCCTCATGGCGCTGGTGCCGACCATCACGGTGGCGGTGAGCGTCGCCATCTCTTGGGTCGTGCTGCGCTCGCGCGCACGCGGCCGCGCCATCATCGAGTTCCTCAGCTTCCTGCCGGTAACCGTGCCGCCGATCGTGTTCAGCGTGGCGGCGCTGCTCCTCGTCCTCTTCGTGCTGCGCGGAGCCGTCGCGCTTTACGGGACGCTCTCGCTCCTGGTCATCGTTTACGTGATCGCGCGGTTGAGCTACGGAACCCGGATGACCAACAGCGCCATGATCCAGATCCACCACGAGCTCGACGAAGCCGCGCGGGTGAGCGGCGCCGGCACCGCCGGCGTGTTGCGCTCCGTGCTCCTGCCGCTGCTGACGCCGACGATCCTCTACGCCTGGATCTGGATCGCGCTCCTCACCTATCGCGAGTTGACCCTGCCGGTGGTGCTCGCGACGGGCACCAACCTGCCGTTCTCGGTGCTGGTGTGGAGCTACGTGCAATCCTCTTCCTACGGGCGCGCCTCGGCGGCCGCCTTGATCATGCTCGCCGTGATGGTGCCGTTCCTGCTGCTCTACTGGATCGTCGCCCGCAAGGCCGGGATCGGGCTCGCGCTCGCCAGCGCGTCGCCGCGGCAAGGCCTGCAGCCAAGCCGATGATCCGCATCCGCAACTTGCGCATGACCTATCGCAGCGCGCACGCGCAGCACGCGGCCGTCAACGGCGTGTCGCTCGATGTGGAAGAGGGCAGGTTCTATACGCTGCTCGGCCCGTCGGGCTGCGGCAAGACCACAACGCTGCGCTGCGTGGCCGGCCTGGAGCGTCCGGATGATGGCGAGATCGCGATCGGCGACGAACTGGTGTGCGCGCCCGAGCGCGGCATCTGGGTCGAGCCCCACCACCGCAAGATCGGCATGGTGTTCCAGTCCTACGCCATCTGGCCGCATATGAGCGTGTTCGAGAACGTCGTCTTTCCGCTGCGCTACCGGCGGCCGCGGCCGTCGCGGGCCGAGATGCGGGATCGCGCCATGCAGGCGCTGGCGCTGGTCCGCCTCGATGGCCTCGAGGATCGGCCGGCGCCATTCCTGTCAGGCGGCCAGCAGCAGCGCCTGGCGCTCGCCCGTGCGCTGGTGGCCGAGCCGCGCGTCCTGTTGCTCGACGAGCCATTGTCCAATCTCGACGCCAAACTGCGCGAGGAGATGCGCCTCGAGCTGCGCGAGATCGTCAAGCGCTCGAAGGTCACCACGCTGTTCGTGACGCACGAGCAGGTCGAGGCCATCACCATGTCGGACGTTATTGCGGTGATGCGGGATGGCGTCATCGTGCAGCAGGGCACGCCGGCCGAGATCTATGGCGCGCCCAAGCAGACGTTCGTGGCCGATTTCATCGGCAAGACCAACATCGTCCCCGGCGAGATCGTCGCGCTGGAGGCCGCCGGCACGCGTCGGCTCGCCAGCATCAGAACGAATCTCGGCATCTTGCGCTGCGCGGCCGACGGTGCGATGCGCGAGGGTGAGGCCGTCACGCTGACGGTGCGGCCGGAGAACGTCGCGCTGATCCCCGACGGCGCGCCGGGCGAGGGCGAGAACATCGTTGCCGGCACGGTCGAGAGCGTCGTCTATCTCGGCAATATCCTCGACTGCGCGGTCGCGGTGGGGGCTGAGCGCGTGCGCGTTCAGCTGCATCCCTCGACCTGCATTGCCAGCGGCCAGGCAGTGCGGCTGTCGCTCCCGCGCGAGCATTGCCTCGCCATGCGCCCATGATGGGAGCTGAACGAATCCTCCACTCGTCATGCGCGGGCGAGCGATCGCCACAGCGATCGCGAGGGTTGACCCGCGCATCTCGCTTGAGCAGGCAATGCAGTGCCCACTCGACGAGATGGCCGGGACGAGCCCGGCCATGACGATGGAAAGGCCGTCACCTACAAACGAACAATCGTGATATTCGAGCAAACCAAGATGCCGTCTCCAAACAATTCAAAGACCAATGGCGCCACCTTGCGGCTCGCCGCCGATATCGGCGGCACCTTCACCGATATGGCAGTGTTCGACGACAAGTCGGGCCGGCTCACCTTCGGCAAGGCGCTGTCGACGCCGCATCATCTGGTCGAGGGCATCACGGCCGCCGTGGCCAAGGCCGGCTCGAGCTATGCGTCGGCGGGACTGTTCCTGCACGGCTCGACCATCGCCATCAACACCATCCTCGAGCGCACCGGCGCCAAAACGGCGCTCGTCATCACCGACGGGTTTCGCGACATCTACGAGATCGGCCGCATCAACCGGCCGGATGCCTATAACCTGTTTTTCCAGAAGCACGAGCCGCTGGTCGAGCGGGCGCTCCGCTTCGAGGTGCACGAGCGCGTGCTCGCCGACGGCGAGATCGATCGGCCGCTCGATGACGCCGAGGTCGAGGCGCTCGCGCGCACGCTGGAGAAGGCCGGCGTGGAATCCGCCGCCATCCTGTTCCTCAATTGCTACGCCAAGGCGGACCACGAGGCGCGCGCCAAGGCGATCCTCGAGCGGACGAACCCGCGGATGTTCGTCTCCGCCTCGCACGAGCTGAGCCAGGAGTACCGCGAGTTCGAACGCTGCTCCACGGTGGTGGCGAACGCCTATATCGGACCCAAGGTGCGCCGCTATGTTGGCGAGATCGACCAGCACATCCGCAAGGCCGGCTTTGCCGGCTCGTTCCTGGTCGTGCAGTCGACCGGCGGCCTCTACGAAGCCGAGCAGGCGCAGAGTCAATGCATTCGCATGCTGGAATCGGGACCCGCGGCCGGCGTCATCGGCACGCAGGCGCTGTGCCGCACGCTGGGCATCGACAACGCCATCGCTTTCGACATGGGCGGCACCACCGCCAAGGCCGGCGTCATCTACCAGGGGGAGGCGCTGACCACCGGCACGGCCTTGCTCGGCGGCTACGACAAGGCGCTGCCGGTGCAGATCGCCATGATGGACATTTTCGAGGTCGGCACCGGCGGCGGCTCGATTGCGCGCGTCGAGGCCGGCGGCTTGCGCGTCGGCCCGCAGAGCGCCGGCGCGGCCCCCGGACCCGTTTGCTATGGCCTCGGCGGCATCGAGCCGACCGTAACCGACGCCAACCTCGTGCTTGGCCGGCTCAGCCCCGACCGTTTTCTCGGCGGCGAAATGCGCCTCGACGTGGCGGCGGCGGAGGGCGCGCTGAAGAACAAGATCGCCGATCCGCTGCGCATGGACATCACCGGCGCGGCCGACGGCATCCTGCGCATTGCCGCAACCGCGATGTCGTACGCGGTGAAGGGCGTGACCACCGAGCGCGGTCTCGATGCCGGCGACTTCGTCCTCGTCGCCTACGGGGGGGCAGGTCCGTTGCACGCCGTCGCGGTCGCGCGCGAGATCGGCATCCGCAAGGTCGTCGTTCCCGACGCGCCGGGCGTGTTCTCGGCCTTCGGCATGCTGTTCGCCGACCTGCGCTACGATTTCGTGCGCACCTCGCTGATGCGCCTCGACGAGGCCTCGTTCGCGCACATCGAGCAGATCTACCGCGAGCTCGAACAGCAGGGCCGCGACGCGATCGCCGGCACCTCGGTGAAGCCGCAGAAAGTGGTCATCAAGCGTGCCGCTGACATGCGCTATGTCGGCCAGGAGCACGCCGTCACGGTCGACCTGCCGCTGCGTGTGTTCGCGAAACAAGATCGTACGGCGATCAAGCGCCATTTCGACGAGATGCACGCGCGGCGCTATGGCACCTCGGCGCCGCAGGAACGCGCCGAGATCGTGAGCCTGCGCACCACCGTCACCGGCCTCATGCGCAAGCCGTCGACGGGCAAGATTGCGCGCGGCGCCCGCCAGCCGGCCAAGGCGGCCTTCACGGGGAAGCGGCCAGTCTATTTCGCCTCGGGCTTCCGGGCGACGCCGACCTATCGGCGCGCCGCCCTCGTAGCCGGTAACCGCATCAAAGGACCGGCGCTGATCGAGGAGCACGCATCGACCACCCTGCTGATGCCGGGCGACGCGCTCGAAGTGGATGCCTATGGGAATCTGGTGATCACCGTAGGTAGGGCGGATTAGCGTCAGCGTAATCCGCCATTCTGAACTAAACGGCGGGTTACGCCTTCGGCGAACCCGCCCTACAACAGAGCCGGCAGGAGCCGTCGAGACAATGGCCAGGAAGAGCGTGAAGAAACGCAAGGCCGACCCGGTGGTCACCGAGATCGTGCGCAACGGCATCATCGCCGTGACCGAGGAGATGAAGACCAACCTCATGCGCACCGCCTACAACATCATCATCTACGAGGCGCTGGACTTCACCACCGGCCTGTTCACCCCCGAAGGCGAGACGGTGTCGATCGGCATCGGCCTGCCGATGTTCATCCGCGGCATGGCGGAAACCGTGAAGGCCAAGATCCGCCATTTCGGCCACGACAACATCAAGCCCGGCGACATCTACGTCACCAACGATTCCTATCTCACCGGCAGCCACCTCAACCACGTCACCTTGACGTTGCCGATCTTCCACGAGCGCGCGCTGGTCGGCTTCTCCTGCTGCATGGCGCACTGGCTCGACATCGGCGGCACGCTCGGCGGCATGACCACCGACATCTTTTCCGAGGGCATCCAGATCCCGATCCTCAAGCTGCACAAGGGCGGCGTGGTCAACGAGGACGTGGTCGACATCATCCGCCAGAACGTGCGGCTGCCCAGCCGCGCCATGGGCGACCTGCGCGCCCAGGTGACGGCGGTCAAGACCGGCGAGCGCCGCTTCCTGCAGCTCATCGAGCGCTACGGCCGCGAGCCGGTGCTCGACGCCATCGTCGCCATCATGGATCAGGCGGAAGCGCTGGCGCGCGCGCACACGCGCACGATTCCCGACGGCACGTACGAGGCGGAATCCTATATGGACGACGACGGGATCGACATCGGCAAGCCGGTGCCGATCCGGGTGCGCGTCATCGTGAAGGGCGACGAGATGACGATCGACCTCTCGGAGGTCTCGCGCCAGGTGCGCGGCTTCTATAATTCCGGCATCACTACGGGTTACGCCTGCGCCCAGGTCGCCTACAAGTGCCTCACCTCGCCGACCGACTATCCCATCAACGACGGCTCGTTTCGCAGCCTCAAGACCGTCGTGCCGCCGGGCCGGGTGGTGAGCGCGACGCGTCCGGCGCCCATGCGCTGGTGGATGACCTATCCGATGACCATCGTCGACACGGTGTTTAAGGCGTTGGCGCCAGCGATTCCGGAGCGCGTCATCGCCGGCCACCACGCCGACCTCTTGATCGCCGCCTGTCACGGCATCAATCCGAAGCTGCAGGAGTTCTTCATCGCCAATTTCGGCCCGCTCGGCGGCGGCTGGGGCGCCAAGCACAACGAGGACGGCGTCTCCGCCACGGTCTGCATCAACGACGGCGATACCCATAACGGCCCCAACGAGCAGGCCGAGGCCAAGTTTCCCCTCGTGGTCGAGGCCTATCGGCTGGTGCCGGATTCCGGCGGCGCCGGTCGCCATCGCGGCGGTCTCGGCGTCGAACGCGTGATCCGCGCGCGCACCAACATGACGATGAACACGCAGATCGAGCGCGCCCATTGCCGGCCGTGGGGCCTCAACGGCGGTCTCGACGCCACCGGCAACCAGGTCGCGCTCCGCCTTGGGGGAACATGGAAGACCGATTTTCCCAATGCCAAGGTCCTGGTGGCGCAGCTCAAGACCGGCGATGCCTTCCGGGTGCGCTCGGGCGGCGGCGGCGGTTATGGCTCGCCGCTCGATCGGCCCGTCGCCGACGTCGCGGCCGACGTGCGCCAGGGCTATGTCACGCTTGAGGCCGCGGCCGAGCTCTACGGCGTTGTCGTCGATCCCGACACGCATGAGGTCGATGCCGCCGCCACCGCGCGCCTGCGCGCCATCCGCCGCGCGTCAAGCCCGGACGCACAGATTGCGTAAGCAGTCGTCATCGCCGGGCTTGTCCCGGCAATCTCGCTCAGGTGGGCACGGCGGTGTCAATCTAAGCGGGATGGCCGGGACAACCCTCTCGATCGCTGTAGCGATCGCTCGCCCGGCCATGACGAATGGAAAGTTCGTCAGGAAGCACGTCAGCCTCACCCCGCGCGCGAGCGCTCCGTCGGCACGACGTCGAAGCTGCGCAGCCGTCCGAGGCGCAGCACGTCGATGGGGATCGTCTTGCCGATGCGGCTGCCGTCGAGCAGCCGGATCAGGTCGTCGACGCCGGTCACGCGGTCGCCATCCAGGCGGACGACGAGGTCGCGCGACAGGAGTCCGGCACGGTCGGCCGGCCCGCCCTGCTCGACCGAAGTGAGCAGCGCGCCGAGTTTGTTGTCGATCTCGGCCGCGATGGCGTGACGGCGCGGCACCGGCACCGTCTGAGCGGCGACGCCGATATAGGCGCGGCGCACGCGCCCGTGCATGATGATTTCGCTCAGCACGTGGTTGGCCGTATTGCTGGCGACCGCGAAGCAGATGCCCTGCGCGCCTAAGATCACCGCCGTGTTGATCCCGATCACCTCGCCGCGCGAGGAGACCAGCGGTCCTCCCGAATTGCCGGGATTGAGCGCGGCGTCGGTCTGGATCACGTCTTCGATCATGCGGCCGGTGGTGGCGCGCAGCGAGCGCCCGAGTGCCGAGATGACGCCGGCGGTCACCGTGGATTCGAAGCCGAGGGGGTTGCCGATGGCGATGGCCAATTGCCCGCGCCGAAGCTGCTTCGAATTGCCGAGCTTCGCGGCGGGAAGCGAGCGGGCGGCATCGGCCCGCAGCAGCGCGAGATCGGTATCCGGGTCGATACCGAGGAGCCGCGCCTCCGTGGTGCGTCCTTCGGTATCGGTGAGGCGGATCGCGCGCGCGCCATTGACGACGTGCGCATTGGTCAGCACCAGCCCGTCCGGCGAGATCACCACGCCTGATCCGGTGCCGCCGCGCCCCGGGCGATCGCGTTCGCTGCGGTCGACGCGCACGACCGCGGGTCCGACCGTCTCCACCACCGAGGCGACGGCTTCCGAGTAGGCGTCGAAATAGACGCGTTCCTCGGCCGCCACCGAGGAGGTCGGCGATGATTCAACGGGATCGGACTCGAGCAGATAAGCCAGCGACGTATCCAACATGGCACACACGGGGACGCAAAGGAGGGTGCCATTATGTGGGGATTGCGCCCGCGATTTGGAAGGAGAGCGGCGCAACCACTATCATCGGCGGGCTGGAGCCACCTGCATCACGTTTCCCTTGGAGCGCCACATGCGCGCGCTACAAAGACCCCGACTGGCGGTCATGCTCTTCCTGTTCATATGTGTACTGTCCGGCAGCGATGCATGGTCGCAAAGCACGAGAACGATCAGGATCGTCGTTCCATTCGCGCCCGGCGGCGGTGCCGATATTCTCGCTCGCCTGGTGGCCGAGCAGATCGGCCGGGCGCAAGGGCCTACCATGGTGATCGAGAACCGCCCGGGCGCCGGCACCGTGATCGCAAGCGAGGCCGTGGCGCGCGCCGCGCCGGACGGGAGTACGGTGCTGATCGTGGCGAATTCTTTCGTGATCAATCCCAATCTGAAGAAGGTGAATTACGATCCGCTGACCAGCTTCGAGCCCGTCTGCCATTTGACGCGTTCACCGAACGTGGTCGCCGTTCACAGCACATCGCCCTTTGGCACGCTCGCCGATCTCGTCAATGCGGCGCGCGGCAAGCCCGGCGAATTGACGATGGCGTTCAACGGGCCCGCAACCTCCCAGCATATCGGCTTCGAGAAGCTCAGGCGTGCCGCCAACGTTCATCTCACGCACGTGCCGTATCCGGGCGGGGGACCTGCCGTGAATGCACTGGTGGGTCAGCATGTGACGTCGCTGTTCGTCAACTATCCGTCCGTGGCCGAACAGGTGAAAGCGGGAAGGCTGCGCGCGCTCGCCATCGCGTCGCGAACGCGGCTCGAGACGCTGCCGGACCTTCCGACGATCGCCGAGTCCGGCTACCCGGATTACGAGGAGGACGTCTGGTTCGGATTGGTCGCGCCAGCGAAGACGCCGAAAGAAACAGTCTCGCAGCTCGCCGCCTGGTTCGCCGCCGCCGTGCAGGCGCCGGAGATCAAGCAGAAGCTTCTCGTCCAGGAGCTGTAT
Source organism: Xanthobacteraceae bacterium (assembly GCA_045801465.1). GTDB lineage: Bacteria > Pseudomonadota > Alphaproteobacteria > Rhizobiales > Xanthobacteraceae > DATFWC01. Next base: position 9,602 of record JBJMSU010000193.1, on the reverse strand, counting down.
CCGGTCGGCACGTGCGGTGCCGACTTCGCCGCTTATCTCCGGCAGCACTACGACGAATATGGCCGCGTGATTCGCGATTCGAACATCAAGGCCGAGTAGTCCCGTCAGTGCTCAGCTTCCCGCGCGCTCGTGAATGGCCGGGAAGAAATAGTCCTTCCAGCTTGCCGGCTTCACCTTGAGCAGTCCGATGCGGTGCATGTAGTCGGCCCACAGCATGCTCCGCTGCGGCGTCACCGAGAAGATCGAGCCCGGCTGCTTGACCACGTCCACCAGTTCGTCGGCCGAGATCTTCTCCTTGGTTGCCGCGAGGTAGATCTCGGCGGCGCCTTTCGGGTCCTTGGCGATCCAGTCGCTCGCCTCGTCGAGCGCCGCCACCAAGGCTTTGATCTTGACCGGATTCGCATCGACATACTTCTGCATCGCCCACGCGTTGGTGATCGTCGCCGCACCGCCGAGCACGTCGATGGAGTTGAGCACGGCGTGCACGCCGGGGGATTTCAGGGCGATGTTTTGGAACGGCGGGATCGAGAAGTGGCTGTTGACCTCGTGCCGCGGATTGATCAGGGCCTGCAGGGCATCCGGGTGCCCGAGTTGGACCTGATTGGTGTCGAGCCGGCCATGCTGGCCCCGACCGTAAGCCTGCTCCAGCGCCATGCCGAGCATCATCGCTTGCATTGAAGCGCGGATCGTCGGCACCGCGATGCGGTCTTCCGGCCCGAAATCCTTCAGTGCTTTGACGTTGGGATTCCGCGTCAGCAGGAGAAACGGCACGCCAGCTACGCCAGCCACCGATTTGGCGCCGCCATTCGTGCGGTCCCACAGCAGCAGCATGTTCGAGACGCCGGTGATGGCCATGTCGATGCTGCCGGAGATCAGCGCTTCGGTCATCACCCCGCCGCTCGTGATGATCGACCATTTCACCTTGACGTCGTTCAAGCCGAGCGCCGCGGCCTGCTTCTCGATGAGCTTCTTTTCCTCCATCAGCACGGCCTGCAGATAGACGATGCCGGGCTGGCGGGCGACGTGGAATTCGCTCGCTTCGGCCGCGACCGCGGGCGCAGCGGCAGCCGTCAAGATGGTGCAGATCGCCGAAAGCGCCGCAAGACGCGAGAAGGCCTTCATCATTTCCCCTCTGACTGGCGTCCGGTCGTGATGGACGTGTTCTTTGACCGTCAGCGTGCACCTATTTCGCGGCGCCGGCAACCAAGCGGCGCTCCAGCGCCTGTCGATCCCAGCCCGCCAGGTCGGCCGCCGCCGCGTAGGTCTCCTGCAGGAAGGAGAGCAGGAGCGCGTCCGGATCGGGCGACTGGCGCACCGCGGCATAAGGCAGGATGAACTGCCCGAGACCGCCGTCATAGAAGGCTTCGGCCGTGCGCAGCCGAGTGTCGCCATAGCCGGGCGGCTCCGGATAGGCATAAACGTAGAATGCCGGGCGCCCATAGCCGCCATTGCCGGGCCAGAAGCCGCAGCTCGACACCTCGTGCGAGTAGGCTTCTCGCATCACCCAAGCCGCGACGTTGGGGCTCGTTCCCGTAAGCGGGGGCGCGGTGCGACCGGAAAAACGTGTCACCGCCAAGTCGAAACTGCCCCAGAAGAAATGTACCGGGCTCGCCTTGCCGATGAAGCGGCCGCGAAAAATGTTGAACACACGGTCGGCATGCAGCAGAGCGCGCCAGAAGCGCTGCGCGTAGCCGGCATCGTAATGCGCATGCACGCGATCCTCGTCGAACGGCACCGCATTCTCGATTTCGCTCGGCATGGTCCAGATGTGAACGTCGATGTCGAGCCGCCGCAGTCGACCCATGACCTCGGCATGGAAGTCCGCCACCGACATCGGCACGAGCGCGATGCTTTCGCTGCTGCCGTCGCTGGTTTCGATGCGCAGCCTATGCTCGATGAAATCGAACGTCACTTCGAAGGTCCGCGCGCCATGCGGAACCGCCGAGGTCGTGAGCCCGCGCGCCGTGACATAGAAGGTGACGTTCCACCAATGATTGACCAGCGGCGTCGACGCCATCCGCACCTTGCCGACGATCTGCGTCCACCGGTGCAGCGTCTCGCAGGTCTCGCTCCACGCGGCGAGCGGCAGGTCCGGCCAGGTGTCGGTCATGGTACAGCCACCTCGTGCAACGCGCTTTCATCCTGTACGATCGCCGCGACCCGCCCAGGAGGACATCATGTCGGTGCAATCCCGCAAAGTCGTGCATGCCGATATCAGGCCCGAGAACCCACCCGAGCTTGCTTCGCGCTACCTCGACGTCCCCAACATGCCGTGGGAGAAGACCAAGTTCCCCGGCATCTACATCAAGGTGCTCTACTCCGATGACAGCGGCATCACCACCGCCTTGTTCCGGCTCGACCCCGGCGCCGTCGTGCCGCTGCACGAGCATGCTGCGCTGGAGCAGACCTACGTGCTGGAGGGCACGATCGAGGACCACGAGGGCGTCTGCGGACCGGGCCAGTTCGTCTGGCGGCCGGCCGGCAATCAGCACGAGGCGGTTTCGCCCGACGGCGCCGTCCTCCTCGGCTTCTTCCTCAAGCCCAACCGTTTCGCCTATGGCGAGAAGTTCTTCACCGAGGAGGGGCAGAGATAGGCACTGCATCAGCGTCAACTTAGCCAGGATGCCGGAGTGAACGACCTTCATCCTTCGAGACGCGGCCTTCGGCCGCCCTCAGGATGAGGTCTATCGAAGCGATCCCGTGGTGAGGAGCATCGCGTCCTTCGACAGTCACCCTCATCCTGAGGAGCCCGCGAAGCGGGCGTCTCGAAGGATGGGGTGACTGCTCAGGATGAGGACGACCGTCGAACCATAGGATCGCGGCACTCCTTGTCAGCGTCCGCGGGCGCGCCGACTACAGTCACTCCGCCTTGATGCCGCCCTCCTTCACCACGCGCCCCCATTTCTCCAGTTCCCGCCCCATGAACGTGCCGAACTCGGCAGCGCTCATCCGCATGACGTCCACGCCCTCGGAGGAGAACTGCTTTTGCACCTCGGGCGAATCCAGAACGGCGGTGATTTCCGCGTGCAGCTTGGCCGTGATGGGTCCCGGCGTTCCGGCCGGCGCCACGATGCCGATCCAGTTGACCGCCTCGTAGCCCGGCACCCCGGCTTCGGCGATGGTGGGAACGTCCGGCAGGACCGGGCTGCGTTCGCGGCCGCCGACGCCGAGCGCCCTGAGCCTGCCCGAGCGCACGTGCGGCAAGGCGGTGATGGTGGTCGAGAACACCACCTTGGTGTGGCCGCCGAGCACGTCGATCATGGCCGGGCCGCCGCCCTTGAACGGCACGTGCAGCAGGTCGACGCCGGCCATGAGCTTGAACAATTCGCCGCCCAGATGCTGGAAGCTGCCGACGCCGCCGGAGGCATATTGCACCTGCCCGGGTTTTTCCCGGGCGAGCGCCACCAGCTCGCCGACCGACTTCACCGGCAGCTCCGGATTGACCAGGAGCACGTTGGGAGCCGAGCCGATGGCGGCAATCGGGGCGAAGCTCGCGATCGGTTCATAGCTGAGCTTGTAGAGCCACGGATTGACCGTGTTCACCAGCGAGACGACGAGCAGCGTATAGCCGTCCTTCGGCGCGTTGGCGGCGAGCTCGGTGCCGATGACGCCGCCGGCGCCGCTGCGGTTGTCGACGATGACCTGCTTGCCCAGCCGCCCAGAGAGCTGCGTCGCGATCATGCGGCCGACCGTGTCGTTGATGGCGCCCGGCGGAAACGGGATGATGAGCCGGATCGGCTTGGCCGGGTAATCCTGTGCCGCGACAGTGCTCGAGAGCGCCAGCAGGAAGGCCGCGATCGTGAGCATCAGCGATTGCCTGCCTGTCATGTCGCTCCTCCTGAAGGCCGCTTGCGTAGGGCGGATTAGCGCAAGCGTAATCCGCCATTCCCCGATTGGCGGCGGGTTACGCCTTCGGCTAAACCCGCCCTACAATTTACTCAGCCGAACGCACGCGCGGCCGCGGCCTACAATCCCGCGAGCTCGTAGCGCGAGAAGTCGTATCCTTCCTTGACGACGACTTCGAGGAGGAACGGCGCGCCCGATTCGGTGACGGCGATCGCGTCCTTGATCGCCGGCACGATATCGGCCGGCGTCTCGACCCGCGTGGCGGCGACGTTAAGCCCTTCGGCCACCTTGGCGTAGTTGCCGCCGACGGTCAGCGCGCCGTACTTCTTGGTCGAGAGCTCGAGCACGTCGCGCTCGGCCGCCATGACGCCGTTGTTGAACACGATGGTGAGAATGGCGATGCGGTTGCGCGCCGCCGTCTCGATGTCCATGCCGGTCATGCCGATGGCGGCATCGCCCATGACGTTGATGCACAGCTTGTCCGGCGCCGCCAGCTTCGCCCCCATGATGATGCCGAGCCCGTAGCCGAGCTGGGTCGACTTGCCCCAGCCCATGTACGAGCCCGGCGCGGTCGCCTCCCAAAACGGAATGAGCTGCTCGCGCGGGCTGCCCGAGTCGTGGGTGATGATGACATTGTCGCGGTCGACCGTGCGCATCAGGTCGCGGATGACGCGATACTGGTTGATCGGGACCTCGTCGGAGTCGAGATATTTTGCCCATTCGTCACGCCACGCCGCCTTGGCGGCGGCGACTTCGTCCTTGAGCGACGCCAGGGCCTTGGCGCCGCCGCCCGCATTCTGGCGGGCGATCTCGGCCATCAGCGCCTCGATCACCAAGGCGGCATCGCCGATCAGCGCATGGTCGATGCGGTATTCCTTGTTGACGTCACCGGCGTCATTGGTCGCGTGAATGATCGTCTTGCCCGCCGGGATGCCGGGGCCGAACGGCGTGCGCGTGAGGCTCGTGCCGATGGCCACGACCAGATCGGCGCGCGCCATGAACTCCGTGAACATCTGCGGCCGCGAACGCGTCGAGGCGCCGAGCGCCAGCGGATGGCTCTCAGGGATCGCGCTCTTGCCCGGATTGGTGGTGGCGACCGGCGCCGGAAGGAGCTCGGCGAGAGCGGCGAGGCGGTCGCTCGCCTCGGCATAGTGCACGCCCTGGCCGGCCAGCAGCAGCGGGTGCTTCGCCTGCATGATGAGACGCACCGCTTCCCGGATCGCATCCGGATCGGGCGCGCAGCGCTGCACCGGCACCGGTGCGTAATCGATCTCGCCGCGATATTCGGCCTGCCACACCGCGTCCGGAATCTCGACCAGCACCGGCCCACCCTTGCCGCTGCGCATGGCCTGGTAGGCGCGGCGCATGAGGTCGGGCAGCTCCTCGACCGCGTGCGCCAGCGCCGACCATTTGGTGACCGGCCGGTAGACGTCCGCCGCGCGAAACACCGGCCGCACCGATTGCCGCGCCAGCGGCAGCCCGCCGGCGATGACCATCAGCGGGACGTTCTCGCTGTAAGCCTGGGCGACCCCCGGGAAGGCGTTCTCGATGCCGGGCCCCGCCTGGGCGGCGAACACGCCGTTGCGCCTGCCGCGGCGGATGCGCGTATAGCCGTCGGCCAGCCCGACGCCGACCCGCTCCTGGCGGCACAGGATGGGCCGGATGTCGAGCTCGGCGCAGGCCTCGATCAGCGGGTTGCGCGGATAGCATGAGAGGAACTCGGTCCCCTCGCGCTTGAGAATCTCGGCGACGACGGCGGCGCCGTTCATTGGGGTCCTACCTTGGAGTCGATGTTGAGGTGTCAGAGGCTCAATACATCCGAAGTGTACTCGGCCTCGCAACAGCTTTATCCCTCCCGCGAAGGGGGAGGGTGGTCGGCCGGAAGGCCGACCGGGTGGGGTCACGGCGAACGACTTGTGCTTTATCGTCGCCCCATTCAACGGCTGCCGCGAGGCTTGTGCTCTTGATGTCGAACCCCACCCGGCCTCGCTTCGCTCGGCCACCTTCCCCCTGCAGGGGAGGGATGGAGCAAGTTGCGCGCTCGCATTCGATCCATGAACGCAGGGAGGAGACTTTATGACGCGACCCTTCGAAGGCATCCGGGTGATCGACGTCACGCATGTGCTGGCCGGGCCGTTTGCCACTTACCAGCTGGCCGTGCTGGGCGCCGACGTGATCAAGGTCGAGCACCCCGACGAGCCCGACCAGAGCCGCGGAGCCGGCACCGACAAGGCGCTCAACCGGCGCCAGATGGGCACGTCCTTCCTGACGCAAGCCTCCAACAAGCGCTCGATCACTTTGGACCTGAAGACTGAAAGCGATCGCGAGATCCTCAGGAAGCTCACCGCCAGCGCCGATATCTTCGTGGAGAATTACCGCCCCGGCGCGTTCGAAGCGCTGGGCCTAGGCTACGCGGCGCTCTCCGCCATCAATCCGCGGCTCATCTATGCGTCGTTCTCGGCCTTCGGCCAGGACGGACCGCGCGGGCCGCAGACCGCCTACGACCATGTGATCCAGGCGACCTCCGGCATCATGGCGATGACCGGAACCGAGGAGGTGCATCCGGTCAAGTTCGGCGCCCCGGCGATCGACTATGCCACCGGCACGACCGGCGCCTTCGCGCTCGCTGCGGCGCTGTTCCAGCGCGAGCGCACCGGCCGCGGCCAGCGCATCGACATGGCGATGCTGGACGTGGCGATGATCCTGATGGGGTCACACATGACCGGCTACCTGCGCAACGGCGCGCACCCCGAACCGCGTGGCAACAAGCATCCCCATGCCACCAACAGCGCCTATCCGACCAGGGACGGGCTGTTGATGCTGGGCGCCAGCAACCTGCGCCAGCAGCGCCGGTTATGGACCGTTCTCGGGCGTCCCGACATGATCAAGCGCAGCAACGACGAGCGCGACCACGATCGCGACCGCGAAGCCGCCGTGCTCTCGGAGCTTCTGCAGGCCCGCAGCGCGCAGGAATGGGAGGAATTTTTGCAGGCGCGCCATGTTCCGGCGGCGCGCGTGCGCACCATGGCGGAAGCGGTCGCCGACCCGCAGCTTGCGACCCGCGGCGTCATTCACCGCCACGACTCCGCTGAGGGCATCGACGGCAGCTTCGGCGTGCCGCTGGCGGCCTTCACCTTCGCGCACGGCGGCCCGCGCATCGACTCCGCGCCGCCGACGCTGGGGCAGCACAACGAGGAGATTCTGCGCGAGCTCGGAATTGCCGGTGCTAAGCAAGCCCGCAGCGCGTAGGGCGGATGAGCGTCAGCGTAATCCGCCGTTCCCCGGATGGCCTGGCGGCTTACGCCTGCGGCTAAGCCGCCCTACGAGGCTGAAAGGGGGCTGATAAGCGATGGCCCCAGGCTTATCGATCGGGGCGCGCCTCCGGATATTCCGGCAATCCATCGGCCAGAAGAATCCACCGCAATCTGCTGCTCGTGCGTGTGTGGTCGTGCGGCGGCAGGATTTCAGGATCGTCGAGGCTGCAGGTGGTGACGTCGATTTCGTCCGGATAGTCGTCGCTGGCGAAGGTCAGCTGGGTGCCGCACGACGAACAAAAGGATCGGGCCCCGGTGCTGCTCGATCGGAAGCTCGTCGGCGCGCCCGCCATCACGCGAAAGTCCGCGCGCCGAACGCTGAACCAGGTCACAAAGGGCGCTCCGGTCGTGCGTCGGCACATCGAGCAATGGCAGTTCGTCAGGTGGAACGGCACGCCCGTCGCCTCGTAGCGAACCCTCCCGCAAAAGCATCCGCCCTTCAGTGCCGCTGGCATGAACAGCCTCCTTTGCATGGGCGAAGGCCAGCCGATGTCGCGCGCGAACCGGCGCAGTAGGGCGTAGGGCGGATTAGCGCCAGCGTAATCCGCCGGTCGCCCGCGGGTTACGCCTGCGGCTAACCCGCCCTGCGAGGCCACATCCGAAGACGCCGGTCAGAACATCGCCGCCCGTCTGGGCTGGACGAATGCCGGGACCGCGGCTGGCGCTGCGGCGCGCGCCTGCGTGGCGTAGGGCGAGAAGCCCCGGCGCTTCGCCTGGTAGTAATAGCCGCCCGCATAGTACGAGACCGCGCGGTTGTGATTGCCGCCGGCGGCGCGATAGGCCCCGGCGAGATAGCGCACCGCGTAGGTCATGTTGGTGTTGGGGTCGAGCAAGCCGGCGGCGGAGCCGGTGTAGCCCATGGCGCGCGCGGTCCCGAGCCGGATCTGCATGATGCCGTAATTGCCGCGGCTGACCGCGCGCGGATTGTAACGGCTCTCACGCATGATCACGCGATGGACGAGGGATTCAGGCACACCGTTGGCCTGGGCATGCGTGGATACCAGCGACGCAAACTGCGTCTGATTGGGGCTCGCCGCGGCGACGCGCCGGCGCACGACCGCCGCCGTGAACGTCGGCTGCACCGGTGCTTGCCACCCGTAGGACGGGGCGTATGGATCCTGCATGGGTTGCTGCGGTACAACCGCCACGGCCGAGGGCTGCACGGTGGTCGACTGCCACGCGCCTCGTGTCGCAACCAGCCGCTGACCTCGCCGTTGCCGCACGATCGGCACCATCATCGGCTGCGGCGATTGCCCTGCGAACGGTGCCTCGACCGGTTGTGCGAGCGTCGGCGCATACGGCTGCGCCAACACGACGTGCCTGCGGGTGCCTCGCCAGTGACGTGCGTGGTGAGAAACGGCGTGCCCGCGCAAGGAATGATGGGAATGTTTGGACGTCCAATGATGGCGGTGGTGGTGCGACCGCTCGCGGGCGACCGCCTCGTCGCCAAACGCCATCATGACGGCGACGCAACCAAAGACCGGGATGACATATCGCATCAGGTGCTCCGTGGAAGCCTCCCCGGGCGGTCACTCTGCGGCTCGCCGGGGCGGCAGTTAGGCACAGCGCGGGCGAAAACGTGGCAGCCCGAATCCATCTGGGTCGTCGGAACAGTCGTCATTCCGCATTGATCAACCTCAAGGGGTGCCCAGTGTCCGGTGCCGCCGCGGTGTTTTCGAGCGGAGTTGATTCGTATGCTTAACGACGAAGGCCCGGCAAGACGCCGGCCTTCGAACATCGCGAGCGATCTTGGATCGGCAGGGAATGCAGCCGCAGCGCGGCCCGTGCCGATGCCGGCCGGCGGGGCCGCGTCGGCAGAACGCATGCCACCCATGCACTTTCTGGATCGCATTGGCGGCGGCGCGGAGTCACGTCCGGCGCTTGAGCTTGGCGGTAAACGACATCCCGCCGGCGCCGCAGCAGGGACAGCTCATGGCGACGAGGATGCTCTGCTTCTGCTCCTCGTCGAGATCGGTGCGGTCGAGCATCTCGCGCGTCTGCTGCTGAAACAGCTCGTGCAGCGAGAAATTACTGACGGTGACCTGGTCGTCGGCGCTCGAGGGCGCAAGACTCACGTCCGGCACGGGCGCCGGCGGAGCGTCCGGCTCCGGCGGTTTGCGTTTCGATCTTTGTTTTCGCCCGTTCATGATAACGACCTGTAGGGTGGGCAAATTCGCCTGTTGCAGCGCTGCTGGTGGGCAACCGCGCGATCGCGAATTTGCCCACCATGAAGCGCCGAGATTGCGCGCAGTTGCCCACCCTACAACATCTGTGGCTCACCCGCGCAGATGCGGCATCACCTCCGCCGCGAACAGCTCCATGTTGCGCCGGGTGAGCTCGTCGCTCAAGACGCCGAACTGCAGCATGGTCACCAGGTGGTTCGCGCCGGTTTGCTCGCGCAGCCGTTCGAGCTCGTCGCGCACCGTGCGCGGACTTCCCACC
>JBJMSU010000184.1:0-15363 GCA_045801465.1 Xanthobacteraceae bacterium | reverse complement strand
CGCAAACTCGTGCGGGAACTTCAAATCGAAAAGCGGCACTAGGATCATAGACTTGCTAGTGCCCCTTTGCTTCCGAAGTTCGTGTCAGAGGGGGCCGCCATGTATCACGAACTTCGCAAGCGGGGCACTAGACTAACCTTTCCAGTGCAAGACGCAGACCAGCGTGAACAAGCGCCGCGCGGTATCGAAATCCACCCTGACCTTCTTGCGCAATCGGTCCATGAGGATGCGGGAGCCCTCGTCGTGCGCCGAGCGCCGTCCCATGTCGATCGCCTCGATCTGGCTCGGTGTCGCCGTGCGGATCGCCTGATAGTAGCTGTCGCAGATCATGAAATAGTCCTTGACGATGCGCCGCAGCGGCGTGACCGACAGGAAATGGGCGACCACCGGCGTGCCGTCGGACAGCCGGATGTCGAACACCAGCCGGCTCTCGGTCAGGCTGAGATGCAGCGCGTAGGGTCCGCCGTCGTGATCGACCGGGTGGAACACGTTGTCCTCGAGGAGGTCGTAGATGGCGACCGCGCGCTCATGCTCGACGTCGGGATTGGAGCGGCCGATGGAGCCTTCGTCGAGCGTGACCGCCACGAGACGGTGCTTCGCGGAATCGGCGTGCTCGCGGGCGGTCATCGGTTGAGGCGGATCGCCACCGAGCGCGCGTGCGCGTCCAGCCCCTCGGCGCTGCCGAGCGCGATGGCGGCGGGCCCGAGCGCGCGCAACTGCTCGGCGCCGAGCTTGAGGATCGAGGTTCGCTTCATGAAGTCGAGCACGCCCAAACCGGACGAGAACCGTGCCGACCGCGCCGTGGGCAGCACGTGATTGGGTCCCGCCACGTAGTCGCCGATCGCCTCCGGCGTGTGATGGCCGATGAAGATCGCGCCGGCATTGCGGATGCGGCCGGCCAGGCGTTCGGCTTCGGCGCATGCGATCTCGAGGTGCTCGGGCGCGAGCGCGTCGACCAGCGGCACCGCTTCGTCGAGGGCCGCGACCAGCAGGATCGCGCCGTGATCGCGCCAGGCGCTTGCCGCCACGGCGGCGCGGGGAAGCGTCGTCAACTGCCGCTCCACCGCGGTCTCCACTGCGGCCGCGAGAGCGGAATCGTCGGTGACGAGGATGGCCTGGGCGGCAACGTCGTGCTCGGCCTGGGCGAGGAGATCGGCGGCGATCCAGTCCGCATTGGCATCGCGGTCGGCGAGGATGAGCACTTCCGAGGGGCCGGCGATCATGTCGATGCCGACCGTGCCGAAGACCAGCCGCTTGGCTGCCGCCACATAGGCATTGCCCGGCCCGACGATCTTGGCGACGGCCGCGATGGTCTCGGTCCCGTAGGCGAGCGCCGCCACGGCCTGCGCGCCGCCGATGCGATAGACCTCGTCAATGCCGGCGAGCTTGGCGGCGGCGAGCACGAGCGGATTGAGCTTTCCCTCCGGCGCCGGCACCACCATGACCAGGCGCGGCACGCCGGCGACGCGCGCCGGGATCGCGTTCATCAGGACCGAGGACGGATAGGCCGCGGTGCCGCCCGGAACGTAGAGCCCCACCGCCTCGATCGCGGTCCAGCGCGAGCCGAGCTCGACGCCCAGGCCGTCGGTGAAGCGCTCGTCGCGCGGCAGCTGGCGGCGGTGAAACGCTTCGATGCGGTCGCGCGCGAGCGTCAGCGCCGCGAGCGCCTCGCCGTTGCAGGTGGAGGCAGCGGTCGCGATCTCGGCCGGCGTGACCTTGAGGCCGAGGCTTTCGGGATCGAACTTGTCGAAGCGGCGCGTCAGCTCGAAGAGGGCGCGGTCGCCGCGCGCCATCACGTCGGCAATGATGCCGCGCACCACCTCGCTCACGTCCTCGGAGACTTCGCGCTTGGTGCGGAGCAAAGCCTTGAAGCGGGCTGTGAAATCGGCGGCACTGGTGTCGAGGCGGATCGGCATCGCGTCGCTTATCACGAGTAAGCCGCAGGGAGCGAAGCCAAATGCGGAGACATCCCCGGATTTCGCTTCGCTTCATCCGGGCTGCGGTCACGCACAGGATTTGTGAAGTTTAGCTCCGGACCTGGGCGGCGTCATCGGGATGCGCCGGGCAGGTGACCGTGGTCCAGGTGGGTCCGAGGTCGGCCAGCTCGCATTCCAGGCATTCGACCTCGAGCCGGATCGCCCCGCCGCCCGAAAAGAACAGCGTGATCACGCCCGACGGCGATAAGGTTTCGGCGAACTCGACCGCCAGCAGGTTGAGGACGGCGTCCTTCTCCTTGGGGCTCAGGTTGCGGCACTTGCAGGCCAGCACGCGATCGAAGCGCAGCGCCGAACGGCGTCGCTGATAGCAGCCCTCGGCGCAGCTCGCGGATTCCCAATCGAACCTGTTCAGAGCGACGACGAAACGTTTCTCGTCAGGGCGCCAGCGAATATCGGCAACCTTGACGACGGAGTCCTGCACGTGGGCCGATACGACTTCGATATCGTCGCGGTCGAGGGCAACGAGCTTCATCAGGTCCATGGTCAGCCCAGGTCTTGCACGTCCTGCATCGGTAATTAGGAGCGCGCTGCACCCGGCGCAAGGGAGATTCCGCGGTCTTCAAGCTATCGCGCGCGCCTCGTCGGCCAGCCGCTTGAGCGCCTGGCGCAGCACGAGCGGCGTCCGCACGCGCTCGGGGAACGGCAGGCGGAGCGCGGCATCGCCCAGCATCAGATCCAGGCCATCGGGATCGATGCCGGTCACCCGCCAGCTGCCGTCGCGGGCCCCCAGGAGCTTGGTCGCATAGAGCCGCACCGCTTCGCCGTGGTCCTCGTTCATGTGTGCGACCGCATCCGGTTCCACCTCGACCATGTCCTCGGCACCGGCGAGGTCGGTGAGGACATCGTGCGCCGTCAGATCGGCGGCGCGGGCGAAGCCGCCATTGAGGTGAGCGGAGGCGACGGCCATGCGCCAGAACGAGAAGTCGCCGAATCCGGCATAGAGCTCGGACTTGGGATGACGCGCGAGGAAGCGTCGTCGCACGCGGGCATCGTCTTCACCCTCGCGGTCGACCTGCCGCATGGTGCCGAGCAGGGTCAAGCGCGGGTGGGCGAGCGGATCGCCCTTGCCGGTCTGCGCCAGCAGGATCGAGGCACGTCCGTCGACTTCGAGATTGGCGGTGTGGGTGGAGAGCCGCGACACCAGAATCATCGGCGAGCCGTCGCTATCGGTCGCCACATTGACGAGCGAGGCGAACGGGTGACCGGTGTGGCGGTCGAGCGTCGCCAGCGTGCCGGCGCGAATGGTGCGCAGGAGCTCCTTGGCCACCCCCCGCGGATCGAAATCCGCCGGCTGAGGCGCGTTCTCGGGCGTCCGCCCGGGCATCGTGCCGGGCAGGGGCCCGACACCTTGAGCATCCGCCATGGCGCCTCCTGAGGGCTCAAGCCGCGCGGCGCAACGCCACCGGCTCGCTGTGCACGTGCTCGAGGTCCTTGCCGGTAAAGTCCCGCATCATCGCCGTGGCGATCAACGTCACAACCGAACAGGCCAGGATATAGACGGCGATCACGTAGCCGGAATGATACTTTCCGAGCAGCCAGGTCGCAATGAGCGGCGCCGGCCCTCCGGCAATCACGGAGGCGAGCTGATAGCCGAGAGAAGCGCCGCTGTAGCGCAGATGTCCGGGGAACGATTCGGCGATGAGGGCGGCTTGCGGCCCATACATCATATCATGCGGGACGAGCGATAGAACGATGGCGAGGAAGATCAACGCCAGCGAGCCCGCATCGAGCATGCCGAAGTAAAGGAAGCCGAACAGGCCGCATGTCGCCGCGCCGATCATGTACATCTTCTTGCGGCCGATCACATCGGACAAATGCCCGAACAGCGGAATCGACACGAACGACAGGACCGACGCAGCCAGCACGGCAACGAGCAGGAAATCGCGCGAGACATGCAGCGTGCCGGTTCCGTAGGAAAAGATGAAGGCCGTGAAGATGTAGAACGGCGCCTGCTCCGCCAGGCGCGCCAGGGCGCTGAGCACGATTTCCTTCGGATATTGCTTGATTACCTCGATGAGCGGCGTGCGCTCGACCCTCTCCTCGGCGACGAGGCGCGCGAAGATCGGCGTTTCCATGATGCCGAGCCGGATCCACAGGCCGACGGCGACCAGGATCAGGCTGAGGAGGAAGGGAACCCGCCAGCCCCAGGTCAGGAATTGATCGCCCGAGAGATGGCTGGACAGCAGGACGGCGAGATTGGCCAGGAACAGGCCGCACGGTACGCCGAACTGCGGCCACGACGCCACCAGGCCGCGCGAATGATGCGAGCGCGCCCATTCCATGGACAACAGCACCGAGCCGCCCCACTCGCCGCCGACGCCGACACCTTGCACGAAGCGCAGGAAGGTCAGGATCACGGCCCCCCAGATGCCGATGCTCTCGTAAGTCGGCACCAGCGCCACCAGGAAGGTGGCGATCCCCATGAGCATGAGCGTGGCGATGAGCGTCGCCTTGCGCCCGATGCGGTCGCCATAGTGGCCGAAGATGGCGGCGCCGACCGGACGGGCGACGAAACCGACCGCATAGATGCCAAAAGCTTCGAGCGTGCCGACCAGGGGATCCGAATGGGGAAAGAACAGCTTGGCGAAGACGAGCCCGGTGACGGTGCTGTAGAGGAAGAAATCGTACCATTCGATCGCGGTGCCGACGGTGCTGGCGATCACGGCGCGCCGCAGTTGCACGCGGTGCTCGGCATCCGACATGGGCGCGGTCGCAGTAGTGCTGGTCGTCATGGGCGTTATCCTCCACTGCCGCCCTTTGCGCGCGTGGAGTGACGCCGGATCGACAGCCGCCCGGTGTTTCAGTCCGCGGCCGGGGCAAGGGGTTTCCGAGTATGAATGCCGGCTGAACCGGATGGTTCCGAAGCCACCCACCGGCGCGGGAGCGCCGTCCAAGGCAGCCGGAACGGTTGATTGTCCAGCCAAAGCCGCTACATTGCGCAAAATCGCACTGCAACAACGTCAGGCGTTATGGTAAACGCCTTGGCGAATCACGCATTTGTTGGCGGATCGTCACATTTCGGCCTAGCTTTTTTGCGGGCCTCCGGGTTGGGCGAACCGTCACGGAACAGAGGCTTCATGCCGACCATCGCTCTCGTCGACGACGACCGCAACATCCTGACTTCGGTTTCCATCGCCCTCGAGGCCGAGGGCTACCGGATCATGACCTACACCGACGGCGCGTCCGCGCTCGACGGTTTCAAGACGTCACCGCCGGATCTCGCCATCCTCGACATCAAGATGCCGCGCATGGACGGGATGGAGACGCTGCGCCGCCTGCGCCAGAAATCCGATATGCCGGTGATCTTCCTCACCTCCAAGGACGAGGAGATCGACGAGCTGTTCGGGCTCAAGATGGGCGCCGACGACTTCATCCGCAAACCGTTTTCCCAGCGCCTGCTGGTCGAACGCGTCAAGGCGGTGCTGCGCCGAGCGATTCCGAAGGACGTCACCGCCGTGAAGGAGGTGGATGCCAAGGTGCTCGAGCGCGGACAGTTGCGCATGGACCCGGAGCGCCATACCTGCACCTGGAAGGGCGATCCCGTCACCCTCACGGTCACCGAATTCCTCATCCTCCAGGCCCTGGCCAGCCGGCCGGGCGTGGTCAAGAGCCGCAACGCGCTGATGGATGCCGCTTACGACGATCAGGTCTATGTGGATGACCGCACGATCGACAGCCACATCAAGCGTCTGCGCAAGAAGTTCAAGGCGGTGGACGACGCCTTCGACATGATCGAGACGCTGTATGGCGTCGGTTATCGCTTCAAGGAAGCCTGACCGCTGAAGCTCCCGGCCGCGGCCCGTGTGACAGAGCCGGCCGGATTGCGGTAAATTGCGGCATCCGCATCCTCGAGATCGCCCCAGCGGAAACGCGAGGGCCAAGGACCAGGTGCTCGATCGAACCAACCAAACCGACTCGACGCAAGACGAGGCGGAACGCGCAAAAAAACCGGCGCCACGTGAGAAAAGCGGGGCCGGGCGAGCTTGGCTGCGCCGCTCGGGGCGCTTCATCTATTTTCCGCTGCGCGGCGCCTGGCAATTCTTCGTCGCTCAGAGTTTCTCCAGTCTCACCCGGCGCATCGTTTCGCTCAACGTTGCAGGCCTGGTCGCGCTCGTCATCGGCATTCTCTACCTCTCGCAGTTCCGCGCCGGCCTGATCGACGCGCGCATTCAAGCCCTGCTCACCCAGGGCGAGATCATCGCCCAGGCCATCGCCTTGGCCGCCCTGGGAGAGAGCGACTCGTCGATCACCGTCGATCCGGAGCGACTGCTCGAGCTGCAGACGGGCGAGAGCTACGGGCCTGAGGATTCATCTTCGCTCGAGTTTCCCATCAATCCGGAACGGATCGCTCCGGTGCTGCGTGGCTTCGTATCGCCGACCAACACCCGGGCACGCATCTACGACCGCGACGGCGTGCTGCTCGTCGACAGCCGCAATCTCTACGGCCGTGGCGACATCCTGCGTTTCGACTTGCCGGCGCCGACGGTGGAACGGCCGGGCTGGATCGAGCGGAACTGGATCAAGCTGCGACGCTGGATGCAGAAGGGCGATCTGCCGCTCTACCGCGAGCTCGGGCCGGAGAACGGGAAGGGCTATCCGGAGGTGACCCAGGCGCTTACCGGGATCAAGGGCAGCAGCAGGGTGCGCGTCAATGACCGCGGCGAGGTGATCGTATCCGTTGCCGTGCCGGTGCAAGGTTATCGCGCGGTGCGCGGGGCGTTGTTGCTGTCGACCCAAGGGGGCGAGATCGACCAGGCGGTCGAGGCGGAACGGCTGCAGATCGTCACCGTGTTCCTGATTCTGCTCGGCGTCATGGTCGTGCTCTCGATGCTGCTCGCGCGCACCATCGCCGAGCCGGTGCGGCGGCTGGCGGACGGCGCCGAACGCGTGCGACGGCGCATCCGCTCGCGCGTCGAGATTCCCGACTTCACCGAGCGGCGGGATGAGATCGGGCACCTCTCCGGCACGCTGCGCGACATGACCAATGCGCTCTACAGCCGCATCGAAGGGATCGAGAGCTTTGCCGCGGACGTCGCGCACGAGCTCAAGAACCCGCTCACCTCGCTGCGTTCGGCGGTGGAGACATTGCCGCTCGCGAAATCCGAGGAGAGCCGGGCGAGGCTGCTCGCCGTCATCCAACACGACGTCAGACGGCTCGACCGCCTCATCTCGGATATTTCCGACGCGAGCCGGCTCGACGCCGAGCTGCAACGCCAGGAAGCCGCGCCCGTCGATCTCGCCAAGCTCCTCAGCACGCTGGTGACCGTGGCCAATGAAGTGCGCAAGGACGATCGCGTCGCCGTCTCGCTCAAGTTCGAAGGCGGCAGCCCGTCCGACTTCACCGTGCCGGGCCACGATTCCAGGCTTGGCCAGGTGATCGATAATCTGATCCACAATGCGCGTTCGTTCTCCCCGCCGGGCGGCACCGTGCGCGTGACCTGCCGGCGGCTGCGCAGTCAGGCGGAGATCACCGTCGACGACGACGGGCCGGGCGTACGCCCGGATGCGTTGGAGCGCATCTTCGAGCGCTTCTATACGGATCGGCCGGAGCAGGGGTTCGGGCAGAATTCCGGTCTCGGGCTTTCCATCTCCAAACAGATCGTGGAGGCGCATGGCGGCCAGGTCTGGGCGGAAAACCGCCAAGGCGCGGCGAGCGGCCCGCCCGACAGACCGAAGGTGCTCGGTGCCCGCTTCGTCGTGCGGCTGCCCGCGATGTGATGGCCAAATCGGACAGCGGTGGCACGGAGCCGGCGAGCATCCACGCTTCGGCGGTGCTGGTCGGCGCGCGCGCGATCCTGATCCGCGGCGCCGCGGGAAGCGGAAAATCGCGCCTCGCCTTGGCGCTGATCGAAGCCGCGGAAACCGGATTGCTGCGGTTCGCCCGCTTGGTTGCCGACGATCGCACCCATGTGCAGGCGGTGCATGGTCGCCTGCTGGCCCGTCCCGCCGAAATGCTTGCCGGCCTCATCGAGGTGCGCGGGCTTGGCGTGCGGCGGCTGCCATTCGAGCCGCTGGCGGTCGTAGGGCTTGTGGTCGATCTTGGCGCCGGCGCCTCCGAGCGGCTGCCGCAGAGCTCCACCGCCTCGCTCGCCGGTGTCGCCGTGCCGCGGCTTGCCGTCGCACCCGGCTTCGATCCGTTGCCGATCGTGCTGGCGACACTCACGAC
Organism: Xanthobacteraceae bacterium; assembly: GCA_045801465.1. GTDB lineage: Bacteria > Pseudomonadota > Alphaproteobacteria > Rhizobiales > Xanthobacteraceae > DATFWC01. Next base: position 7,200 of record JBJMSU010000184.1, on the reverse strand, counting down.
TGTGGCGGCCGAAGGCTCGCAAGAAGGCCGGCATGACTGCATGTGAACCCGATGGGAGCCCCGGACCACATATGAAGAGACCGACCTTTATGGTTAATCGCGCCTTAACAGGTCACTCCTAGGCTCGATGGCCGCAGGCTATTGCTGCGGCGCAACACCCGCCATAAATCGGTCATACGCCCCTTGCGCAGGGGTTTTGGATGGCCATGATGTGGCCCTTTCGTGCGGCGCAACGACGCGCCGACGCGGAGTCTTGGATGATCGGTGTCGTACTTGTCACCCACGGCCGGCTCGCATGCGAGTTCCGGGCCGCGCTGGAGCACGTGGTGGGTCCGCAGTCTCAGTTCGAGGTTGTTACCATCGGTCCCGATGACGATGTGGAGCAGCGGCGCCGCGATATCATCACTGCCATGAAGCGGGTGGACTCGGGCGACGGGGTGGCGATCCTCACCGACATGTTCGGCGGCACGCCCTCCAATCTTGCCATCTCCTGCATGAACAATCCGAAGGTCGAGGTGCTAGCCGGCATCAATCTGCCGATGCTGATCAAGCTCGCCAAAGTGCGCATGTGCTCCGGTCTGAGCGATGCCGTGGCCAAGGCCCAGGAGGCGGGGCGCAAATACGTCACCATCGCGAGCCAGGTCCTCGCCGGCAAATAGGCGCCCGATGCCGCCGCGCGTTTGTCCCGCCTGTCCAATCGGGTGATCAATCGCCCGGGTGCGCACGACCGGCTTGCACGAGGCCTGCGCAAGAGGGCCTTATGTCGCCGGCATGAGCGAATTCCACGAAGGCGATGATCCGCCCGGCGAGCAGGCTGCGGCCGAGGATGCGCTCGTTCGGGTGATCGAGATCGTCAATCAGAAGGGCCTGCACGCTCGCGCCTCGGCAAAATTCGTGCAGACGGTGGAGAAATTCAATGCCGAAGTGCGCGTGGCGCGCGGTGGCGAGCGCGTTGGCGGCACGTCCATCATGGGACTGATGATGCTCGGGGCGGCGCCCGGGACGTCGATTACCGTGGAGGCGTTCGGGCCGCAGGCCGCCGAAGTGCTCGACGCGCTTGAGACCCTCATCGCCAGCCGCTTCGGCGAGGAGGAGTGATGCACCGGCACATCACGCGGCCGAGCGGAAGACGAGCTTCGCGGCGACTTTGAGGTCGTGGACGAACTCCCGATATTTCGCGCGCTTGTCGGCCTCGTCCTCGGTGCGCAGCAGCGCCGAGGGATGGATCGTCACCACCAGCCGCGCGCCGTCGTGCAGATCGACCGGCTCACCCCTGATCTTGGTGATCGTGACGACACGGCCGAGCAGGCTGCGCGCCGCGGTCGCGCCGAGGGCGACGACGACCTCCGGCTTGACGATCAGGCGTTCGAGGTCGTTCCACCACTTGCAGCGCTCGATTTCGTAGGCGTTGGGGCGCTTGTGCAGCCGCCTTTTGCCGCGCATCTCGAACTTGAAGTGCTTCACTGCATTGGTGACGAACGTCTCGTTGCGCGGGATGCCGGCGTCCGCCAACGCAGTATCCAGGATGCGTCCCGCCGGACCGACGAACGGGCGGCCGGCGAGGTCCTCCTTGTCGCCAGGCTGCTCGCCCACCAGCATGAACTTGGCATGACTCGGCCCCTCGCCGGGCACGACCTGGGTCGCATCCCGGTAGAGGGGGCAGCGCGTGCATTCGGCTTCGGCGCCCCGTAGCTGGGCCAGTGTCTTGATGGCGGGAGGAATCTGTTCAGTCATGGCATTGCCCGAGCGCGTTTATCGGCATAACGCGGCGGCCGCCGGATCGGGTCCTTTCGGTTCAGAATTTGTCTGTTCAGGTCCATATAAAGAAATCTTTATATCTTTATTGCTTACGAGCCACGGGCCTGCTATAGCGGCGCTGGCGTGCCGGCAGCATCGCCGCACGAATCCCTTCCCTTCGAACCAGGATCAGCAATGACCGCTCTCAAGAAGACCGCCAAAGCCGCGTCCGTCGACTACGTCGTCAAGGACATCGGTCTCGCCGACTGGGGCCGCAAGGAGATCGCCATCGCGGAGACCGAGATGCCGGGCCTGATGGCAACCCGCGAAGAGTTCGGGCCGGAGCAGCCGTTGCGCGGCGCCCGCATCTGCGGCTCGCTGCACATGACGATTCAGACGGCGGTGCTGATCGAGACGTTGACGGCGCTCGGCGCCGATGTGCGCTGGGCCTCGTGCAACATCTACTCGACCCAGGATCACGCGGCGGCCGCGGTTGCGGCGGCCGGCACGCCGGTGTTCGCCGTCAAGGGCGAGACGCTGACCGACTACTGGGAGTACACGCACCGCATCTTCGAATGGTCCGACGGCGGCACGCCCAACATGATCCTCGACGACGGCGGCGACGCCACGCTCCTGGTTCATCTCGGCGCGCAGGCGGAACAGAACCCGTCCGTGCTCAATCATCCGGCCAATGAGGAGGAAGAGGTTCTGTTCGCCGCCATCAAGAAGCGGCTGAAGGAGAAGCCGGGCTGGTACGCAACGCTGGGCAAGAACATCAAAGGCGTTACCGAGGAGACCACCACCGGCGTGCATCGGCTCTACCAGATGGAGCGCGACGGCCGGCTTCTGTTCCCGGCGATCAACGTCAACGACAGCGTCACCAAGTCGAAATTCGACAACCTTTATGGCTGCCGCGAGTCGTTGGTTGACGGCATCCGGCGCGGTACCGACGTGATGATGTCGGGCAAGATCGCAATGGTCGCCGGCTTCGGCGACGTCGGCAAAGGCTCTGCAGCTTCGCTGCGTCAGGCCGGTTGCCGCGTCATGGTCTCCGAAGTCGACCCGATTTGCGCGTTGCAGGCGGCGATGGAAGGATATGAAGTCACTACAATGGAAGACGCCGCGCCACGCGCCGACATCTTTGTCACGGCGACCGGCAACAAGGATATCATCACCATCGAGCACATGCGCGCGATGAAGGATCGCGCCATCGTCTGCAACATCGGCCACTTCGACAACGAGATCCAGATCGCGGGTCTGCGTAACCTGAAGTGGACCAACATCAAGCCGCAGGTCGACGAGATCGAATTCCCCGACAAGCACCGCATCATCATGCTGTCGGAAGGCCGCCTCGTGAATCTCGGCAATGCGATGGGCCATCCGTCCTTCGTGATGTCGGCCTCCTTCACAAACCAGCCGCTGGCGCAGATCGAGCTTTTCGCCAACAACAAGGACGGCAAGTACAAGAAGGAAGTCTACGTGCTGCCGAAGTCGCTCGACGAGAAGGTCGCGCGGCTGCACCTTTCGAAGATCGGCGTGAAGCTGACAAAGCTGCGACCTGATCAAGCCGAATACATCGGGGTCAAGCCGGAAGGCCCGTTCAAGGCGGATCACTACCGCTACTGAAAGCTCGCCATAGCGCATTTTGGCCATGCCCGGCCTTGTGCCGGGCACTAACCTCTTTACAAACAGCCGGGCAGCCGGATCATCTAGCGCCAACGCTCGTTGGCGCCGTTCCCCGGCTGAAGTCAGGACGAAGTTGAGCCCGGAGACCACGATGCCAGCAGAACATTTTGACGTACTGATCGTCGGGGCGGGGCTATCCGGAATCGGCGCGGGCTATCACCTGCAACATAAGTGTCCCGGCAAAAGCTTTGCCATCCTCGAGGGCCGTGACTGCATTGGAGGTACCTGGGACCTCTTCCGATATCCCGGCGTCCGTTCCGACAGCGACATGTTCACGCTGGGGTATTCGTTCAAACCGTGGACCGAGCCGAAGGCCATCGCGGACGGGCCACAAATCCTGAACTATGTGCGCGAGACCGCCACTGAGAACGGCATCGACCGGAAGATCCGATTCAACCATCGTGTCAAGAAGGCCTTATGGTCCTCGTCCGAGACGCGCTGGACGGTTGAGGCCGAGCGCGGGTCCGAGGGCGCGACCGAGATGGTGTGCTTCACCTGCAATTTCCTGTTCATGTGCTCAGGTTACTACAAGTACGAGGAAGGCTACACGCCGGATTTCAAGGGCAGCGCGGACTTTGGCGGCCTTATCGTGCATCCTCAAAAATGGACCAATGAGATCGACTACGCCGGCAAGCGCGTTGTGGTGATCGGGTCGGGTGCAACCGCGGTAACGCTGGTGCCGGAGATGGCGAAGCAAGCCGCTCATGTGACGATGCTCCAGCGCTCACCGACCTATGTCGTTTCGCGGCCCGCGCAGGATCCGGTCGCCAACAAGTTGCGACGCAATCTGCCGGCGACGCTCGCCTATCATCTGATTCGCTGGCGTAACGTGCTGTGGGGGATGTATTTCTTCCAACTCAGCCGACGTAAGCCCGCGCGGGTCAAGGAACTGATCCTTGGCGGAGTAAAGATGGCGCTCGGTCCCGACTACGACATCGCCACTCATTTCACGCCACGATACAACCCGTGGGACCAGCGGCTTTGCCTGGTGCCGGATGGCGATCTGTTCAACTCCATCAAGGAAAAGCGCGCCTCCGTGGTGACGAACGAGATCGACAGCTTCACCCATAGAGGCATTCGTCTGAAGGACGGCAGCGAACTCGATGCGGATATAATCGTCACCGCGACCGGCCTCGTTCTACAGGTTCTCGGGGGGATCGAGGTCCGCGTCGACGGCCGCATGGTCGATTTCGCAAAAACCCTGAACTACAAGGGTATGATGTATTCGGATGTGCCGAACCTGGCATCGGCGTTCGGCTACACCAATGCATCGTGGACGCTGAAATGCGATCTGACCTGCGAATATGTCTGCCGATTGATCAATTACATGGACCGACACGGCTACAAGAAGTGCATGCCCCACAATATCGACCCGTCGATTACCGAACTGCCCTCACTGGATTTCTCGTCCGGGTACGTCCAGCGCTCGGTCGCAAAAATGCCGAAGCAAGGATCAAAGCGGCCCTGGAGGCTTTATCAGAACTACGCGCTGGACATCGTCAGCTTGCGCTTCGGCAAAGTCGATGACGGGGTCATGCAGTATTCCTGAGATACGCCGGCACACGCGCCACAGCTTGTCGGCGTGCCTGCGGGCGAACAGCACGCGCCTCGTTACCAACCAGGCAGTTGACGTTTGCACCCTGCCTGGTTGAGTCAGGCGGCTGCCGCGATCGACTTGAGGAAACCATCGATCTCGGTCTGAAGGCTCGTTGTCGAATCGGACAATTGCTTGGCCGACGACAGTAGCTGGCTCGACGCTGCGCCCGTCTGGGTGGCGCCCTGGCTGACCTCAGCAATGGTGCCGGCAACTTGAGAGGTGCCTGAGGCTGTACGCTGGATATTGCCGGAGATTTCCTGGGTCGCGGCCCCCTGTTCCTCGATCGCAGCCGAGATCGCGCTGGCGATGTCCGAAATCTTTCCGATGGTGGAGCTGATCATCTTGATGGACCCAACGGCTTCCTGCGTGGCCGTCTGCATGCCCGCGATCTGTATCCCGATCTCGTCGGTCGCCTTTGCAGTCTGATTGGCCAGCGCTTTCACCTCCTGGGCAACCACGGCACAACCCCGACCCGCATCGCCGGCCCGCGCCGCCTCGATAGTGGCATTCAGCGCAAGCAGATTAGTCTGCTCGGCGACCGAGGTGATCAGCTTGATCACATCACCGATCCGGTTCGCAGCTTGCGACAGCGCATTGATGCGTCCGTCGGTTTCGTCAGCCTGCTTGACCGCGCTTTGGGCGATGCGGTTGGATTCCTGTACCTGCGCTGAAATCTCCCGGACCGATATCGCAAGCTCCTCGGTCGCCGAGGCCACCGACTGCACGTTATTGGATGCGTCGGCTGAGGCGTTGGCCACGACGGTTGCAAGCCTCGTGGTATTTCCCGCGTTATCGCTCAGCGAGCGGGCAGTCCGCTCCAGGTCGTCCGAGGCGGTCATCAAGGACGTGATGATGGTCCGGAAACGGGCGCTCGCTTCAGCGATCGCGTCTTTGCGGGCCTGGCGGTTGGCGCCGAAATAGAAGGCAACAACGTTTTCGGTGTCGAGCATGTTGGCCTTGGCGATCGCTCTCTGCATCAATGACTTTTTTTCACGCGCCTCGTGTGCCGCCCGCCCAAATCGCGGGACCTGGACCTCGGACTCGACGGCTTCCATTAGTTGTTCGGCCACGAACATCAACCGGCAGCCGATATACCATTGCGGCGTGACCCCGGCGCCCTGATTGAGTTCGCAAAAGCGCGCTATCGAGGCCGTGTAGGCATTGCCGAATTCGCCGGATGCGATCAAATCCCAATGATGCATCTGCAGCCGAATCGCCTCCTGCATGGCGCCATCCCTGAGGATGCCGCAGGAAGGATCATAGTGGCGTACCTTCTCGTAGAACCGGGCCAGGATAGCCGGCAAGGCAGCCGCCAGAAGAGGTCGCATCTCGCGCAAGCTGATCCGCATCGGCTCGTCGAGCCTCAGCAAGTCCAGGCGTATGGCTGTCCAGTCAGGGCTCATCGATAGCTCCAGCGCAGGGATCCCGGCTAAGAGCTCATTTAAGATGCGCGTGGTTAACGGATTGCGAATTTCACAGTAGTTATACGGATGGACGGGGAATCCGAGCGGCCAGGGAGCCCAGGGAAGCTTCGGGTCGCTAAATTCGGTCGTGGGGCGGCCCCGGCCTACAAGGCTTCAAGCCGCCGGCTTGCCGATCGTGACCTTCAGGGTCCCAATGCCATCGACGCCGCATTCGATCCTCTCGCCCGGGGAGAGGGCGGCCACGCCTGCCGGCGTCCCCGTCATGATGATATCGCCGGCGCCAAGCGAAACCTGCTCCGAGAGCTTGGCAATGATCTCCGGAACGCTCCAGATCAGTTCAGTGAGGTCTCCCTTCTGGCGTTCGGTACCGTTGACAGAAAGCCAGATTCTTCCTTTGGCTGGATGACCGATCTTTGAAGCCGGCTGTAACGGGCTGCATGGCGCGGAATGGTCGAAAGATTTGCCGACCTCCCATGGCCGCTCCTTCTTGCGCGCCGCCAGCTGCAGGTCCCGGCGGGTAAGATCGATCCCGACGCCATAACCGTAGACGTGATCGAGCGCCGTTGCGGCCGGAATATTCAGACCGCCGCTCTTCATCGCCACGATCAATTCGACCTCGTGGTGCAAATCCTTGGTCAAGGGCGGATACGGAATGGTGGCGCCGTCCGGTTCCAGCATATCGGCGTGTTTCGCAAAGAAAAACGGCGGCGCACGTTCGTCATTCCCCATTTCGCGGATGTGTTCGAGATAATTTCG
>JBJMSU010000078.1:0-50221 GCA_045801465.1 Xanthobacteraceae bacterium | reverse complement strand
AACTCGGGCAGCGTGCTTACGGCCAAGTCCTTGCGCACGACCAGGAGGCGCGGCTGCTCGACCGTGAGGCCGACCGGCGCAAAATCGGCGACCGCATCATAGGGCGGCTTCTTGTGCAGCGACTGGCTGAACGCCTGGGTGGCAATATTGCCGAGCAGCACCTGGTAGCCGTCCGGCAGCGCCTTGGCAACGCGGCTCGCCCCGGTCGAGCCGCCGGCGCCGCCGACGTTTTCCACCACGATCTGCCGGCCGAGAATTTCGCTCAGGCGCTGCGCCAGGATGCGTCCGCCCACGTCGACGGGGCCGCCGGCCGCGAACGGAACCACCAGCGTGACCGGACGCGCCGGCCAGTCCTGGGCCCCCGCTCCTGCGTGCCCGCCAAGCAGCACCAATACGATGGCAAGCGTCTTCCTCATTGCGAACCCTCCCCTTTCCGCAAACACTCGCGGTAGCGCCCCTTCCGGTCAAGGACCGCTTGTGGCAAGCGACGGCGCCGCTTATCAGGGATGGGACGAGAAGCCTCATGTCTATCACACGCGTCGCCATTGCCGGGTTGGGTGCCATCGGCCGCGATGTAGCGCGGGCGCTGGCGCGCGGCATTCCCGGGCTCGCGCTCGCCTGCGCGGCGGCACGCGACCAGGCAAAGGCGCAAGCCTGGCTCGAGCGCGAAAAGATCGCCTGCCCAATCGTGCCGCTCGCCGCCTTTCCGGAGCATGCCGACCTCGCCGTCGAGTCCGCGCCGGCGGCGCTGCTGGAAGAGATTTGCCGGCCGATGCTCGAGGCCGGCCGAGAGGTGCTGGTGCTCAGCTGCGGGGCCTTGTTGCAGCGCGGTGATCTGATCGAGCTCGCGCGGGCGCGCGGCGGACGCATCCTCGTGCCGACCGGCGCACTCATCGGGCTCGACGCGGTGGCGGCGGCCGCCGAAGGCACCATTCATTCCGTGCGCATGACGACCCGCAAGCCGCCCAATGGGCTTGCCGGCGCCCCGTATCTCGTCGCCAACGAAATTTCCGTCGAGGGCCTGAACGAGGCCAAGCGCGTGTTCAGCGGCACCGCGCGCGAAGCGGCCGTAGGCTTTCCCGCCAATGTCAACGTGGCGGCAGCGCTTTCGCTCGCCGGCATCGGACCGGACCGCACGATGATCGACATCTGGGCTGACCCCGCGGTCAGCCGCAACTGCCATACGATCGAGGTTGATGCCGACTCCGCCCGCTTCACCATGTCGATCGAGAACGTGCCGTCCGACAACCCGCGCACCGGCCGCATCGTCGCCCTCTCCGTCATCGCCGCGCTGCGCAAGCTCAACGCGCCGCTGCGCGTCGGGACGTAGGGTGGGTTGAGGCGCCACGCTCAGCCTGCGGAACAGACCGCCGCATGGCGCGCCGAAACCCACCAGCGGCATAAAATGTCGGTGGGTTTCGGCGCGCAGGGCCTGCGAGCTATCGCGAAGCTTCGCGACGCGCCTCACCCCACCCTACGAAGGTCTGGCGCCGCGGCACGCGGGAGGCTATGGGACACACGCGAATCGAGGCCGGGGAAACCATGAAACAAGTCGAAGCGGGAGTGATCGGGACGGGATGGTGCGGCGGCATCCGCGCAGAAACGCTGTCGCGTTCGGCGCTGGTCGACAAGCTGCACATCTGCGAGATCCGCCCCGACCGGCTGGCCGAGGTGAAGGCGCTGACCAGGCCGGCGACCGCCACGCTGGACTATCAGGACCTGGTCAAGAACGACAACATCAGGGTGATCTACATCTGCACCACGCCGGAGCAGACGCATTATCCGATCGCGCGCGACTGCCTGCGCGCCGGCAAGCACGTGCTGCTGGAGAAGCCGATCGCGCTGGAATTCTGGGAAGCCGACGAGCTGATCACGCTGGCCAGGCGCAACAACGTCAAGTTCACCATCGGCTACTCGCAGCGCTTCAATCCGAAGATCGCCTACGCCAAGAAGAAAATCACCGACGGCACGTTGGGCAACGTCGTCACCATCCTGGTGAGCCGTCACCTCTCGCGCAATCTCGGCAAGAAGATCGCGACGCGCGTGCGGCTCTCGCCGGCCGTGATGGAATCGACCCACGATCTCGACTTCGCCTTTTGGCTCTTGGAGCCGGCCAAGCCGGTGCGCGTCTACTCGCAAGGCGCCTATGGCTATATGCAGCCGATCAACGGCTCCTACGACGTCATGTGGTCGACGGTGACCATGGACAATGGCGTGGTGGTGGTGGTCGGCGGCGGCTGGAACCTGCCGCCGAGCTATCCCAACTACTGCTCGACCTGGATGGAGATCACCGGCACCGAGGGCGCGCTCATCCTCGACGACACCCATCGTGACAACTGGCTCAACACCGTTGCCGAGCATACGCAGTTCCCCATGTCGACCATGCCGGGCGAGCAGGTCGACCACGTCTTCGCCGGGCAGATGGGGCCGGAGACGATCCACTTCCTGGAAGCTTGCATCCTCGACCGGCCGCCGATGGTGGCTCCCGAGCACGCGCGCATGGTGATGGAAGCCTATACGGCCGCCGATCTTTCCGCCGAGATCAACGAGCCGGTCGACCTGCCGCTCTCGAACCAGGCGATCTCGGCCATTGCGGACATGAAGGGAGCCAAGCTTGAGACGGTCGGCTAAGGGCATCGGCCTCGCCATCATCGGCGCTGGCCGCGTCGGATTGTTCCGCGGCGAGGTGGCGGCGCGCCATCCGGCGGTGGAGTGGATCGGGATCGCGGAGAAGAACCACAATCGCGCCCAGCACGTGGCGGAGAAGATCGGCGCCGATTTCGTCACCCAGAATTATCACGAGCTGCTCAAGCGCCCCGAGGTGACGGCCTGCATCATCGCCACCGACGAACACCTGCACGTCAATCCCATCCTGGCGACGGTGGAGCGCGGCGTGCCGATGCTGATCGAGAAGCCGCTGGCGACTGATCTGGCCGAGTCGGCGCGCGTACTTCAGGCGATCGAAGGCGCCAAGCTCGACGCCGTGGTCGGCTACACCCAGCGCTTCCGCCGCCGCTGGCTCGCCGCCAAGGAGAAGGTGCGCACCGGCGCGCTCGGCGACGTGACCCTCGTGACCTCGCGCGCCTTCATGAACCGCCTGGTGGCGATCGACAACTACAAGCGCACCGACGACCCTTCGACCATCTCACCCATGGTGATCTCCGGCACGCATGCGCTCGACATCGTCATGTGGTGCATGGAGGCGAAGACCCCGGTCGAGTGCTATGCGCGCTCGATCGACAAGGTGCTCGGGCCCCTCTACCAGGGCATCGACGCCACCGCCGGCATGATCATGTTCTCCGACGGCAGCGTCTATCACCTCAACATTTCCTGGGCGCTGCCGGTCACCTGGCCGGGCGCCGTGTACAGCCTCGAAGTGGCGATCAACGGCACCGAGGGCGTGCTCACCATCGACGACACGCATCGCGATATCGTGCTGGCGGTCTCGGAGCCGCAGGAGGAAGGCTACAATCCGGACAAGCGCCGCCTGGTCGATTTCATGGGCAGCTATCCGCCGGGCGACATGGCGCTGGGCGAGCTGCGCGGGCCGATGCGCGAGGAGACCGATTCCTGGCTCAACCGTGTGGCGCTGGGCCTCACCACCCCGGCGGCGACTGCCGCGGAGGCGCACCGCAACCTGATGCTGACCAAGGCGCTCGACCTCTCGGCGAGGCGCAAGGCGCCGGTCAAGCTGCCGCTCGAACCGGAGGAGGAACGCAAGGCAGCGTGACGTTATGAAGGGCGATGCCCCTTCGGTGCTTCCTGCATCACGGCGAGCGTATGTCCGTCGGGGTCCTGATCGGCACGTCTTTTCTTGTCGCGCAAACGATAATTTTACCGAACTCCGCCCATCCTGGCGCCCCAGCTGTTCGGGAAGGACGGTCGTCGGCAATTCACCATGTTTGGAACCCTGCGGCTTCTGCTCGCCTACCTGGTCGTGGTCTCGCATCTGATGGGAAGCGAGTATTTCGTCCATTTCGGCCTGTACGCCGTGCAAGGCTTCTTCGTTGTCTCCGGCTTCATCATCACCGCCGCGCTCAACGAAGTCTATCGGTTCGATGGTTCCCGCTTCTGGGCGAATCGCCTGCTGCGCTTGCTGCCGCTCTATTATGTCGTCTGCCTGGCCACTCTCGCCGTCGTCGCGTTTTGGCCGAAGGAAGCGGGCGACTTCCTGCCAACCTGGCAGCGGGGCGCCGGCGAGAATTACGACGTGCTCCTGAACCTCCTGGCATTTCCGCTGCAATTCGGCCAGCCGCCTTTCCGATTGGTGCCGCCTTTCTGGTCGGTCGTGATCGAGATCGAGATGTATCTGCTCCTGTGGATCGTCATCGCGCGCCGCGAGGCTTATGCGGCGATCGCGCTGGCGGCCGGGGTCGCCTATCACCTTGCCTGCATGTTCAACGGCCATGACTGGACGCTGCGCTATGTCGCTCCGCCGTCGGCGCTGCTTGCGTTTCCGCTCGGGGCTTTGCTGTATTTCTGGAAGAAGCGCGACTGGTTCAATGTCGGACCGGCGACCGCGTCATTGGCGTTCGCGGCTTGGACCGGCAACATGATGGCGGCAGGCCTCGTCTTCTCCACCGTCTACGATGTCGGCTATTACCTGAACGTGGCCTTCCTGGCGGTGCTGGTGGCGGGCCTCGCGCGGGTTCGACTCGGCACGCGCATTCACGCGTTCGACAAGGCATTGGGCGACATGGCCTATCCGCTCTTCCTCGCGCACTGGCTGGTCGGCTTTCTCGTGTCGCTTGCGTTTTTCCCGCAAACGTCGCGAGGATTGATGCTGACGCTCGTTGCGACGCCGGCCGGCTTCATCGCAGCGTTCGGCCTTGCCGAGATCAATCGCCGATTCACCGATCCCGTCCGCGATTACGTGCGCGGAATGATGATCGATCGCTCCTGGACATCGGCCGAAGCCCGGGCGCCCACACGCCGGCTGGTCAAGAACAGCGAAGTGCCGTGAGCCGCTAAGGCGGGGCGCGACGCGACAACGGTGCAATGGCCAAATCCTTGGCCAGCCCCTCAAGCTGCGCCAGCACCGCCGGCAGGATGGGCACGCCGTCGCGCGCGCGCTCGATCTGGCAGTGGCGGCGCCGCTCGCCCGGCAGGCGAATCTCGGAAAACCCCGGCAGCACCTGCGAGCTTCGCAAGTCGCGCAGGTGACGGTCGATCTCGGCCTTGAAGGTGTCGAGCGCGATGAAGCGCGCGATATCGAGCGCGATGATGAACTGGCCCGTGTTGGTCGTGCTGGCGAGGTCGGCATTGAAATCGACGACGTCGCGCCCGAACGCCGCGCCGTTGAGCACGCCGGCCAGCAACCCGATCATGAGCGCGAGCCCGCTTCCCTTGTGTCCGCCGATCGGCAGCAACAATCCGTCGCCGCTGCGCGACCGATCGGTGAGCGGCGCGCCCGTCGTGCGGTCCACCATCCAGCCTTCCGGCAGATCGCGGCCCTGCAGCGCATAGGCCTTGATCGTGCCGTAGGAGACGACCGTGGTGGCGATGTCGAGCACGACCGGCGCCTCTTCGCCGGCGGGAACCGCGAAGGCGATCGGGTTGGTGCCGAGCAGGAGCTCGGCGCCGCCCCAGATCGGCATGTGATTGGCATTGGCCACCGCCGCCATGATGCCGATCATGCCGGCGCGCATGGGAATCTCGGCATAGATGCCGGCGCAGCCGGCGTGATTGGAATTGCGCGTGCCGACCCAGGCGACGCCGGCCTCGCGCGCCAGCTCGACGGCCGTCTGTGACGCTTGCGCCATCACCAGATGGCCCATGGCGTTGTCGCCGTCGATCCGCGCGGTGGCGGGGCCGCTGCGGGTGACGCGGATGCTCGGCCGCGAATTGACGCCGCCCGCCCGCAGGCGGCGCACGTAGTGCGGCAGCCGGAACACGCCGTGCGCGTCGGCGCCGGCGAGATCGGTCTCCACCATCAGCTCGGCGACTTTTGCGGCGTCGCCAGCGGGCAAGGCTACGGCGCGCAGCGCCTCGACAATGAAATCGCGCACGGCCTGCACGGGAATGCGCCGCGCATCGGCCGGCACGTTCTCTTCGCTGACAGCTGCAGCCGCCGTTGCGGACATCGTCGCGATCCTAGCGCGCGCCGGCTTGGCGTTTGCCACGCGGATCGGCGGGCGCAAGCAGGTCGAGCGCCAGACCGCTCAGGATGGTGGCGCGATCGGCTTCCGGGATCGACAAGGCGCGCACCTGCCGCACGCATTCCAGCGTTCCCATGTCGTACGGGTAGTCGCTTCCCAGCAGCACATGCGAGGCGCCGAACGTGGCCACGAGAAACTCCAGCGCAGGCTTGCCGTGCAGGATCGTGTCGAAGTAGAGGCGCCTGATGGCGGCGTCGGGCGGCTGTTTCAGATTGACCTTGGGCTCGTCCCGCACCTGCCAGCCATGCGACCAGCGGCCGGCCTGGTAGGGCGCAAACCCGCCGCCGTGGACCATGAAGAACCTGATCGCCGGGTAGCGCTCGACCACGCCGCCGAACACCAGGCTGGCGGCCGCGATCGTGGTGTCGAGCGGATTGCCGATCAGGTTGGCAAGATAATAGGACTTGAGCCGGTCGGCGCCGGCGACCTGGGTCGGATGCACCATGATGAAGGCGGAAAGCTCGTCGGCCATTTTCCACAATGGCGCGAGCGCCGGATCGTCCAGGTTCTTGCCATTGACGTTGGAGCCGATCTGGCAGCCCTTGAGGCCGAGCTGGCGCATCGACCGCGCGAGCTCTTGGGCGGCGAGCTCCGGCGCCTGCATCGGCAAGGTTGCGAGCCCCATGAAACGGTCGGGGCGCTCGCTCACGAGCTTGGCGATCTGATCGTTCTGGATGCGCGAGGTCGTGGCGGTGATTTGCGCGTCGAGTTTGTAAAGGAACGTCTGCGGCGTGTTCGACACGACCTGCATGTCCACCTCGGCGGTGTCCATGTCCTCGAGCCGGCGATCCAGGTCCCAGCCGCCACGCGGAAACGGCCGATACGCGGTCCCGGCCACTTCGAGCACGCCGAAATCCGCGTCGGTCGCCGTGTGCTTCACGCCCAGACTGGGCAACGCCTCCTGCAGGAGCCGCATCGTCTCGTCACTGAGGATGTGGGCGTGAACGTCGATGGCTTTCATGAGGAATTCCGTGTCTTGTAGGGTGGAGAAAATCGCTTGCTGTATCGCCGATGGTGGGCACGGCGCCTAAGCGATTTTGCGCACCGGACAAGCTGCACACGGCGCCTTTGCCCACCCTACGAAACCCAATGATTATTCCGCCGCTTCGCGCAAGGGCTTGGGATAGAGCGTGTCGTAAAGCTCCGGCCGCTGCCATTGCGGACCGAGCAGGCCCTGCTTGACGGCGCAGTGGTCGGACGAGCCGACGACATCGCGGGTCGCCCGCAGGTAACGCACGCGCTCGAGGCTGACATCGACCACGGTCGAGCCGGCGATCGTGCTCTCGAACAGGATTTCTTCCGGGCCCGCCACCATGGCAAGGCCACGCTCGTCATGCGTGAACAGGTTCTGAGTGGTGACGACGACGGCCAGGTTCTCGATGGCGCGTGCCCAGATCAGGGTGCGCCACGTCGCCCACAGGAGCTTCTTGTCCTTGCCGGCCGGCATGAAGATCAGCTCCGCCCCGCGCAGTGCCAGCGCGCGCGAGACTTCCGGCATGTAGACCTCGCTGCACATGGCGAGGCCCACTTTCCCGAACGCCGTGTCGAACACCGGGAACTCGTCGCCGGGAACGTATTGAAACTCCCATGCCGTGCCGCCGGTATAGATCCACGGGCCGTTGGGATGCGTGCGGCGATAGCGTACCGTGCGGCCGTCCGGGTAGCTGAGGCAGATGAGGTTGTGCGCGGTCGCGGCCTTCTCGTCGATGGGCGAAATCGTACCGAACACCACGTGCACGCCGTGTTTGGCCGCCGCCTCCGCAATCGGGCCGGTGGGATCGAATGTTGCGGGCATGCGCCACGGCCCCGGATAGGTCTCCGGGAAGCAGACGAAGTTCGCGCCGTCGCCAGCCGCGCGCTCGATATGGCGCACCGCGTCGGCAATGTTGGCCACATCCTCGCCGGGGCGATGGCAAATGGGTTGGACGACGGCGATGCGGAAGGTCATTTTGGGCTCCGATGTTGACGGCCAATTCGCGGCGGATTGAAGCGGCGGAGCGTGCCAGCGTCAAGCGTTCGCAGGCAGCTCGCGGTTGCGTGTCGGAGTTGATCACGGGCACATGGCCGTGCTCGGGTCACATGTTATCCGCATCGCACGAGACGGGGCAATCAGGTATGGTCGGGTGCAGAAGGGAGTGATCCATGATGGCGGAGCATACTCGCATCACGCTCGATTCGACGATATTGGCCGGCAAGCCTGTCATTCGCGGCACGCGCATCTCTGTCGAATTCGTGATAGGCCTGATGGCCGATGGATGGACCGAAGCCGACATCCTCGCGAACTATCCCGGGCTGACGCACGAGGATGTCATCGCCTGTCTGGCCTACGCGCGCGACACGCTGAGCTCCGAGAAAGTTTTCCCGAGCGCAGCCTGACATGCGCTTCCTTGCCAACGAGAACTTCCCTGGCGCCGCCGTCAGGGCGCTCCGGGCAGCAGGGCACGACGTGAGTTGGATAAGAACTGCAGCACCGGGAATGCCTGATCAGGATGTGTTGGCGTGGGCCATGCGTGAAGAACGCATTCTATTGACCTTCGATAAGGATTTCGGCGAGGTGGCCAGGCGATCGGCGTTGTCGGTTACGTGCGGCGTCGTGGTGTTTCGCATGCCCATGCCAGCCCCGGGCGCGGTCGGAGAGCGGCTCGCCGGGTTGATCACGACGCGTGACGATTGGGCCGGTCATTTCTCCGTCATCGAGCCTGGCCGCATTCGGATGCGACGGCTTGGCTAACCCCCAGGCTCGGGCGCACCGTGCTGTCCAGGGCTTTATACGCCCATCTCTTCGCGCTAGCGTGTGCAGCACAACCGGCAACAACACGATCGTTGGACGGGACGAAAGTAGATCGTCGCGATCATGGAGGACATGAATGTCGAGCACGCCAAATGGTGCTTCTTGGACGGTCGTCGCCACGGCCCTGGTGGCACTGGTCATGCCTGCTACGCACTTGCTGGCCCAGGCACCGGCGCCGACCGCGCCCACGGCGGCGAACCCGTGGGTCAATCTGGCGCCGTTCCCGAATCCGTCCGAGGAGGTGCTGGGGGCGACCGCCAACGGCAAGCTCTACGTGTTCGCCGGCCTCGCCCCCGGCTGGAAGCCGAAAGCAATGGTCCAGGAGTTCGATCCGGCGGCGAATGCCTGGTCGCAGAAGAAGCCGATGCCACTTGCCTCGCATCACGTCGCCTTCGCGTCGCTGAACGACAAGATTTACGCTTTCGGCGGCTTCAAGCTGCCGGACTCCGGCCCCGCCGCATGGGAGCCGATCGCCAACGCCTGGGAGTACGATCCGGCGGCCGACAGTTGGAAGGAGCTTGCGCCGATGCCGACGAAGCGCGGCGCCGCGGCTGCGACCGCGCTGAACGGCAAGCTCTATGTCATCGGTGGCGCCACCATGATGCCGGGCAGCAATGAAACCAGCATCCATCCGGCGCGGCGCCATATGGTGGTCGGCGCCGTGGAGGAATACGACCCGGCGAGCAACACTTGGGCTGCGCGCAGCGCACTGCCGACGCCGCGCAACCACCACGTCGTTGCCGCTGCCGGCGGCCGCATCTGGGTGATCGGCGGCCGCATCGGGGCGGCCTACATCACCAGCGGCAGCAACACCGACGTGGTCGAAGGCTATGATCCCGCCACCGACACCTGGACGCCGCCGCGCGACCGCATGCCGACGGCGCGCAGCGCCATCACGTACGGTGTCTACAAGGACAAGGTCATCGTCGCCGGCGGCGAGTTCCAGGACCGCCGCATGCTCGGCGCGTTCCGCGCCGTCGAAGCCTACGACCCGGCGGTGAACCGCTGGTCGATCCTGCCCTCGATGCCCAACCCGCGCCATGGCCTCGCCGGGGGCGTGATCGGCGACCGCTTCTACGCGGTGAGCGGCGATGCGCAATCGGCCTCGAGCGGCGCCCATACCGACGTGCCGTTCAACCAGGCCCTGCAGCTCGACCTGGTGATCAAGTAGTCGGTTCGTCAAAACCTGCACGAGAAAAGCGGGCGACGGCCGCCTGCGGCAAATAAAAGGGAGGATAGCGATGAGGGGATCCGCAGCGCGGCAGAAGCTGCGCGCCGCCGGGTGCGCGACCGCGATGCTGGCGATGGCCGCGACGGCGGCTGTGGCGCAGACGTGGCCGACGCGGACCATCACGGCCGTGGTGCCGTTCGCGGCCGGCAATGCGATCGATGCGGTCGGGCGGATCCTCATGGACGAGCTGTCGCGGCAGCTCGGGCAGCCCGTCATCGTCGAGAATCGCGCGGGCGCGGGCGGCACCGTCGGCGCCGCCGCGGTGGCGCGCGCGGCGCCCGACGGGCACACACTCCTCCTCTATTCGTCCTCGTTCTCCATCTCGCATTCGATCCACGTCAATCTGCCGTACGACACCTTCAACGACTTCACGCCCGTCGTTCCGTTCGGGCTGCAGCCGACCGTGCTGGTGACGGCGCCGTCGAAAGGATTCAGGACGCTGGGTGAGCTCGTCACGGCCGCCAAGGCGAAGCCAGGCGCGATGAGCTTTGCATCGGCCGGCATCGGTGCGGCATCGCACATGGCGGCGGAGCGCTTGCGCGTCAGCGCCGGATTCGAGGCGCTCCACGTGCCGTTCCGCGGACCGACCGATGCGCTCACGGCAGCGATGACGGGCCAGGTCGACTTCTATTTCCTGCCCATCGCGGCGGCGCTGCCCTTGATCAACGACGGCAAGCTCACCGCGCTGGCGGTGAGCACGGCCAAGCGCGCAACCGCGCTCCCCGACGTGCCGACGACCACGGAAGCCGGCCTGAAGGATTCGGCCTACGATTTCTGGGTGGGAATGTTCGTGCCCGCCAAGACGCCGGCCGAAATCGTGAGCAAGCTTCATGCGCAGACGCAAAAGGCGCTCGACGCGCCCTCGGTCAAGGACCGCTATGCCAAGCTCGGCGTCGAGCCCATGCGCATGACGCAGGAGGAGTTTGCCAGATATTTTCGCGCCGACGTCGAAGACACCGCCAAGCTGGTGAAGGCGGCAAGGATCCCGACGCAGGAGCGAAATTGAGGGGCACGCCGTGATGTTCCGCCCCGAGCGCCTGCAGCTCGCCTGTGCCGCAATCGCCGGGTTGGCGTTCGGAGGCCTCGGTTATGCGCAAACCAGCGCCCCGACCAATACGCTGCCCAATCCGTACCGCGATCGAGAAGGCAACATCTACGGGGCGGAAGTCGGCCCCAAGCGCCTGATGAAATACGTCAGGAATTAACGGCGCCGCGTACCTTTGCCGACCCACGTCAGGCCTAGCATTTCAGCGGAGGAACTCGGGCGAGATCAGCCGCGGCAGGATCAGCGGGATCTGCGGCCAGACAATGATGGCTGCCAGCACGATGATCATCGGCACCAACATGATCATCGTGTCCTTCAGCGCATAGCGCAGCCGCACCCCGGCAACCGCACACGAGATCATCAGGCAGAGCCCGTAGGGCGGAGTCACCAGCCCGAACGCGAGCGAAACGATGCCGATAATGGCGAACTGGACCGGATGCATGTCGACCGAGCGCGCCAGGGGCTCGAGCGTGGTGCCGACAATGATGATCGCCGGGATCGCGTCCAGGAAGCAGCCGACGATCAGGAACACCAAAGCGATGAAAAAGCCGACTTCGGTGATGCTCATTCCCCAGGAACTGACGTTCGCCAGCAGCGCCCTGGGGATTTGGTAGTAGGCGAGCATCCAGCCGAACGCGGACGCGGTGCCGACGCAGAACAAGGCCACCGCCGACAACCGGCCGGTTTCCGCGAGCGCCTGGTAGAGATGCTTCAGGTCCATCTCGCGATAGATGAAGATCGACAGCACCGCCGCATAGATGACGGCCACGCACGCCGATTCGGTCGCGGTGAACCAGCCGAGCAGGATGCCTCCGACGATGATGAAAGGTGTCATCAGCGCCGGCACCGACTGCGCCGCGGAGCACAGGAAGTCGCGGAACGTCGCACGCGGATAGACCGGGTAATTGTAGAGCTTGGCGTAGACGTGGACGGTCGCCATCTGCGCCGCGGCGATCAGCAGGCCGGGCACGATGCCGGCGAGATAGAGGGCGCCGATCGAGACCGAGAGCACGCCGCCCCACACGATCATGAGGATCGACGGCGGGATGATCACCGCCAGCACGGCCGACACCGCCGTGATGGCGATCGAGAACGACAGGTCGTAGCCTTCCTTGGTCTGCGCCTCGATGAAGATCTTGCTCTGGCTCGCCGCGTCGGCGGTCGAAGAGCCCGAGATGCCGGCAAAGAAAACCGACAGCAGGACGTTGATCTGGGCGAGCGAACCCGGCCAATTGCCGACCATGGTTCGCGACAGCCGCACCAGACGCTCGGTGATGCCGCCGATGTTCATCAGATTGGCGGTCAGCAGGAAAAACGGCACCGCGAGCAGGATGAATGCATTGTAGGCCTTGAAGGTCTCGTTGAAGAGGACCATGGGGGAGAGGCGGTGGTCGTAGGCAAGCAGCGGCAGGCAGGCGAGCCCGAGCGCAAACGCGACCGGCACCCTGAGCGCGATCAGGATGAAAAATGCCCCGAACAGGATCAGCGCGGCCATGCCGGGCGACAGCGCAACCGCAGTCATGCGGTGTCCTTGGCCGCGAGGACACGGAAGCTGTCGAGAAACGCCTCGCCCAGAAACAGCAACCACGTCGCGCCGGCCAGCGGCCAGGCGATGAAGATGAACGGCATGGGCAGCTCGGCAAGCTCGGATTCCTGGTACCAGCCGAACTGCACGAACTTCACTCCCCAGTAGAGGAACACCAGCGCGAACACGAGCACGAACAGGTGGGAGGCAATGCGCAGCGCCGCGTTCGCCCGCCGCCCGAGCTCGGGCCAGATATCGACCTCGAAGTGCGTGCCTTCACGGATGCCGATCATGGCGCCGAGCATCACCATCCAGATGAACAGGAAGCGCGACATCTCCTCGGTCCAGATGTAGCTGGGGATGAGTGCGGTGTAGCGCGACACGATCTGCAACGACACGGGGATGACCAGCGCCGCCACGGAGGCGACCATCAGCCACGTCAAAAGACGATGATACAAGTCGATCAGGCTCTTCATCGGCACTCATCTTTCGTCATTGTCGGGCTTGACCCCATAGGCCGTAACAGAAAACGGAGTGAACGACCTCTCCTTCGAGACACCGCCTTCGGCGGCTCCTCAGGATGAGGTCTATCGTAGCGATCCTCATGGTGAGGAGCGTCGCGTCCTTCCCAGTCACCCTCATCCTGAGGAGCCCGCGAAGCGGGCGTCTCGAAGGATAGAGGGTGACTGCTCAGGATGAGGGTGACGCGTCTCGAACCATAGGATCGCGGGCACTCCTTAGTTCAATCGAATTATGCTTTTTGAATGGATGCGCGGGTCAACCCTCGCCGTTGTGACGGCTCGCCCGCGCAGGACGAGTCGGAGTTGTGCGCCCGCGCGTTACTTGATGGCGTTGATCTGCGCGTAGATGGCGTCGGCGCCGATTTCCTTCGCGTAGGCCGCCATCACCGGATCGACCAGCTTCTTCATTTCCGCCCGGTCGGCGAACGGGACGCGCTTCAACTTGCCGGCCTTTTCCAGCGCCTCGAGCTTGCCGGCATCTTCCGAGGATTCGACCTGCCGTCCGTAGGCGCCGGCCTCTTTCCCGGCCTTGATGACCGCCTGCTGCAGATCGGCCGGCAGCTTCCTGAACGTCTTGCCGGAGAAGCAGATCGGCCGGATGGTGATGGCATGCTCGGTCATGGACAGATTGGGGCCGACCTCGAAGAACTTCATCTGCTCGACGCCGGCGGCCTCGTTTTCGCCGGCGCTGATCACGCCGTTCTGAATGGCATTGTAGATTTCGTTGTAGGCGATCACCGTCGGCGACATGCCGACCGCCGCAAAGGTCCGGCTCCAGATCGGCGCGCCCTGTACTCGCACCTTGAGCCCTTTCATGTCGGCAAGATTGCGCACCGGCTTGTTGACGAAGATGTTGCGCACGCCGCCGCCGGCGTAGCCGATCAGCATGACGTCGGCTTTCTGCGCGATCTCATCGGCGATCGGCTTGAGCACGTCCTGATCGAGAACCCGGTTCCAGTGCTCGAGATCGCGAAACAGGAACGGCGCGTCGATGAACGGCGCAGCCTTGGAGAAGGTCGACATGTGGGCGGGCGAGACGATGCCGTAATCGACCGAGATCCCCTGGTTCATGTAGGCGAAATAATCCTTCTCGAGCCCGAGCTCGCTGTTCCGGTGCAGCACGAAATTGATCGGCTTGCCGTAGTGCTGCTTGACGAGCTCTTCGAACTTGATGAGTGCCTTGTTGAAGGCATGGTCATCGTTGAATTGGACCGCACCGTGCAGCGTAATCGCCTGCTGCGCACCGGCCGGCGCGGCGAGCACGGAAACGACGGCGGCCATTGTGATGAGGAGAGCACTTCTGACGGCGCAAAGCATTGAAGCCTCCCTGGCGTTCTCCCTGGATAGTACGGCGGCGCCACGGCTTGTCCATGGCGGTCGGGGGCCCCTGCCCTTCATGACCTCCCTCGTATCCCGCTTGACATCGGCTTTACCGACCGGTGACAGGTTGCCCGTGACGCGGTGAGGTCTCTTCCATGGCCCGCGATGGGACGATCGACCATGCGGCGACGACTTCCTGCATGGACGGCTGCTCGGGAAAGTCAAGAACGCCGAGGCGCTGGCCGCCGCCATGATCGCGTTCTGTCCCGACATAATGGACCAAGCGGGCGCCGAGATCAGACTGCAGTCGCGCCGGCGCAAATCCAAATGCTCGCCGGGCATCTCGCGGAGAACGGCAGCTTCTTCTTTGGTGGGACTAGATTGCCGCTTGCCGGCGCTTGAGCCCGTGATACGCATTCGGCACGCCATGACCTAAAGGCCAATGGCCCCGCTAACGCAGGAAGAGACCTCGAACAAAACTCTTCGTTTCCGCGCAACTCACGTTCGCCACGAAATGTTGTCGTGACATCATTCGCGTTTCCTTGTGCCCGGCCGCTTCGCTTCATGTGAACCATTCGTCTGGGCATCCGCCGCGTTCGCACAGGCCAGCCAAGCTTCCGCCATTTCCAGCAGAGTCGTTTTGTGTTGCGGCATCTTGGTGGCCAAGCGTTCGCACTCTTCCGCGTACTTCCTGAAAATCTCCGGGTCCCGCATGACACGTTTCCCTCTGGATTGTTGTGACGTGGGTTGCCAACACACACCGACTTCATTGGTTCCCGCGTCATGGCTCGCGCGTGAGCCATGACGGAACGCGGCCCGGGGCCGCGCGTTGTTGTTCTTGGCGTGGAAAAGGAGGCGGCATGTCTCTGACCGACCGTTACAGGCAGTTTGCCGCCGAGTGCCTGCGCGTCGCGCAGCAGTCGTCCAGTCCCGACGACAAGGCAATGCTGTTGGAGATGGCGGAGACGTGGAGGCAGTTGACGGACCGGGCCAGCAAGGCAGGAAAAAACCAGGGCGAGTGATAACGCCTAAATGAGCGCGGTACCGCTCCATCGGCACCTATTTGAGATTACAGTCGTTATTACTAGACCGCGTCCAACGCTCGCGTGCACGCCTCGGGACGGCCGTCGAAAACGTTCTGGATGTTGTCGAGCAGGCGATTGCAAATCGCATTGTCCCTGCTGTCCGAGGCATCGAAGCAGTCTCTTTCGTCATCCCTGATCACGGTTCCCCCGACAACGATGTCATTCTGGCGGGCGAAGAGGTAGGAGATCGCTTTATTTTCGCAACCGCCACTGAAGAAGTACTTCAGCCGGGTGGGGTTCCTGAGGATGACGAGATGGCCGCGACGGGCCTCGAGGGCCTGATCATCGAACAGCTTTTTTGCTCCGTACCCGGTGCAGTTGACGATGATATTTTCTTTCAGGTCCTCGACCTGCTGCCGGTCCTTGAACTCCCTGGTCCTGAACCGAACGCCGCCCTTCTTGAGATCGGCAACCAGTTTCGGCAACAGAATGCTGGGATTGATCAGCCATGTGCTGTATTCGCGTCCAACCTCGTTCGGGCGCCTAAACGGAAGCTTGCCGCGTTTGAAGGCCGGCACAACGTCACCAGGCGTGCACTCGTCGAACGAGGGATTCGGGCCATCGAGCGAATAGTTTTTCCGCTGCGCGACGCCATACTCGCGCCGACGACCCGAATTCTCGATCTCCCTGATCCGGGTGGCCGATCGCCTCAGGTAGTCTTCAAGAATCGGCAGGTCAGCCTCCTCATATTCGTCGCAAATCTGCGATGGCGCGAATTGGCCTGCGGCGATGAACGAGGTGGTCTTGGCGACGTCCAGGGTCTTCGCATAGATCGTGATCGGCAGCGCGGGCCATTTGCGCCGCAACTCGACGGCCACCGTCAGGCCGATCACGCCAGAGCCGAGGACCGCCACGGACGGACGCGTCCGCGGTCCGCGCATTTGATTGACGACCATCTCAACGTGGCCGCGGACCACGCTTGCGCAGCCCCAACTCAGCGTAATGCCGGCAGCGCTATGCCCATAGTTGTGGATGAGGAACTTGGTTCCCTTCGCGGTATTGATCTCGCTGCGCGACAAGCAGACCCCTCCTGTTCGATGCGGTCTTACACCGGCGACGAACCGGGCATTCTTCCTCAGCTGCGCGAACTCGGGGGTGGGCAGTATCTCTCCGCCGCGCAATGGTGCGACGCTGTCCTCGGCGGTTTGCGCGATGCTGCGCGTCAAGATCGCGGGCATCCACAACAAACCGGCAGCTGCTGCTCCCGCGCCGATGATCTGCCGTCGCGTTGCCATCATCATCCCTGAGCCGAAGCATCTTCAAATCTTACCCGTCGACGGAACCGAGAGGTTCTCGACAAGGGGATTCCTGCCTACGTCTGCAAATGCGCTGCCGTCAAATGGCTTGCCGCGCCTGACAGTAAGGGCGTCGCAATGGTCGCACCGCGGCGATGCAAGGCGTCAGGTTTCCTGCTCCTGGAAGACTTCCTC
The DNA here is from genome assembly GCA_045801465.1 of Xanthobacteraceae bacterium. Classification (GTDB taxonomy): domain Bacteria; phylum Pseudomonadota; class Alphaproteobacteria; order Rhizobiales; family Xanthobacteraceae; genus DATFWC01. Next base: position 33,115 of record JBJMSU010000078.1, on the reverse strand, counting down.
GCGCTTCGAGCGGATCGCCGGCAGCGCGACGATGAGGAGCAGCAGGAGCGCGGCGATCAGCAGGCCGAGGCTGATCGGCCGGTGCACGAAGATCATCGGGTCGCCGCCGGAGATCCGCATGGCACGACGCAGGTTCTCTTCCATCAACGGGCCCAGCACGAAGCCGAGGATGAGCGGCGCCGGCTCGCATTCGAGCTTGTAGAAGACGTAGCCGGCGATGCCGAAGAATGCCGCCAGCAGCACCGCTGCCGCGCTGTTGTTCACCGTGTAGACGCCGATGCCGCAGAACAGCAGGATCGACAGGTAGAGGAAGCGGTACGGCACCTTCAACAGCTGCACCCACATGCCGATCAGCGGCAGATTGATGATGACCAGCATGAGGTTGCCGATCCACATCGAGGCGATCATGCCCCAGAACAAGGTCGGCCGTTCCGCCATGATCTGCGGGCCCGGCTGGATGCCGTGGATCATCAAGGCGCCGATCATGAGCGCCATCACGGCATTGCCGGGAATGCCGAGTGTCAGCATGGGAATGAATGAGGTCTGCGCGCCGGCATTGTTGGCGGATTCCGGGCCGGCCACGCCTTCCACGGCACCACGCCCGAAGCGCGAGGGATCCTTGCTCGACTTCTTCTCCAGCGCATAGGCCGCGAACGAGCTCAAGGTGGCGCCGCCGCCGGGCAGCACGCCGAGAACCGATCCGAGCGCGGTGCCGCGCAACACCGCCGGCCATGCGCGGCGGAAATCATCGCCGGTCGGCCACAGCCGGGTAATCTTTTGCGTGATCACCGAGCGGCTTTGCTCCGATTGCGACAGGTTGGTGATGATCTCGCCGACGCCGAACAGCCCGATGGCAAGCGTGGCGACATCAATCCCGTCGGTAAGCTCGCGGATGCCGAACGTAAAGCGGGTGCCTCCGGTGTTGCCGTCGGTGCCGACGAGGCCAATGAGCAGGCCGAGAATGATCATGGCGACCGCCTTGACCACCGAGCCATGGGCGAGAACGACGGCGGCGATGAGACCGAGCACCATGAGGGAGAAATACTCGGGCGAGCCGAAGGACTGTCCGACCCGGGCGAGCGGCGGCGCGAAGCCCGCGATCAGCGCGGTGCTGATGCAGCCGGCGAAGAAAGAGCCGAGCGCCGCGACCGCCAACGCCGCGCCGGCGCGTCCCTGCCGCGCCATCTGGTGCCCGTCGATGCAGGTGACGACCGAGGACGTCTCACCCGGCAGGTTCACCAGGATGGCCGTGGTGGAGCCGCCATACTGCGCGCCGTAGAAGATGCCGGCGAGCATGATCAGGCCGGAGATCGGCTCGAGATGAAAGGTCAAAGGCAGCAGCATGGCAATGGTGGCGATCGGGCCGATGCCGGGCAGAACGCCGATCAGCGTGCCGACCATGGCGCCGATGAAGGCAAAGCCGAGGTTCACCGGCGTGAGGGCAACGCCGAACCCGATCGCGAGATTCTGCAGCAGTTCCATCCGCTACCACTCCGGCCAGACCGGGATCGTCAGCCCAAGCCCGACGATGAAGATCGCCCAGGAGAGCACGATCAGCACGAGCGCGGCGATCAGGGTCTCGACCGGCCGCAGGCTGCGCGACGCCAGCGCGCCGACGCCGGTGAGGAGGAAGATCGAGATCACGAGCCCCAAGCGTTCGATGGCAAGGCCGAAGATCACAAGGCTCGCCGTGACGAAGATGAGCGCACGCCAACCCCAGCCGGCCTCGATCTCGATCCGGCGCACAACGCGCGACTCGCGCAAGCCCTGAACGAGAATGAGCAATCCCAATCCCAGCAGAATCCATAACAGGAGCCGCGGCACGTAACCGGTCCCCATGCGCAAAGCCGTGCCGATCGGATAGTCGCGCGAGATCCACAGGCCCAAAATGGCGACGATGACGAACAGCGCACCGGCCATGACGTGCTTGTGCGTCAGCACGTGCCACGCCGCATGGGGCGCTGTCCCGCGATGGTCTTCGGTGCTCATCCAGACCGCTCTACGCGCATGCGGTTCAACACGCTCTACCTCTCCCCGCGTGCGGCAGGGCGATCGCACTTGGCCGGTCGTACCACCCTCTGCCCCAAAGTTTGGCGACTCGTGTGCCTCTTGCTCCACCTCCCCTTGAAAAGGGGAGGTCGCCGAGCCCGGCCTTGAGCTGGGCGAGGCGGGTGGGGATCAAACGCTCGGAGCGACAGGCGATCCCCACCCGGCGCGCAAGAGCGCGCCGACCTCCCCTTTTTAAGGGCAGGTGGAGCAAGTGGCATCGCCTCGTCCTCACGAAAGGCAGAGCTATTCATATGCGATTGCCCTGCCGCAAGCGGTGAGAGGAGCAAGCGGCCCGATCGGAATAACACACTAGCCTTCCGCTGGAATGATCGGCAACAGCAGATAGGACGGCCTGTCGCCGCCAGCATAGACCGTGTTGGTGCCGGTGTTGTAGTCGGCGTGATAATGCATATAGGACTGGCTCCCCACCCCGTCGCGCGGCTGAACGTCGAGGCGCATGCGGTGACCCTTGCGGAACACCATGGAGGTCGGCCAGATCTCGACATGCACCTCGACGATCTCGCCGGGTTCGAGATAAAGCCGGCGCGTGTGCTTGTGATAGGGCCGAGACGGCAGCGACAGATCCGGGTCGAGCTCGCGGTGCGAGACCCGCAGCCAGCCCTTCGCCACCGGCACGGGCGTGCCCTGTTGACCCGTCTCCAGCACCTCGTTGCCCTCGGGATCGAAGTTGCGGAGCGTCAGAAACAGATCCATGTCCTCGGTCGAGCTCGAGACCCACAAGACCGCGGCGAGCGGACCGGTGACCTCGGTGTCGCGTTCAAGCGGCGCGGTCATCAGCGAAACGCCCATGCCGGGCTTGATGCCGCCGCCCATCACCTGGGACGATGCCGCCGACGTCGAGCCCATCGAGCCGAGGCTGGTCGCCGGATAGGTGCATGAGCTGGCCGTGTCCGGATTGTTCGCCACCAGCGCCCCGATTCTTTGCCCCTCGCCGGGCGCGGCGTTCGACAGGTCGAAATAGAACCTGGTCCATTGGGTACGCGCGAGCGGCCACTCGTGCTCATGGCGCCATGCGATCTCGTCGCGCCCCTTGCGGATAGCGAGCTTCACCGGCGGCTCGTCCATGACGCCGTTATCGATGTCCTTGAGCCAGTAATCGAAGAAGCGCAGCTGATCGCGCCGTCCGTCCTCGGTATAGAACGGATGCACGTGGGTGCCGGCATGGATGCGAAGCTTCTTGTGCTTCGTCGCGGCGCGCATGAAGGCCTCGATATTGCCGCGCAGGTGCAGGCCCATGCCGGACCAATTGCCGACCGTGAACATCGGCATGGTGATCTTGTCCCATTGCGCCTGCGAGGCGCGGAAGGCACCGCTGTCGAGGCTGTTGTGCAGCCAGTGATAGAGCGTGTTGGTCTGCCAGGCATCCGGAATGTTGCGCGAGGCGCGGCCGACCAGGTGATGCATCAGATGCGCGACGAACCAGTTGGGCATGAACAGGCTGAGGATGCCGCCGTGGAACAGCGCGTCGCGGTAGAGGTCGGCGAAGCCTTCCCACGGAATGATCGCCTTCAACGAGGGCGGCTGCAGATTGGCCGCGAACCACTGATTGATGGCGAAATAGGAGATGCCGGACAGCCCGACCTTGCCGTTGCACCAGGGCTGCGCCGCCGCCCATTCGATCGCGTCATAGAAATCGATCGCCTCCGCCAACGACCAAGGCTCGCACTGGCCGGGCGATTTTCCGCTGCCGCGCATATCCACGCGCACCGCCGCGTAGCCTTGCGGCACCCACCATTCGGGATTGACCGTCTCCCAGTTCATCAGCGGATTGGGCTTCTCGGCCAGGGTATCCGGCGGGACCCACAGCTTGTCCTTCTGGTACGGGCCGAGATTCATGATGGCGGGAAAGCGCCCCTTTGCGTCCGGGCGGAATACGTCCGCTTTCAGGCGCGCGCCGTCGCGCATCGGAATGTCGACGTCTTTCTCGATCAGGATGGTTTGGTTCGATCGCGCGTCAACGACAGCGACATTCATGATTTGAACCCCCCTCCCTGTCCCTCCCCCACAAGGGGGGAGGGAACCGGAGGATAGCGCCTTCGATTCTGTTCTTGTCTCATCGCGGCTATGAAGAGCTGCGCTGCGGCACGCGTGAATGTTGGGAAGCGATGGTCCTCTCCACAGCGTTCCCTCCCCCCTTGTGGGGGAGGGACAGGGAGGGGGGTTGCACGATTCGCCGCTTTCACCTGAACAGCACGCTCAGTTGTCGGGCAATTCGACCTTCACCTCGTCGGTGACCTTCTTCCAATAGGCGAATTCGGCCGTGTTCCACGCGCGTGCGTCGTCGATCGAAGCATTGGGAACGGTCTTGATCATCTGCTTCTTGAAGGCGGCCTGCACCGGCTCGGAGTTGAGCGCCTGCACGACGGCCTTGTGCAGCATGTCGAGCACGTCGCGCGGGGTCGCGGCCGGCGCGTACAAGGCCGACCACAGCCCCTTTCCGGTGGTATAGCCGAGCTCTTTCAGCGTCGGCAGATCCGGATAGTCGGGCACGCGCGCGTCCGCCATCACCGCTAGCGCGCGCAACTGCCCGCCCCTGATAACGCCGGCCGAGCTGGCGGCATTGACCAGCGCCACCTGTGCATCGCCGCTGACCAGGTCGTTGGTGATCGCCGCGCCGCCGCCTTTGTTCGGGATATGGACGAGGTCGATGCCGGCCCATTTGGCCAAGGCCTCGGTGTCGTAATGGTTGTTGCTGCCGATGCCGACGCTGGCGTAGCGCACCTTGCCGGGATTGGCCTTGGCATAGGCGATGAACTCGGCGTACGTCTTCGGCGCAAAATCCTTCGTCGTGACGGCGAGCACGAGCGGGACCTCGCCGAGCCGCGTCACCATGACGACGTCCTTGTCGTAGTCGATGGTCATTTTCTTCTTGTAGATGATGGGCGTGAGCACGTTGGTGCCGGGATTGCCGACCTGCAGCGTGTAGCCGTCGGGACGCGAGCGCGCCATTTCCTCCACCGCGATGATGCCGAAAGCACCGGGCTTATTCTCGATCACGAACGGCTGGCCGAGGATGGGGCGGATGTGTTCACCGACGATGCGGATGACGATGTCGGTGGCGCTGCCCGGGCCAAACGGTACCATCACCTTGACCGGCTTCGTCGGAAATTTGTCCTGCGCCTGCGCGACGCCCATCGCCACGCACAAGACCGCCAGCACGATCATGCCGAGGCGCTTCATCGTCTGCTCCCTTCATTTTCTTAAAGCTTGTCGGGCGACCTTGCCGGGTTCCGCCCCGACGCGCAAGGGTTACACGGGCGGGCGGGCGGCGAAGGCCGATCCGCGAACGCACATGCGGCCGCGCGCGTCCTGCCATAGCTTTTCCGTGGCGTGCAGGTGACCCAGGGCGCGCGCGATGCTCTGGAAATTGTAGCCGGAAAATCGCTGGGCGATGTCCGTGTAGTACAGCGGCCGCTCGCCGATGGCGGCGAGAATGTCGTTCGCCAGCGCCTCGATCGCGCGCGCGTCGCCGCTTTCGCCGGCGGCGTCTGCTTTTCCGGCCGCGTAGTCCTCGATCTTGGCAGAGTCAGCGTAAGCATAAGTGATGCGCTCGTAGCGTTCGCGGGGAATGCCCTCGGGGATGGTCGCGTCGATGCCGACTTTGGCCGTGGTCGGCACGACGCCAACCGGGGTTTCCGGCAGGCTGGGGTCGAGCGGCTTCGCGCGCGCATTGGTCACGATCATGATGTCGCGATCGCCTTGCACGCGCGTGGCGATGGCCCATTCGACGTCGGCCGGATCAAACACGTCGATGTCGTCATCGACGACGACGACGTGCTTGAGATCCATGACGGACAGCGCCGCCAGAAGCGCATTCTTGCCCTCCCCGGGCTGCTTCTTGATCGAGATCACGGCATGCCAGAAGGCGCAGCCGCCGAGCGTGACGTTGATGTCCTTGACGCTGATGCCGGCGGTCTTGAGCGCCTGGCGGATCGCCGTGTAGCGCGTCGGCGCGGCGAGCCAGGTGTTCTCCCACGGCATGTGCAGGGCGTAATAGATCGCATCCTTGCGCATGGAGATCGCCTTGATGCGCACCAACGGGTTCCAGTGCAGGCCGCCCATCAGCCGCGTGAATTCGCCGAAGCGTCCTTCCGGCCAGGTCCAGCCCGTCGGCAGGATCTCCGCCTCGAGCACGATCTCGGCGTCGGCGATGTAAGGCAGGTCGATCGTGTGGCAGGGAGCGAGCTCGACCGGGACGCCACGCAATCCGCCGGCGATCGCCATCTCGTCGACGCCGAGCGGCGCGCGATATCCGGACCCGGTGATCTCGATCGGATGCGTACCGATGCTGATCGAGATCGGGCACGGGCGGCCCGCCTCGTAGGCACGCTGCGCGAACAGCCGCATATTGTTCGGGGTGACGATGTCGATGCCGGTGAGATTCTTCTCCTTGACGATGAACCGGTAGATGCCGCTGTTCATGCCGAGCTCGGGATCGCGGGCGATCACCACGCCGGCCGTGATCATCGGACCGCCGTCATAGATCGACGACATCGGGATCGGCAGCCGGTAGAGATCGACTTCGTCTCCGGCCATGATCACTTCGCGGGTCGGCGACGTCTTGACGTATTTGGGCGGAATGGGGCGATCGATCGCCTGCTTGAGCTTGGCCTCGATCTCGGCATAGCTGTCGCAGCCGAGCGACATGATCGCGCGCTCGCGCGAGCGGATGATGCCGGAGACGACCGGCATGCCGTAGCCGATCACGTTGTGAAAATAGAGCGCCGTCTTCGCCTGGTCGACCAGCGTGGCGATGTGGCGGATATCGACCGCCTGGTGGAGATCGATGAGCTCGCCGGTCTGCCGCAGCCGGTCGAGAAACTGGCGGAAGTTCTCCTGCATCGTGCTCTCCTGCAAGCGCCTCGATCCGACAAGCAAGGAGGCGGCGCGGCATTGTTGGCAGTCGTGGCGTAAGCTACTTAGAGCAAAGCTTAACGGCAATCACGGGGGCAAGCACCAAACCATGAGAGCCTTGGTTCTACGCCGGCACGGCGGGCTCGACGATTTGGAGGTCGTTACCGACTACCCGGCCCCCCGCGCAATGGATGGTCATGTCGTCATTCGCGTGCGCGCCTCCTCGTTCAATTACCACGACGTGTTCACCGTGCGCGGCATGCCCGGCATCAAGGTGCCGCTCCCGGTGATCATCGGCCTCGACATGGCAGGTGAGATCGCCGAGGTCGGATCCGGCGTCGCCGGCTGGAGCGTGGGCGACCGCGTTCTCGTCAATCCGGTCAACAAGAAGAAGGGGCTCATGGGCGAGATGCTCGACGGCGGGATGGCTGAATTCTGCCTCGTCGCCGCCGACCAGCTCGTGGCCATGCCGGCGGGCGTGAGCTTCGAAGACGCGGCTTCGCTGCCGGTCGCCTACGGCACCGCGCACCGGATGCTGATCACGCATCGGACCGTGCAGGCCGGCGACCGCGTGCTGGTGCTCGGCGCGAGCGGCGGGGTCGGCACCGGCTGCGTGATCCTGGCGAAGCTCATCGGCGCCGAGGTCATCGCCGGTACCAGCAGCGCCAAGAAGATGGAGCTGCTCAAGCAGCTCGGCGCCGACGAAGTCATCGACACGGGCGCTTTGGATTTCTCGAAATGGGCGATCGAACGCTACGGCAAGCCGCAGCGCCGCTCCTACGAAGGCGGAGTCGACGTGGTGATCAACTTCACCGGCGGCGACACATGGGTGCCATCGCTGCGGTGCCTCAAGCGCGGCGGCAAGCTCCTGGTGTGCGGGGCCACCGCCGGCCACGACCCGAAGGAGGACCTGCGCTACGTGTGGAGCTTCGAGCTCAAGATCATCGGGTCGAACAGCTTCTACGACGACAATTTGCAGGCCCTGCTGCAGCTGATCCAGGACGGCAAGATGAAGCCGGTCATCGACAAGGTGCTGCGGCTCGAGCAGGCCGCCGCAGGCCTGCGACTGATCCAGGACCGCGAGGTGATCGGCAAGGTCGTCGTGATGCCGTGACGGAGGGCTCGATGAGCGACGAATGGACGGTCGAACGCGTGCAGGAGGTGGTTACGCGGGGCCCCTATCACCAATGGCTCGGCCTCAAGGTCATGGCCGTGCACGACGACGGCATCGAGCTCACCGCCACCTGGCGCGAGGAGTGGGTGGTCAACCCGGAGCGGCGTTACACCCACGGCGGCGTGATCGCAGCGCTCATCGATCTGGCGGCGGACTGGGCCTTGATCAGGCGCGTGGGCCGCGGCGTCCCGACGATCGATTTGCGCGTCGATTACCACAACGCGGCGCTGCCGGGCGACCTGACGGCGCGCGGAAGGATCGTCAAATTCGGCAGCCAATTCGCGACTTGCGAGGCGCAGGTGTTCGACCAGCAGGGCAAGCTCCTGGCGAGCGGGCGCGGCACTTACTACACCGCACCCCCCAAGAGCTGAAAGATGTTTTCGACGCGCAGAGCGTGCCACATACTGCACCTCTCCCCGCGTGCGGGGAGAGGTCGACTTGCGAGCGGAGCGTTAGCGAAGCGAAAGCAAGTCGGGTGAGGGGGCGTTTCCACAGGCTCAGACTCGCGAAGATGCCCCCTCACCCGGATTCCTTCGCTCCGCTGCGCTGCGCTCGGAATCCGACCTCTCCCCGCACGCGGGGAGAGGTGGAGTTTGCCGCGACGCTCAGAATCAAAGCCGGAGGCCGCGGGCATAGGTCTTGTCGATGCCTCACTTCAAAAACCTCGGCGATCTGATCCGCCACGATTGCGATCTCTCCAAAACCGCAATCATCGATCTCGGCGGCTCAGGCGGCGAGCGGCAGTTCACCTATGCCGAGCTCGACCGCATGGCGAACGGGGCGGCGCGCGCCCTGCTCCGGCGCGGGCTCAAGCGCGGCGAACGGGTTGCCATCCTGTCCGCCAACGGGTGCGAATATCTCGCCGCCTATTTCGGCATCATGCGCGCGGGCCTCGTCGCGGTGCCGGTCAATTTCAAGTTTCCGCGCCATACCATCCATTTCATCATTCAGGATGCCGGCGCCAAGCTCGTGTTCTGCGATATCCGACGCCGTGCCGACTGTCCGCACGACATCCCGGCCATTCAGTTCGGCGATGATCGTGCCGACGGTTTCGACCGCTTCCTCGATCCGGGGCCGTTCGAGGCGATCATACCGGCCACGAATGAGCCGGCGATGTTCCTCTACACCTCGGGCTCGACCGGCGCGCCGAAGGGCGTCGTGCTTTCGCACCGAGGCCACCTTTGGGTGGTCGAGACCCGCCTCGGCGGCCAGGACCTGTCCCACCACCGCTATCTCATCGCCGCGCCGCTCTACCACATGAATGCGCTGGCGCTCAGCAAGCTCGCCTGCGCGGCGCACGCCACCATTGTGATGCTGCCGCAATTCGACGCGCGCGCCTACATCGCGGCGATCGGCCGTTATCGCTGCACCTGGCTCACCGCCGTGCCGCCCATGATCGCCATGATGCTGCGCGAGACCGACCTGCTGGCGCGCACCGATCTTTCGAGCGTCGAGTTCGTCCGCATGGGCTCGGCGCCGGTCAGCCACAGCCTGATGCAGGCACTCCGCCGTATCCTGCCGCACGCCGGCGTCACCAATGCTTACGGCACGACCGAAGCCGGCCCGGTCGTGTTCGGGCCGCATCCCGAGGGGCTGCCGCAGCCCGAGCTTTCGGTCGGTTATCCGCATCCCAAGGTTAAGCTTCGCCTCGTCGATGGCGACAACCGCGATGCCGATTGCGGCGTGCTGGAGATGAAATGTCCGGCGGTGATGCTCGGCTATCACAACCGGCCGGAACTGCCGGTCCCGATCACGGCCGACGGCTACTACGTCACCGCCGACGTTTTTCGCCGCGACGCGCAAGGCTTTCACTATTTCGTCGGCCGCACCGACGACATGTTCGTGTCGGGCGGGGAAAACATCTACCCGGCCGACGTCGAGCGCATGCTGGAGCGCCATCCGGACATCGCGCAGGCGTGCGTCATCCCGATCGACGACGAGATCAAGGGGGAGAAGCCGGTCGCCTTCGTGATACCCGAGCCGGGCCGCACGCTCGCCGAGGAGGACGTGAAGCGCTTCGCATTGGCGAACGCACCCGCCTATCAGCACCCGCGCTTCGTTTGGTTCCTCGACGAGCTGCCGCTCGCGTCCACCAACAAGGTCGACCGCGCGGCCTTGCGCCGCTTGGCAGAGGAACGAGTCGCTGCTGCGGCCAGTTCGTAGGGTGGGCAAATTCGCCTGTTGCAACGCTGATGGTGGGCGAGCCGCCATAAGCGGCGAGGGAACCGCGCGATCGCGAATTTCCCTCGCGATCGTTGCGACGATCGCTCGCCCACCGTTCAACGCCGCGATCGCGCGCCGTTGCCGACCCTACGGAGTCAAGCGGCTATTCCACCTTGAAGCCCGCCGCCTTCACGACCGGACCCCAACGGGCGATCTCGGCGTCGATGAAAGCCTTTGCCTTCTCCGAGTTGGAATCGGCAATCGCCTCCAGGCCGGAGGCGACCAGCACCTTCTGGAACTCCGGATCCGCCATGGCCTTAGCGGTGGCCTCGGCAATGCGATCGACCACGGGCTTGGGCGTGCCGGCGGGCGCGAACAGGCCGAGGAAGAGGAGGCCGATCATGTTCGGCAATCCCTCCTCGATTGCCGTCGGGATCTCCGGTGCCGCCTTGAGCCGCTCCGGTCCGTTGACCGCGAGGATGCGGATCTTGCCGGTGCGATGCAGCTCCAGCACCTGACCGGTGATGTTCGGGCTCATCACCGGAATGTGTCCGCTGACGAGATCGGTGAGCCCAGGACCCGCACCCTTGTACGGGATGTGGACGAGGTCGTTGAGGCCGGTGATCTGCTTGAACAGCTCGCCGGCGAGATTGCTCATCGTGCCGGTTCCGGCCGACCCATAGGAAAGCTTGCCGGGATTGGCCTTGGCATACGCCACGAGCTCTCGCACAGTTTTCACCGGCACCGACGGGTGCACCACGATGGAGGTGGTGGAGACCGCGAGAATGGTGATGGGCACGAAGTCTTTGGCCGCGTCGTACGGGACCTTGGCCATGGTCATCGGATTGAGCACCATCGTGCTGGTGCTGCCGAGCACGATCGTATAGCCGTCGGGCTGGGCGCGGGCGACCTCCGCTGTCCCGATGGTCCCGGTGCCGCCCCCCTGGTTCTCCACGTAGACGGTCCCGAGCAGCGGCTTCATCCGCTCCGCCCAATGGCGGGCAACAGCGTCGTTCACCCCGCCCGCCGAGAATGCGACCATCAGTTTGATCGGCCGCTCCGGATAGGTGCCCTGGGCGAAGGCCAACACCGGCAGGGCCGTCATCGCCAAGGATGCGACTAGCGCCAGCATGCCACGTCGGTGCATCGGTATGCCCTCGTCCTCGATCCGGGATTTCCGCACGCGCGTGATCCCGCAGATCTCCCAAACGTTGACGCCTTTGTCTTACCATGTTGCGCAAACGAGCAGCGGAGAATTGTGGTGCGGGGCGCTCCCGACCTGGACCGTCAGCTTCCGACGGGTGATGAGATCTTTCTCGACCATGTCGGGCATTTCGTGCGCGATGCGACAGCGGCCGCCGAGGCCCTGGTCCGGGCGGGCTTTGCCCCGACGCCACGCTCCGTCCAGGTCAATCGTGATGACGGGGCTTTGACCGGCACCGGCAACATCGCCGTCATGCTCGAGCGCGGCTATTCGGAAGTCCTGTTCAAGACCGCCGACACCCCGCTCGGCCGCGAGCTCGATGGAGCGCTCGCGCACTATCCCGGCCTTCATCTCGCGGCGTTCGCGGTCGCCGATGCCAGCACGGCGCATCGACGGCTCGCTGCTGATGGCTTTCGCATGCGGCCGCTCACCGAGATGCAGCGCCCGGTGGACACCGAGACCGGGCCCGGCACCGCGGCATTCACCATCGCGCGTGTTGAGCCCGGCGCGATGGCCGAGGGCCGCATCCAGATCCTCACCCACCGGACCGAGGAAACAGTGTGGCAGAAGCGCTGGCTCGCCCATCCCAATGGCAGCGTGGCGCTTGCCGCTCTCATGATCGCGGTCGCCGACGTGGACGAAGCGGCACAGCGGTTTGCGCGCTTCACCGGCCGACCGGCCATCGCGTCGCCGTTGGGTCGGACGGTTCGCCTCGACCGCGGACGGCTGGAGCTTGTCACCGCGGAGGGATTCACCGCGATTCTGCCGGAAACTGCCATCCCGCGGCTGCCCTTCATGGGTGCCTGTGGCCTTCTTGTGCGATCCCTGCGTGATGCGGAGACCGTGCTGCGCCGGGGCGGCATGCGCGCCCGTGCCAGCGGCGCGGCGCTTGCGGCGCCCTTCCCCGAGGCACTCGGCGTTGGGGCTTGGTTGTTCGCCGAGAAGGCGTCGGATTTTCCGTGGCAAGACGACGGCTAGCTCGCATTCACGAGCAAGACGGTCTCATGCCAGCGGTTTTGCGCGACGACTTACCAAGTTGCCGTTGCCGGGCCTTGGCCCGGCAATCTTGCTTAGTTGGGCACGACCTTGCCAGCCTAAGCGAGATGGCCGGGACAAGCCCGGCCATGACGACGAGGATAGTCAGATCAAATACACGCGCGATCAGTTCATCTCGATCTTGATCTCGCCGGTGATCTTCTTCCAGGTGGCGATCTCGTTGGCGAGCCACGCCTTGGCCTCCTCCGGCGACTTGCTCGGCGTTGCCTCGATCAGCTGCTTCTTGAAGGCCTCCTGCACCTGACTGGTTTGCAGCGCCTCGCCGACCGCCTTATGCAGCGTGTCGATCACGTCCTTGGGCGTCGCGGCCGGCGCCAGCATGCTCTGCCAATGCAGCGTTCCCACCCCGGGATAGCCCGCCTCCGCCATGGTGGGGACATCCGGATACTCCGCCAGGCGGTGCTCGCTGACGACCGCCAGCGGTTTCAGCGATCCGGCTTTGACCATCGCGCCCGTCGTCGCGACATTGATGAAGGCAACCTGCACGTCGCCGTTGACCAGGTCGTTGAGCATGCCCGATGCCCCCGCCTTGATCGGAATGTGGACCATATCGATGCCGGCGCGCTTGGCGAAAATCTCCGTGTCGAAATGCGGGAAGCTCCCGACGCCGGCACTGGTATAGCGGACCTTGCCGGGATTCTTCTTGGCGTAGTCGACGAATTCCGCCAACGTCTTGGGCGCGAAATCCTTCACGCTCGCGATGAAGAACGACGGCAGCGTGGCCATGCGGGTGACCGACACGACGTCCTTGTCGTAATCGATCTTGAGCTTCTCCTTGAACAGGACCGGCGTGATCGCGTTGGTCGACACGTTGCCGACCATCAGCGTATAGCCGTCCGCCCGCGACTTCGCCATTTCCTCGAGCGCCAGAATGCCGAACGCGCCGGCCTTGTTCTCCACCACGAATGGCTGGCCGAGGCTCTGGCGCAGTTGCTCGCCGACCACGCGCGTGATGATGTCGGTCGCTCCGCCCGGCGCATAGGGCACCAGAATCTTCACCGGCTTGCTCGGGTACTTGTCCTGCGCCATTGCGGTGCCCGCACAGGCAAGCAACACGGCCGCCAGCAGCAAGGAAACTCGCTTCATTTCATTCTCCTCTGCGAACGTTTGTCGCTTTTCGCGTCGCCATGCCTATGCGGCCTTCATCCCGTGCAGGCTATGCGAGGCGTCCTTGACGGTGAAGAACACGACATCCCGGTCCGGCGTCGCCTTGCCGGAATGCACCACGTTGGACGGGATGTAGAGGACCGAGCCGGGCTTGGCCTCGACCTCCTTGTCGCCGACCTTGGCCTTGAAAGTTCCTTCGAGGATGTAGATCCATTGCTCGTTCGGATGCGAATGCGGCTCGGCGCCGGTTCCCGCCGGCATGCGCATCAAGGCGACGATCATGCGGTCGCCTTCGACGCAGCCGCCCTCGACGCTGGAATAATCCGGACCGCCCTTGATTTTGTTGACCTTCGCGAGATCAAAAACGTACTCGCCGGCACCGGCGCGCGTGGCGCCCGGAGTGCGTGCGACCGGAGCTTGGCTGGACATCGAATTCCTCCCTTGATGCCGATTTGGATGAGACCCGCGTGGATCGGGACCTATCATGATCCGAGGATAAGATCATGCTGCCTGATGCCGCAACCGGAAATGACCGCAAGCCGTTGCGCCGGTTGGGTTTCGGCAAAGGAAGGGCAGCACTGGCCGCCGGCGGCGGGCCTCATCCCGAATAAAGCGCCGAGACCTCGACCTCGCCCTGCATGTCGATCACCTGCACCGAGACGGTATTGCCGCGGCGATGGAGCGCAATATCGGCGCGCGCGTCCCGCACGCTGATCTGGCGCAGGATCACCTCGTCGAGGAAGGGCGGGAGATGCGGATTGTTCAGCCGGATCTGCCGCGCGGCGGGATCGACCTCGAGGCCGAGCGAGGCTTGCAGGAGGCAAAACGGCGTGGCGGCCGCCCACGCCTGCGGCGAGCAGGCGACGGGATAGAGCGTCGGGCCGCGCCCGCGCGAGCGCTGGAACCCGCAGAACAATTCCGGCAGCCGGCGAAAATCCATATAGACCGCGGCATCGAACAGGCCCTTGAACACCCGGTCCACCGCGGACTTGAAGCCGTAGCGGGCGAGGCCGAGCGCGATCAACGAGTTGTCATGCGGCCAGATCGAGCCGTTATGGTACGACATCGGGTTATAGCGCGCCTCCCGGCGCGACACGGTGCGGATGCCCCAGCCGGAGAAGAACTCCGGACTGATCAAGGTGCTCGCCACCATGGCGGCGCGATCCGGCTGGGCGATGCCGGAGAACAGCACCTGGCCGGCATTCGACGTGCGCACGCGGCACGGCTCCTTGGCGCCGTCGAGGGCAAGCGCATACATCTCGATCTCGGGGCACCAGAAGGCACGCTCGAAGCGCGCGGCGAGATCGCGCGCCTCGGTTTCCAGCGCGACCGCGCGATCTTGGAATCCCAGCCGGCGCGCGCATTGGGCGGCCAGCCGCTTGGCGGCGAAGACATAGCCCTGCACCTCGGCGAGCGCGATTGGTCCTTCGGCCAGGCGACCGTCGGCGTGGAAGACGGCGTCGAGGGAGTCCTTCCATCCCTGATTGGCGAGTCCCTGCTCGGTGGCGCGCGCGTATTCGACGAAGCCATCGCCGTCCGAATCGCCGGGGCCGTCGATCCAGTCGAGCGCCGCTTCGATCGCAGGCCACAGGAACTTGAGCGTGGCGATGTCGCCGGTCCGCTCGAAATAAAGCCCTGCGAGCAGGACAAAGAGCGGCGTGGAGTCGACACTCCCGTAATAGAGTCCGAACGGCACCTCGCCCAGCGCCGCCATCTCTCCGGCGCGCATTTCGTGCAGGATCTTTCCCGGCTGGGCATCGGATTTGGCATCCGTGGTCTTGGCCTGGAGCGCCGCCAGCCGGTTCAACACACCCTGGGCGATCCGCGGATCGACCCACAGCATCTGCATCGCCGTGATCAGGCCGTCGCGACCGAACGTGGTCGAGTACCAGGGAATGCCGGCGTACGGGTAAGGTCCATGCGCCGTCTCGGTGACCAGCATGGAGAGATCGGCCATCGACCGACACAGCACCTCGTTGAACAGTAGATTGGAGGTCTGGACCACCGCCCTGCCGCGGGCTGCTTGGCGCAATTCACGGTGCGCGCGATGCAGGCTGTGCAGGAAGGGAACGGGTTCCGGGGTTTGCGGATTGCAGCGAAGCGCGACGAACAGCGAGGTCGCTTGTCCGGGCGGCAGCGCAATGTGGTAGGACGCCGTCGTTTCGGCGATCTTGGTGGGTGCCGGGTCGAAGTGGACAGCGGTCGCCCGCGTCACGCCGTCCAATCCCATATACGTGAGAACGACCTCGTTCGCTCGCTTGACCACGCGCTTGGCGGTGCCGCGACGCGGGCGTCGCATGCCGCGCACCTCGAACACGTCCGCGAAATCGCTGTCGAACCCGATCGACAGGACCACCTTGACGGCACGCGATCCGTAGTTGCGCAGCGCCAGCCGCTGGAGCGCTGCATCGCGCCACAGGAACACGGTGCGATCGAGATGCAACGTGTCCTTCTCCAGGACGAGGCGCTTGTCGAAGTAAAAGTCGGGATTGGTCAGATCGACGTTCAGGATGGCATTGTCGTCGCGCACATTAGAGCCGAGCAGCAGCAGCTGCATGCCATTGATGAGAACTTCGAACCGCGACAGAAAACGCGTATCGTCGTGAAACAGCCCATCCGGACCGCCGGCCGAGGCGCCGATGTCGCCGTGGGCATCGACCACGAGGAACGTGTCGTTGTGCTTCAGCGTGCGCCGGGGCCTGGTGGCGGGACCGGTCGCCGGAATGTAGAAGGAAATTTCCTGAATCGCCGCGGCCCCCGCGGGGGCCGGCAAAGTTTCAGTCGACATGCGCCGTCAAGCCATGGTCGCCGATGTGTTGCAATTGAAGCGGTACGTCCGACTCAGACTCGACAATGCTTTTACGCTGTCTGCGCAGCGCCCGATAGATCGAAAGGTAATCCTTCGCCATGCGGGTCGAGGTGAATCTTTCCTCGAAGCGCTGCCGAATCGCCGGCCGGTCGAATGCCAGGATCTCCTCGAGCGCGCCCACCGCTTGCTCTTCGGTGTCGACGATGCGGCCGGAGACACCGTCGTCCACCACTTCGGGTACCGACCCGCAACGGAACGCCAGAACCGGAGTGGCGCAGGCCATCGCCTCGATCATCACCAGGCCGAACGGCTCCGGCCAGGCCACCGGGAACAGCAACGCCAGCGCTTCGCCGAGGAACTGCTGCTTATCCCGTTCATTGATCTCACCGATGAACTCGACACCAGGCTCCTTCAACAGCGGTGCGATCTGATCACGGAAATAGGCCTCGTCGACCTTGTCGACCTTGGCGGCGATCTTGAGCTGAATTCCGAGCTTTCGTGCAATACGGATGGCGCGATCTGGACGCTTCTCCGGCGATATTCGTCCCAGGAACGCCACGTACCCGCCGCCCGGCCGATACACCGGCTGGTGCAGGTCGATCGGGATGCCGTGATGAACCGTGCCGATGAATCGTGCATGCGGCAGCGGCTCGCGCTGCGCATGCGAGATCGACACCAGGGGCATGTCCCGGAATCCGAAATAGAACGCCCGCAGATCAGGGAGGTCCTGGCGGCCATGCAGGGTGGTGAGCGTGCGGCCTGCCATCGGACGGAACAAGGGGAAATGGAACATGTCGATATGGAAATGCAGAATGTCGAATTCCTCGGCCCGCTCGCGCACTTGGTCGAGCATGAGCATGTAATGCGGGATCGGGTCCTGGACGGCAGGATCGAGTCGCAGCGCGGTGACCGCGCAGCCAGCGAGCTCGGCGGAGGTGACGGAATCTCCGCTGGCGAACAGCGTCACGTCGTGCCCGAGCCGCACCAGCTCCTCGGTCAGGTAGGAGACGATCCGTTCGGTGCCGCCATACAGGCGCGGCGGCACGCTCTCCATCAAGGGGGCGATCTGCGCGATACGCATGTGAGAGTCTCTCCTCGTGCCCCGCGTTTTCAGACAGCAACGCACAGCCGGACTAACGGTTCCCGGATGCGGGCAGAGCTGCTCAGGCCTGGGAATAGGCCAGTGTGGACATGAGAGAAATTTCGGCGCGGCGCGAATCAAGCCTTGTATGCTGTACCACAATCGGCACGTCCGATTCGACGACGGACGAATAGTCGGTGTCGCGCGGCACGGGCGCGGGGTCTTCGAGATCGTTGAACCGCAGATGGTAGGTGCGGCGCGCCGGCACGATGATCCGATAGGGCCCGGCCGGCTCGCGATCAGCGAAATAGATCATGATGGTGATCCGCGCCTCGCGATTGCCGGCATTGAGGATGCACGCGGTCTCGTGCGAAACGAGGGCGCGATCGGAAGAGGAGCTTGCGGAGGGAATATAACCCTCGGCAATCGCCCACAGCTTGCGTCCGATCCCGTCCATGGCACACCTCCGGCAATTCATGCATGTCGGCGCAACGCCGGAGAGCGCTCGGCGGTTCGGATCGGGAGCCATTCCGCCCGATATCGGAACGATTCATCGCGCTTGGAGTATCCCCACGATTGATCTCCCGTACGGATCGATTATTTGCCGACAATCGAGGCCATCCGATGCGTGCCATCACGCTCACACCCGGGGTCAAGGACTCCGCCCGATTGGAGGACATGCCGGAGCCGCCTCTGGACGATGGCTCCCTTCTCGTCCGCACGCTCGCGCTCGGCGTCTGCGCCACCGACCGGGATATCGTGGCCGCAGAGTACGGGGAGGCCCCGCCCGGTCACGACCGCCTCATTCTCGGCCATGAGTCCCTCGGCGTCGTCGAGCAGGCGAGCCATGGCCCGTTTGCCGCCGGGGACCACGTGGTCGGCATCGTGCGCCGTCCGGATCCGGTTCCCTGCCCGGCCTGTGCGGCCGGCGAGTGGGACCTGTGCCGCAACGGCCTCTATACCGAGCGCGGCATCAAGGCGCGCCACGGCTTCGGCTCCGAGCGGTTCCGGGTCGAACCCGAATTCGCCGTCAGGGTCGATGCGTCGCTCGGGATGTTTGCCGTCCTTCTCGAGCCCACCAGCATCGTGGCCAAGGCATGGGACCATGTCGAGCGCATCGGCAAGCGCGCGCGCTGGTGGCGGCCGCGCAGCGTGCTGATCACCGGGGCGGGTCCGATCGGCCTGCTCGCGGCCCTCATAGGAGCACAGCGCAACCTGGAGCTGCATGTCTTCGATCGCAACCGCGACGGACCGAAACCGGCCCTCGTGCGCGAGCTCGGAGGGACCCATCACGCAAGCCTCGACGACATCGACGCGATCCGCCCCGACATCGTGATGGAATGCACCGGGGCGGCTGCCGTGATCGGCGAAATCCTCGGCCGCACCGCACCCGACGGGATCGCGTGTCTTCTCAGCGTCACTCCCAGTCACGTGATCGAGATGGACATCGGCCTGTTAAACCGAAAGACGGTGCTCGATAATGACGTCATGTTCGGTGCCGTGAATGCCAATCGGAGCCACTACGAAATGGCCGCGCAAGCTTTGGCACAAGCCGACAGGAGTTGGCTGGAGCGCCTGATCACGCGCCGCGTCCCGCTCGAGCGATGGGGCGAAGCGCTCGAGCGCCGATACGGCGACATCAAAACGATCATCGATTTCACCGTTTGAGACCATGCCCTGCCGCATCGAGGACTATGCGATCATCGGCGACTGCGAGAGCGCGGCGCTGGTCGGCCGCAACGGCTCGATCGACTGGCTGTGTTGGCCGCGGTTCGATTCCGACGCCTGCTTCGCCGCGCTGTTGGGGACGCCCGCGAACGGCCGCTGGATCATCGCGCCGCGCGATCCGGCGACGCGCGTCACGCGTCGCTACCGCGCCAACACGCTGATCCTGGAAACGCGGTTCGAGAGCGAAGACGGCGCCGCGACGCTGATCGACTTCATGCCGATGCCGGACAAGCGTTGCGATCTCATCCGTCTGGTGGTCGGCGAACGCGGCGCGCTGCCGATGCGGGTCGAGCTCGTGATCCGCTTCGGCTATGGGGCGATCGTTCCTTGGGTCACGCGGCTCGAAGACGGCGCGCTCAGGGCGATCGCCGGTCCCGATATGCTGGTCTTGCGGACTCCGGTGGGCCTGCATGGACAGGGGCTCAAGACCGTCGGCGACTTCGTCATCACCGCGGGGCACACCCTGCCATTCGTCCTCACTTACAGCGCGTCGCATCTGCCGCCGATGGCTCCGCCCAACCCGTTCACCGCTCTCGCGGCGACCGAATCCTATTGGACCGGCTGGGCCTCGCGTTGCGATGCCGGCGAGCTTTGGCCCGATGCCATCACGCGCTCGTTGCTGACGTTGAAGGCGCTCACCTATGCGCCGACGGGCGGGATCATCGCGGCGCCCACGACGTCGCTGCCCGAGCAGCTCGGCGGCCCGCGCAACTGGGACTATCGCTTCTGCTGGCTGCGCGACGCAACCTTCACCCTGCTCGCCTTGATGAACGGCGGCTATTACGAAGAGGCCGATGCCTGGCGCGAATGGTTGCTGCGGGCGGTGGCCGGCAGCCCCAATCAAATGCAGATCATGTACGGCATTGCCGGCGAGCGGCGCCTCACCGAATGGGCAGTGCCATGGCTCGCAGGCTATGAAGGGGCGCAGCCGGTGCTGATCGGCAATGCGGCACACGACCAGCTGCAGCTCGACGTGTATGGCGAGCTCATGGACGCGCTGCATATCGCGCGGCGTCACGGGCTCGGCATGAGCGCTTCGGGATGGGAGCTGCAGCGCGCGTTCCTCGACCACGTGGAAAAGATCTGGCAGGAGCCTGACGCAGGGATTTGGGAGATCCGCGGCCCGCCCTGCCATTTCACCTATTCGAAGGTCATGACCTGGGTGGCATTCGACCGCGCGATCAAGAGCGCGGAACAGTTCGGTCTGCTCGGGCCGGTTGGCCATTGGCGCAAGGTGCGCGACGCCATCCACGCCGACGTGTGTACCCGCGGGTTTGATCGCGAGCTCGGCAGCTTCGTCCAGTGCTACGGCACCAAGGAACTCGACGCCAGCCTGCTGCTGTTGCCCTCGACCGGCTTCCTGCCGCCAACCGATTCCCGCATCCGCGGGACCGTCGAAGCGATCGAGCGCAGCTTGATGGTGGACGGGTTCGTGCGCCGCTACGATACGCAGCGGACGGAGGACGGCCTTCCGCCCGGGGAAGGCGTTTTTCTCGCCTGCAGCTTCTGGCTGGTGGACGCCTATGTGATGCTCGGGCGTCTCGAGGATGCGTACCGTCTGTTCGAGCGGCTGATGACGCTACGCAACGATGTCGGCCTGATGAGCGAACAATACGACCCGGCGATCAAAAGATTTTTGGGAAATTTCCCGCAGGCCTTTTCGCATGTGGCATTGGTCAACTCCGCCTTCAATCTCGGCCGCGCCCGCAAGCCGGTGGAGCAGCGAGCCGAGCAGCCGGCGCAGGTCTAGTGCCCCGAACCCAAACTTCGCATATCCGTGCCCGAGAATCCGCCCGCCCCAATAGGCCTTGCGTCTAGTTCGGCGCTTTCGTCAGTGGCCTTGCAGTTTCCCGAGCGCAGTTGATGAAGAGCTGCGCGATCGGACCAAGAGTGCGATTTTTCAAGGTCACGATACCGACGGGGCGGGGCTGAGGAGGCAGCGTGACGGGCAGGACCTTGAGGGAAGTGCCCACACCGCTGAAATGCATGATCGAGCCGGGCAACGTCGCAACAAAGCGCCCGGTCGCGAGCAGTCTGCAGCAGAGGTGAATCGAGAGGGTCGTCACCGGCGCGATCGGCATCTCCAGACCGCTGGCGCGAAACACCTCGAAGGCGAGAGTGCCGGGCGCGCTTCCCGCGGGCGGCAGGATCCACGAGGCGTCCATCAGATCCGCAAGCGCCAGGCGGCGCTTGCCAGCCCACCGGCTCTCCCGACCGGCGACAATGACCACTTGGTCGTCGAACAGCACTGTGGCGTCGAGATCATCCTCTTTGAACGGCACGAACATACGGCCTAGCAATAGATCCACGTTGCGCTCGCGCAGCTCGCGGTACTGTGCCGTCGCAAACACCGCTTGGCTGACATTCAAGAGGAGCCCCGGATACTGGCGCGAAAGGCGATCGACGACAGCCGGCAGGAAACCAGCCGCCATGCCTTCGGAGGTTCCGATCCGCAATTCTCCCCGCGTCGGATCGGCCAAAAACTCGAGCTCTTGAACGCCCTGCCGCAGCTCGTCGAAAACGGCGAGTCCGCGCCTGATGAGCGCTTGGCCATACATCGTGGGCTCGATCCCGCGGCGAGTGCGATCGACAAGCTTAAGCCCCACCGTATGCTCCATATCGGCAATCGCTTTCGATACGGCGGGTTGGGAGATGGCCAGCTCGGCGGCGGCCTGCGCCATGCTGCCCCGCTGCACCACGGCAAGAAGGATGTGCAGGTCGCGCAGCTTGAGACGTCGTCCGATGCGCTCCTCCCACTGCATCCACCCCTCCTTATCGAAACGGTTATGTTAGCCTCATAACATAGAATTATTCGATTATGGAGATTCGAAATAACGTTCAATCGTGATCTGTTTAACGGAGGACGCCTCGATGAGGGGTCGAATCGCGGCTTCCCGGCCGACACGGCGCAGCGCCGCGGCGGCCATCGCCGGCGCAACCCTGTTCGGCTGCGTCAGCGCAGGTTTGGCACAGACCTATCCGAGCAGCGTCGTCAAGCTCGTCGTACCGTTTCCGGGCGGAGGGCCGCTCGATTTGGTCGCACGTCTGCTCGCCGAGAAACTCTCGGTGAGCTTGAAGCAGCCCTTCATCGTCGACAACCGGCCGGGCGCAGCCGGCAACATCGGCACCGAAGCGGTCGCGAAAGCCGCGCCCGACGGTCACACGCTTCTCCTGGTGCTGGACACGCCGCTGACGGTGAATCCGGCAGTGTACAAGAAATTGCCGTTCGATCCGGAGCGGGATTTCAGCCCGATCTCCATCGTCGTGGCATTCTCGCAAATGCTCGTCGTGCATCCTTCATTGCCCGCGAGCTCGCTGGCTGATTTCGTCGCCTATGCAAAGAAAAGGGAGCAGCCGATGATTTTCGGCAGCGGCGGCGGGAGCGGCAGCCCGGGTCAACTGACGATGGAGTATTTCCGGATGCGGGCCGGGTTTTCAGCCACACACGTGCCCTATCGCGGCAATGCTCAGGTGGTGACGGACCTGATCAGCGGCCAGGTTCCGGCAGGCTTCGTGGCGGCACCGGGCGTGCTCCAGCACGTGAAGGAGGGCCGGCTGAGAGCGCTTGCAGTGTCCAGCGCTCAACGCACCGAGCTTGCTCCGGACGTGCCGACGGTGATCGAAGCCGGCTACCCCGACTTCGACGTCGCCTTTTACCAGGTGTTGTTGGCGCCGGCGGGAGTTCCCGATTCGGTTCGGACGATCCTCGAACGCGAGGTCCAGCAGGCGCTACGATCGTCCGATTTCCGCGAGAAACTTCGGGTTCAAGGATTGACCCCCATTGGCAGCACGGGAGCCGAAGCCAGAGGGCGCCTCAGGTCCATCGCGGAGCGTTGGTCGGAGGTCGTCAAGGCGGCCGACATCAAAGTCGAATGAATACGTCATCGCTCTCGATGGCTTCACCGCTCGGGCGCAAACGATGTCTTCTCGCAAGACCACGCAGCGGAAACGCGACCCGGCCACCCGCATCGTCATGCTCGGCACCGGAACGCCACGTCCCGATCCGGAACGCTCCGGGCCGGCCACCGCCATCGTCGTCAACGGCACGCCCTATCTGATCGATTTCGGCCCCGGTATCGTCCGCCGGGCGGCGGCGGCGTACCAGAACGGCACCGCCGCGTTCGGGCCGGGTATCGTCAACATCAGAACGGCTTTCTTGACCCACCTGCACGCCGACCACACCGCGGGCTACCCCGACCTAATCCTGACGCCGTGGATCATGGGACGAAAAAAGCCGCTGGACGTGTATGGACCGAAAGGCCTCAAGGCGATGACGGCATGTATCTTGCGAGCATGGAAGCTGGACATCGCCAATCGGGTGAACGGGATCGATCGCCTCCCCCCAGCCGGATGCGCGGTGCGCGTGCACGAGATCGGTGCGGGCCGCATCTACGCGGATAGTAATATTCGCGTGACCGCATTTCCGGTTCGACACGGGGCGATGAAAAATTCGTTTGGCTTTCGCTTCGAGACGCCGGACAGGACGATCGTGATTTCCGGCGACACGGCGCCGACGCCGAGCCTGGCCGAACACGCCGAGGGCTGCGACGTGCTGATTCACGAAGCCTACTCGCAACAGACCTACGACAAAGTCTCGCCAAGATGGCAGGAATATCGACGTCGATACCATACCTCGTCAAAGGAGCTGGCTGAGTTGGCGAGGCGAGTGAAGCCGCAGCTGCTTATCATCCATCATCGCGCCAACCCCGGTGGTGCAATGACGCTGGCAAATCCCGAAGATGCGTTGTTGAAGGAAATAAGACAGCTCTACCGAGGAGACGTTGTGGTCGGCCACGACCTGCAAGTGTTCTGAAGAGCAAACGATTTCCGCTTCTGGGGCACGACTCGGACCTACCGAGACGTTTGCTAACTGGCGCTTTCGAGGGCAGCCGACATCAGCCAGCGATTGTGCGAACTTCGCGATTCATGAGTACACGCCATAGCGTCCTTCCATTCCGAAGTTCGCATCAGAATAGGCCGCAAGTGTTTGCGAACTTGGGAAGCGGGCCCTAGCTGACCAGCGAGCTCACTTGGCGCAACCAGCCCGGAAGCTTGCGCGGCCGCGCCAGGACGGTGAGGAAACGATCGGCCCAGAACTTGATATTGTTGGCGGCGAGCGCCTGATACAGCGCTTCGTGCCGCGCCCGGCGCTCGTCGAGCGGCATCGACAGCGCGCGCGCAACCGCGGCCGCGACGGTTTCGGGATCGTAAGGGTTGACCAGCAGCGCCGCATCGAGCTCGATTGCCGCCCCGGCAAAACGCGACAAGATGAGCGCGCCGGGATCGTCGGCATCCTGCGCCGCGACGTACTCCTTTGCCACCAGGTTCATGCCGTCGCGCAACGGCGTCACCAGGGCGGCACGGGAGGAACGGTAGAGGCCGGCGAGCGCCGTGCGGCTGTGCGCCTTGTTGACGTAACGGATCGGCGTCCATGACGCCTCGCCGTAGCTGCCGTTGATGCGGCCGGCAGTCGCGCTGATCTGCTGCTCCATGTCGGCATATTCCTGGATCTCGGACCGGCTCTTGGGCGTGATCTGCAGGTAGGTGACCTTGCCCTGCCAATCCGGATAGGCGGCCAGGAAGCGCTCGAACGACTCCATCCGCAAGGCAATGCCCTTGGTGTAGTCGAGGCGGTCGACGCCGATGATCATGGTGCGGCCGGCGAGGCTCTCGCGCACGCCGTTGACGAAGGGCGAGCGCGCCGCGCGCCGCGCCAGGCGGCCGAACTCGCCGGTCTCGATACCCACCGGGAAGGTGTCGATGCGCACCGTCCGGTCGCCGGCGCTGAACGTGCGCTGGTCGCGCGACGGCAGCCGGCATTCATGCGCCAGATACCGCGCGAAGTTGCTCGCATCGTTTTCGGTCTGAAAACCCACCAGGTCGTAGTGACAGAGCGCCGGGATAAGCCGCTCATGCTTCGGCAAGGCAGTCAGAATGTCCGGCGGCGGCAGCGGGATGTGGAGGAAGAACCCGATCTTGTTGCCATGGCCGCGCTCGCGCAGCGCCCGGGCGAGCGGGATGAGATGATAGTCGTGCACCCAGATCATGTCGTCGGGGCGCAGGATGCCGTGCAATTGTGAAGCGAAGTGCTCGTTGACGCGCAAATATCCGGTGAGATCCCGGCGCGAAAACTCCGCGAGATCCAGCCGATAATGCAGAATCGGCCAGAGAACCCGATTGGCAAATCCGTTGTAGTATTCGTGATAATCCTCTTCGGTGAGATCCGTGACGACGTAGCTATGGCTGTCGTGCTCGACTGTCTGCGTCGTCACCTTCCCGCGGGCAGCCACCCGGCCGCTCCACCCGAACCACACGCCGGAATGGCGCTTCAAGGTGGCCCGCACCGCGACTTCCAATCCGCCCGCCCGGCTGCTCCCGTCACCGCTGGGAACCGCAACACGGTTGGAGATCACCACCAGCCGGGCCAATCGCGCTCCTCCTCGACTTGGCGCAGGACGCCCCCGTCCTGCGTGGCTAATTCCTATGTCCCAATTGATCGAGAGACAATCCTGTTGCTCGTACCCCGCGCAAAACGTCGCGTTGCGATGCCGCCCACGTTCTGACTGTCTGGTTGGACGAGATCTGTTGAATCATCGAAATGGCCGATGCTGTGCTGTCCTATGGCGCCGCGGCCTCCTCGAGCTGCGAGATCCGCGCCAGCCAGGTGCGGACCTCTGCGGGCGTCTCGAAGCAGGCGGCGGTGCCGGGAATCTTCCGGCCGACCGCAATGCCCATGCCGTCGAATTCCGGAATGACCGCGAAGGCCGCCTCATCGGTGGTGTCGTCGCCGATGAAGATGGGCCTTCGCGCCTTGAACGGCGGCCGCGTCATCAACTGGCGCACGGCCGTTCCCTTGTCGAACCCGGTAGATTTGATCTCGAAAACGAATTTGCCAGGCAGCACCTCGACCGATGCAGGGGCCCATTCCTCGCAGATGGCAAGCACCGCATCGCGGATCGTCTGCTCCTTCTCGGGCGCCAGACGATAATGAATGGCGAGGCTGTAGTCCTTATCCTCAAGAATGATGCCGGGACCCCACGCCGCAATGGTGGCGAGCCGCCGCCTGAGTCCGTCGCCCAACGGCTTAGCCGCGATCCGATCCACCGGCCCGGTCGCGGCCGACCTGATCTCGACACCATGACCGCCGACGGCGGGCAGCAGCAGCGGTGCGAACAGCAGATCCAGTTCCTTGAGCGGACGTCCACTCACCAGGGCAAGTGCTCCGCCGGTCCGCTCCAGCAGACATTGCAAGGTCCGCCGCAGCGCCCCGGAGACGAAGACTTCGCGCGGAGTCGGGGCGAAATCGACGATGGTGCCGTCCACGTCGAGGAGAACGGCGACTTGGCGGAGGTCGGGAGCGGACAGTAAGCTGGTCATTCGCAAGTCTTCGTGGTCTCGCAAATTATCAGAAGAAGTGACTGCGTTACACACGAAAAACGTCAAGCGCGACACGAGAGTTCCCCCCTTCATCCATGCATTGGAGAGTTTCATGCCCGCCAAAAGGCCCGCGCCGCGTCTCGAGATGCCGGAACAGGGGTCCCTCACCCCGGCGCAACGCGCCTTGTGCGACGCCATCGCGTCGGGGCCGCGCGGAACGTTCAAGTTCAGCGGTCCGTTCGCGATCTGGCTGCATGCGCCGGAACTCGGCTTGGTCGCCCAGGCGCTGGGCGCGCACTGCCGCTATAAGACCTCGCTTTCCCCACGACAGTCGGAATTCGCCATTCTGGCGACGGCGCGGATGTGGCGCGCCCAGTACGAGTGGCAGGCGCACGCGCCGATGGCCGAGAAGGCCGGAGTGAGCGCCAAGACCATCCGTGACATCAAGGCCGGACGCTATCCGGCTGATGCTGCCGCCGACGAGCGCGCCATTTATGATTTCATCATCGAGCTCTACCGCGCGCGGCGTGTCGGCGATCGCAATTACCGACGCGTGCTCAAGCATCTCGGCACGACCGGCACCGTCGAGCTCGTCGGCATCATCGGGTATTACGCGCTGATTTCGATGACGCTCAACGTGTTCCGCGCCGCCACCGACCCGGACCAGCCGCTGCCGTTCAAGGAACCGTAGAACGACGTCAATGGCCCGGATGGCCGCTCGGCTGCCGCTTGCTGGCACCGATCGGCTCGACGGCGTACTCGACCTCGACGGAACCGGCCTTCTCGAACACGAGCGTGCCCTTGACGTGCTCGCCCTTGGCCAGCGGACGCCTCAGATTGGTGAACATCAGATGGATCGAACTGGGCTGCAGCTCGACTGTTTCGCCCGGCTTGATCTCCAGCCCTCCCTTCAGTTCGCGCATTCGCATCACGCCCCGGTCCACGGACATCTCATGGATCTCCACGCCCCCCGCCGGGATGAATGTTCCGCCCGTCAGGCGATCCGCCGTCGAGCCGGTGTTCGTGATTTTCAAATAGCCGCTCGCCACCTTGGCGCCTTTGGGCGTTGCTCGCGACCACGGGCCATCGATCTCGATGTTTCCGACCGTGTAGTCGGCCGCCCATGCGCCGCTCGCGCCGAGGATCAGCGCGATCACGAGAATCGTTGTTGGTTTCATCGACAGGCCTGTACCGGTGCAGGTCCGACCGGAGGGTCCGATCGGCCGAACGGGTGCTCGGGTGTAGAACCTAAGCAACGGCGCCCCGCCCGTCCATGCGTGCCGACGCCGAGGGCGCCGGGTTACCCGTCGATTGGTCGGCGGTCACTCCGAGCAGTAATTGAAAGGATGACCGTAAGTCGTTGATGCAGCTGGCTGTCTCATCTCGACAACAGCTCTTCCGGCAACATGGCGGCGCGTTCTTCGCAGCGCGGCGGCTCTTCTTGCGGAAAAACCCGAGGCGACACAGCTCAAAGGTCATCGAAAAGCAACCAGGCTTTTGCTATTTTCATGCACGTTGATGCGATGAACAGCCTGAGCTTCCCACGATGAGCGCAGAGCGGCCTCAATCCAGCGCCCGCGTCGTGCCATTGCGCCGTCGCCATCCAGCGGCCGGCAACGACAATCGTCCGCCCGATGCGGTCGACGTGGTCGGCGCAGCCCCCGCGGAGGTCGGCGATCTCAGCCGGTTCGAGCGGAGCGCTGACATCCAGGACGATTATCGTCACCGCATGGTCGTGAACGTGCTCGCGTTTGTTGTCTGCGTTCTTCTGGTACTTGCCGGCGTGTGGTTGACCGGCAAACTGGCGCAGATGCGCAAGGATCAGGATTGCGTGCTGTCGGGCCGCGTCGGCTGCACACCGGTGAACGTCCCGGTGCGCAGCCGCTGGTAACTACCTTCTGCTAGCGAAGGACGGCAAGGGCCACGGGCGCGAGGCCGGAGAAACCCAGCGCGTTCGCGGCGGCCGGCGTCACGTCGATGACGCGGCCGCGGATGAACGGGCCGCGATCGTTGATCCGCACCACCACCGAGTGGCCGTTGCGACGATTGGTGACGCGCACCTTGGTACCGAACGGCAGCGACCGATGCGCCGCAGTCAAGCCGGCAGGATGAGCGCGCTCTCCACTCGCTGTGGGACTGCCCTTATAAGAATAGATTGAAGCAATTCCTGATTGTGCTTCAGCTTTGCCGATTCCGAACAGCATCGCGCAAGCCATAGCAAAGCATATCGTCGTCTTGTTGACCATGTAGACCCTCGTGCTTGTGGGGATTTGTTGGGTGGGAGGCGGGCTGTGTAGGGGCCAAATGTATCCTCTTGCCGGCCAGAATTGGGATTTTACTGGGCAATTTCGGTGCAGAAGCAAGATACCGCGTTCGGCATCCCTTGCGGCCACGGTTGGATCGCTCATGAATCACCCTCCCCCCATCCGATTCGGCAAGCTTCACGCTCTTTGCGGCCACTCTCATGCGAACACAGAAACCGAGGGCAGCAGCACGATGAATTTGGATTTGAAGTCCTTAATGCGAGGTTGCCGCGGCGCTCTCTGCCCCATCCGAGCCGCGCCACTCATGGAAAAAAAGCCACTTTTGTTCCTTGGCGCCGTGCGGCCGCCGCGACTTCGGCTGCGCTGACGCAGCCGAACAGGGCTGCGCCGGCGATGGCCGCCGCGAGTTCGCGACATGTCGCGGCACTCTCCCGTGCGAACTTCGGGTTCCGGGCACGAGGCGGTTGCCACAGCCAAGGCGATGCGTATGGTCGGTAGGAAGAAAAACGCGGCAGTTGCCGCAGGGGAGGAAATTTTCCATGAACGATCGATGGCTGCGACGACTTCCTGGCGTGGCTCTGGCGGCCGGGATCGGTCTCGTCGTCACCGACTCTGCTTTGGCGCAGGGCGACGGCTGCAAGAATCGGGGCCAGCTCGACACGCTCTACTGCGACGAGGACGGCGATCTCGTCGCCGATGCGCCCACGGATGCAAAGAAATGGCGTGATCCTTCGACGCTCGTCTTCGCCTATACGCCGGTCGAGGACCCGGCGGTCTATCAGAACATCTTCAAGCCGTTCACCGACTATCTTGCCCAATGTGCCGGCAAGCGCGTGGTCTATTACCCGGTCCAATCCAACTCGGCCGAGATCGAGGCGATGCGGTCCGGACGCCTGCACGTTGCCGGCTTTTCAACCGGGCCGACCGGATTTGCCGTGAACATGGCCGGCGCCGTCCCGTTCGCGACCAAAGGGACGGAACAAGGCGTGCAGGGCTATCACCTGCTGGCGATCGTCAGGAAGGACAGCCCCTACCAGAAACTCGCCGATCTCAAGGGCAAGCGGGTCGCCCATACGGCGCCGTCATCGAACTCCGGCAACCTCGCGCCGCGCGTGCTGTTTCCGCCGCAAGGCCTCAAGCCCGACGAGGACTACAAGCCGCTGATGTCGGGTGGCCACGACAAGTCGGCACTCGGCGTTGCCTCCGGCGACTACGACATGGCGCCGGTCGCCTCCGACGTGTTCGAGCGCATGGTGACGCGCGGCGCCGTGAAGGGGGACGACTTCCGCATCATCTACAAGAGCCCGATCTTTCCCACCTCCTCGTTCGCCTATGCGCACGATTTGAAGCCGGAGCTTGCCGCGAAGATCAAGCAGTGCTTCCTGACGTTCCGCTTCACGCCCGAGATGACGAAGGAATTCAACGGCGACGACCGCTTTGTTGCGATCACCTACAAGGAGAACTGGGCGGTGGTCCGCGAAGTCGCGGAAAAGACCGGCACTCCCTACAACAAGGCGGCCTACGAAGCCGAATCCAAGCGCGAGGCAGAGGCGCTGGCGAAAAAGCAGCAGCAGCGAGCTCCGAAGCAGTAGAGTGCATCCGCAATGGATGCCTCGACACCTTCGCGCCAGGATACGGTCGACGTCGACCGGTCGCTCGTGATCCGCAACCTGCGCAAGGAGTATCGCCCGGGCGCCCCGGTGCTCCACGACATCTCCCTCGATATCGCCGGCCGTGGCATCACGGCGATTATCGGCCCTTCAGGCACCGGCAAGTCGACGCTGATCCGTTGCATCAATCGCCTGGTCGACCCGACCGCGGGCGAGATCCTGTTCCTGGGACGCGACCTCGCCAAGCTTCGGGGGCGGCCGTTGCGCGAGGCCCGCCGGCGCATCGGCATGGTGTTCCAGGAGTACAATCTGGTTGAACGGTTGTCGGTGATCGAGAATGTGCTCACCGGCCGCCTCGGCTATGTGCCGGTTTGGCGTGCCTGGCTGCGCAAGTTTCCTGCCCGTGACGTGGACCACGCCTTCCGCCTGCTCGACGCGGTCGGTTTGGGCGAATTCGCCACGAGCCGCGCCGACCGGCTCTCCGGCGGGCAGCGCCAGCGGGTCGGCATCGCGCGTGCGCTGATGCAGGAGCCCGATCTCATCCTTGCCGACGAGCCGACCTCCTCGCTCGACCCCAAGACGGCGGTCGAGATCATGGAGCTGATCGCGCGGCGCGCCGGCGAACGCGATATTCCGGTGATCGTGAACATGCACAACGTGGAGCTGGCGCGGCGCTTCGCCGACCGGATCGTCGGCATGGCCAAGGGGCAGACCGTATTCGACGGCCCGCCGGCGGCGCTCGAAGACTCGCATCTGCTGGCCATCTACGGCGGCGAGGGCTGGCTCGAATGAGTGCCACGGCGGAGACCCGCAGGACGGCGCGCGAGGCGTTCCCGGCCAACTGGCCGGTGCGCATCGCCGTCCTGCTGCTCGTGGCCTATGTGGTCTATGCCGGTTCGATTCTCGATATGACATGGCCCCGCTTCGTGGAGGGGCTCGGTCACGGCGCACGCTTCATCTCGCGCATGTTCCCTCCGGCGGTCGCGTCCGACAAGCTGCTGCTGCTGCAGCATGGAATGCTCGAAAGCCTGCAGATCGCCATCCTGTCCACGGCTTTCGGCATGGCGTTGTCGTTGCCGCTCGGCCTCGCGGCGGCACGAAACCTGTCTCCGCTGCCGCTCGCCTGGGTGTCGCGCACGCTGATCGTGCTGTTCCGCAGTCTGCATCCCGTCCTCGTTGCCATCCTGTTCGTGAAGGCGGTCGGGTTCGGCGCACTGGCCGGCGTGCTGGCACTCATCGTCGCCGCCATGGGCTTCCTCTCCAAGCTTCTCGCCGATGCGGTCGAAGAAATGTCGATGCGGCAGGTGGAGGC
This sequence comes from Xanthobacteraceae bacterium, assembly GCA_045801465.1. GTDB lineage: Bacteria > Pseudomonadota > Alphaproteobacteria > Rhizobiales > Xanthobacteraceae > DATFWC01. The sequence continues at coordinate 1,306 of JBJMSU010000078.1, read as the reverse complement.
CGTCCGCGCGACCGGCGCGCCCTTCCTCGCCGTCATCGTCATGGGAGTGCTGCCGCAGGTCATGCCGCGCTTCATCGGCTTTTGCGCCTACCAGCTCGACTCCAACCTGCGCAATTCCGCACTCGTCGGGCTGGTCGGCGGCGGCGGCATCGGCGCCACGTTGTTCACCGCCTTCCAACGCTTCGACTACGATTTCGTGCTGACCATCGTGCTGGCCATCATCAGCATCGTCATCGTCGGCGAGGTCGTGTCCGGCTGGATGCGAAGGATGTTCCAGTGAGCGCAACGGATCAATCGATTGATCCGGCGGGTGCCCGATCGCGCCGCTGGCAGCGCTTCACCCCGGCCGAGCGCGTCCTGCGTTCGAGCTTCTACCTGGCGACGCTGGTCGCCTTGGTATGGTCGCTGCAGACCATCGAGATCATTCCCGAGTTCCTCTACGACGCTCCGCAGCAGACGCTCGATCTGTTCATGCGCATGTGGCCGATCGACTGGGCCTGGTATCCCAAGGTCGTGCACGAGGCGCTGATCGAGACGCTTCACACTGCAACGCTGGGCACGATCCTGGCAGTGGCCCTGGCGGGCCCGGTCGCGCTGGCGGCGGCGCGCAATCTGACGCGTTCCGACGTTCTCAACCTTGCGGCCCGATTCATCCTGGTGGCCACGCGTTCGGTGCACACGATGGTGTGGGCCCTGTTTTTCGTCGCGGTGTTCGGGCCGGGCGCACTTGCCGGCACGCTCGCCATCGCGGTGCACTCGATCGGCTTCACCGGCAAGTTCCTGGCCGAAGCCATCGAGGAAGTGCGGCCGGGGCCGATCGAGGCGCTGACCGCGGCGGGAGCGCCGCCGCTGGCCATCCTGCTCAAGGGATATTGGCCGCAGGTGACGCCGGCCTTTCTGGCGATCTCGGTGTTCCGCTGGGACATCAACGTGCGGGAATCCGCCGTGCTCGGTCTTGTCGGCGGCGGCGGGCTCGGAATGGCGCTCGATACCGCGCTGTCGAACCTCTACTGGGACCAAGCCGGGTTGGTGCTGGTCGTGATCTTCGCCGTGGTGATCGTGACGGAGATCGTGACGACGTGGATTCGCGGCAAGATCATATGAAGCAAACCCCCGCTAGTGCCGCCGATTTGAAGTTCCTACAGCGCCTGCCGCAAGCTCGTGGGGGAACTTCAAATCGAAAAGCGGCACAAGAAGCAAATACTTGCTAGTGCCCCGTTGCTTTCGAAGTTCGTGTCCGAAGGAGGCTGCGATGTATCACGAACTTGGGAAGCGGGGCACTCGTCGGGATCTGCCGCCATTGAAC
>JBJMSU010000016.1:0-25818 GCA_045801465.1 Xanthobacteraceae bacterium | reverse complement strand
CATCCAGGCCTGCTTCGAGCTGTCGCTGCCGCCGCATCGCGTGGCGAAGCTCTCCGGCATCGGCTGCTCCTCGAAGACGCCGACCTACTTCCTCGGCGCGAGCCACGGCTTCAACTCGGTGCACGGGCGCATGCCGTCGGTCCTGACCGGCGCGAACCTCGCCAATCGCGAGCTCATCTACATGGGCGTGTCGGGCGACGGCGACTCGGCCTCGATCGGCCTTGGCCAGTTCGCCCATTGCATCCGCCGCGGCGTCAACATGGTCTACATCGTCGAGAACAACGGCGTGTACGGCCTCACCAAGGGCCAGTTCTCGGCGACCGCCGACCGCGGCTCGAAGTCGAAGCGCGGCGTGGTCAACCGCGACAGCTCGATCGACCTCATCACGGTGGCGCTGCAGCTCGGCGCCACCTTCGTGGCGCGCTCGTTCTCCGGCGACAAGCAGCAGCTGGTGCCGCTCATCAAAGCCGCCGTCGAGCACAAGGGCGCGGCCTTCCTCGACGTGATCTCGCCGTGCGTCGCCTTCAACAACCACGCCGGCTCGACCCGAAGCTTCGACCACGTGCGCGAGCACAACATCGCGGTCAATCGGCTCGACTTCATCATCGGCCGCACGCCGATCACCGTCGACTATGCACCGGGCGCGGTCGAGATCATCGAGCAGCACGACGGAACGAAGCTCGCGCTGCGCAAAGTGGCGCCGCACTACGATCCGCACAACCGCCTCAAGGCGATGAACTACCTGCAGGAAAGCGCCGCGGCCGGCGAGATCGTCACCGGGCTGCTCTATGTCGAGCGCGAGTCCGAGGATCTGCACGGGCATCTCAACACCGTCGAGACGCCGCTCAATGCGCTCGGCGAAAAGGAGCTGTGCCCGGGCTCGCAGGTGCTCGAACAGATCAACGCCAGCTTGCGGTAGTGCTCCGTAGGGTGGGTTGAGGCGCGTCGCGAGGTCTCGCGGGCGTGTCGCAGCGTGGCGCGCCGAAACCCACCGTCATCGCTTCCGCCGCTGGTGGGTTTCGGCGCGCTACGCAGCGATTTTGTTCGCAAGCCGAACGCGGCGCCTCAACCCACCCTCTCGGGCGACGCCGCGATATAGGTGACGTAGACGGTTTTCGGCACGAAGTTCGGTTCGCTCGCGTTGCTCATCGCTTTGACCTCACACTTGAATGCATTGCTTTCGCTTGTGCGACCGTCCTCTCCCCGGCCGCCTTGGCGGCTTCGCCGCTGTCAGGGCGAGGGCAAGGCCTCGCACAGAGATTGTAGGAACGAACAGCGGGCTCGGTGGTTGTATATCCCGATTGAGGACCGCCCATGCCTTCCTCGGTGATCCGCCGCTTCCGCTACGACCAGGCCCGCCGCGAGCTCACGATCACGTTCGTGAGCGGCAAAGTCTATGTCTACCGCGACGTGCCCGAAGCGGTGGTTCGGCAGCTCACGGCCGCTCCATCGAAAGGACAGTTCTTCAACGAGAACATCCGCGACCGCTACGCGTACGCCGAGGTGAGTGGCCCTCGCGGCGAGATCCCCCGCAACGGCGATGCTCGCGCCCTCACGCGGAAGGCGCAGCGCCGCTCGCGCTCGGGGTAACCAGGCTCGCGAGTGAGCGACGCGGTCGCTCATGGCCGCTTATGTCTCCGGCGCGGATTCGATCGGATCGTAGCGGCCGGCGTCGAAGCCGAGCAGGTTCCACGACTGCTGCATGTGCGGCGGCAGCGGAGCGGTGACGTCGACAACGCCGCCGCGCGGATGCGGTACGGCGATACGGCGCGCCAGGAGGTGCAGCCGGTTCTGCAGGCCGCCGGGCAGGTCCCAGTTCTCCTTGTCGAAATATTTGGGATCGCCGACGATCGGATGCCCGATATGCACGCAGTGCGCCCGCAGCTGGTGCGTGCGGCCGGTCACCGGCTTGAGCGAAAGCCAGGCGAGTTGGCGCGCCGCGGTCTCGACCACGGCGTAGTAGGTGACGGCGTGACTCGCGCCCTCCTCGCCATGGCGCGCCACGCGCATGAAGCTGTCGCCATCCTGCTCCTCCTTGGCGAGGAAGCTGGAAACGCGGCCCTGCCGCGGCTTCGGCACGCCGGCGACCAGGGCCCAGTAGATTTTGCGCGCCGCGCGCGAGCGAAACGTCTTGGCCAATGCGGCGGCGGCGAAGCGGGTCTTGGCGACGAGCAGGCAGCCCGCCGTGTCCTTGTCGAGGCGATGCACCAGCCGCGGGCGCTGGCCTTGCTCGTCGCGCATCACCTCGAGCATGCCGTCGACGTGCTTCACCGTGCCGGAGCCGCCCTGCACGGCAAGGCCCATCGGCTTGTTGAGCACCAGCACGTCGGCGTCTTCATAGAGCGTGATCGATTTGAGGAAGAGCCGCGTCTTGTCGTCGTCGCTGTCGGCGCGCGCGGGCTTGGCCTCGAGCTTGAGCGGCGGGATGCGCACCGTCTGGCCCGCCTGCAGGCGATCCTTCGGCTGGGCGCGCTTGCCGTTCACCCTGAGCTCGCCTTTGCGGATGATGCGCTGGATGTGCGAGAACGACAGCCCCGGAAACCGGCCTTCGAGGAAACGGTCGACCCGCATGCCGGCCTCGTCGGGGGTCACCGCGACGGTCTGCACGCCGGCACTCATCGCCACCGCTGCGCCGGGCTCAGGTCCCTTGGGGACCGGCCGGGCAGTTGCTGGCGGCGACTTCGCCAGCGGCCGTGACGCCTCTCGACGCAATCGACCGGGAGCGCTGGGTGCGCCGGGACGCGATCTGTTTCTTCGCTCTCGTCTCATCAACAACCCGTTGCCAGGCGCCTGAGGATTTAAACGCGGCGCCCTGCCATCCACGCCGCATTACCGAATGGCTTGGAGAGATCAGCGCGGGTTATAGCAGGAACTTCTCGTCCGGTTCCGAGTTGCTGGGGAACGGCTGCTTGTGTCGGTTGACCGACAGCCGCCGAGCCAACGCGGTCGACCCCGAGTCGCTCGACATCCGGCTTCGCGCGGAGCGTTTTGATTCTGCACCGACAGCGAGGAGAGCGCGATGAAAGATGCAGACACTGCGAAACTGCCGACAATGACCCTGATCCTGGCCGGCACGGTCGCCCTTCTGATCGTTGGAGCAGCAACCTTGGCTCCACAGAGGGCCGGCGCAAATCCCGCCATAGCGCAAAAGACCGGCAAGGGTTGCCCGACCTGCCACACCGCCCCGCCTGCCCTCAACGAGACGGGAAAGAAATATAAGGAGACCGGCGAGCTCTGAAAACCGACGCGTTACTGCGCGCGGGTCCAGGTCTGGCTGCCGCAGAACAGGCCGCCGAACGCACAGCCTTCGACGCGGAGCGCATCGGCCTTCGTCAGCGACATCTGCGCCATATAGGTGCTGCCGGCCCTGAGGTCGTTGATCTTGCCGTTCCAGCGGTTCTTCTGCGTAAGCCGCATGTTGATGAGTATTTTTTCGTTCGGCTTGGCGTCGGTGTAACCGCACAGCGCCTGGCCGCATTCCTCGATACGAACCCTGCCCTCGCCCTTCTCGGTCAGCCACACGCCGAGCGGGCTCGGCTCCGCAACATAGACGGGCTCGATCCGCGGCTCGATCGCAGCAGCTTGGGGAGTGGCATCCTCAACGATGAGCAACGACGTCCGCGGATCGTCGGCGGGTGCTGAGTGGATGTTGGGTTCGGTCCTTGGTGCTGCGCCCGGCGGCACGGCGGCGACCGCTGCGGGCGGGGGCGGCGGCGCAGCAACCGCGGGCGCCGCGACCTTCGGAACCGCGGTTTTCGGCGGCGCAGCCGTGGCCGACGGGGTCGCGCTCTTCACCGGCTTCGCGGCCTTGCGGGCCGGCGGCGGAGTCTTTTCCTTCTCGGACACATGAATGCAGGACAGTTCCCGACACTTGCCCGGAATTTCGATCCGCCACGTGCCGCCGCCGAACTTGACTTCGTGGACTTCCGCCTGTGCCGCGGTGCTCATCAGCACTGCCGCCACGGCCATGAGAAGCTTGCGCATTTAGAGCCTCCGTTGAAGAGCCGAACGTCTCCTGAGGCCTCTATGCCGCCTTTCCGCTGCCGATTAAGTGATTGACGTCACACCGGGCGTGTCATCCCGGAGGGCTCGCGAAGCGTGCCGATCCGGGATCCAAGTACCCCAGCGTCTCGATCACGAATGCAGCCGCCGGGCTACCTGGATCCGGCTCAGGCGCTCGGCCCGGATGACATCGAAAGGCCGTGCATCTAGCTCCCGCCCCCGCCGCGCTCGCGCCTGAGCTTGGCCCAGTAGTCCAGCCGTTTGCGGATTTCGCGCTCGAAGCCGCGGTCGGGCGGATCGTAAAAAGTCTGGCGGCCGAGCGCGTCGGGAAAATAGTCTTGGCCCGAGAATGCCTCCGGCGCCGCGTGATCGTATTCGTAGCCGGAGCCGTAGCCTTCCTGTTTCATCAGCCGCGTCGGCGCGTTGAGGATGTGCTTCGGCGGCAGCAACGACCCCGCCTCCTTGGCCACGGTCATTGCCTGGCCATAGGCGACGTAAGCGGCGTTCGACTTGGGCGCGGTCGCCAGGTAAATGACGGCTTGCGCGATCGCGAGCTCGCCCTCGGGACTGCCGAGAAAGTCGTAGGCGTCCTTGGCGGCGTTCGCCACGACCAGCGCCTGCGGATCGGCCAGCCCGACATCCTCGATCGCCATGCGGACGACGCGACGTGCGACGTAGAGCGGGTCCTCGCCGGCATCCAGCATGCGGCAGAGATAGTAGAGGGCGGCGTCGGGGTCGGAACCGCGCACCGACTTGTGCAGGGCCGAGATCAGGTTGTAGTGGCCGTCCTGTGACTTGTCGTAGATCGGCGCCCGTCGCTGCACCACCTCCTGCAGCGCGGCGGCCGCGAACACTTCGCCGGGCCGCGCCGCGCGCCAGACTTCCTCGGCGAGCGTGAGCGCCGCGCGTCCGTCGCCATCGGACATGCGGATCAGCGCGGCGCGTGCCTCATCGTCAAGGGGCAGCATCTTGCCCTCGATCGCCTCGGCGCGCGCCAGCAGCTTTTCCACGGCCTCGTTGTCGAGCGGCTTGAACACCATGACGCGCGCCCGCGACAAGAGCGAGGCATTGAGCTCGAACGATGGGTTCTCGGTGGTGGCACCGACGAGGACCACGGTTCCGTCCTCCACCACCGGCAGAAAGGAATCCTGCTGCGCGCGATTGAACCGGTGCACCTCGTCGACGAACAGCAACGTGCCCTGCCCAGTCTCGCGCCGCGTCCGCGCGGCGTCGAATACCTTCTTGAGATCAGCCACGCCGGAGAAGACCGCCGAGATCTGCTCGAAATAGAGATCGGTTGCGGTGGCGAGCAGCCGCGCCACCGTGGTCTTGCCGGTGCCGGGCGGACCCCAGAAGATGAGCGAGCCGAGCGAGCGGGTCTCCAGCATGCGGGTGAGCGCACCGTCGGGGCCGAGGAGATGATCCTGGCCCACCACCTCGGCGAGCCTCGCCGGGCGCAGCTTGTCGGCGAGCGGCCGCGGCGCGTCCTGCTCGAGACCTGCTGCGGAGAAGAGATTTGGCTTGGCAACCATGCGGGGTCGTCAGCCGCCGAACACGACGGACAGCTGCTTGCCGCCGCGATCGATGGTGATGCGCCACAGTCGGGCCTGCTGGCTGGCCGTGCGCTCGAGATCGCGCGTCCGACGGATGCGCTCGTTGTTGACGCTGAGGATGCGGTCGCCAGGCTGGAAGCCAAAGTTCTGCGCCAACGATCCGTCCGCCACCTCGACGATCACCACCCCGTCGCTGGTTGCCTCCAGCCGCAGCTCCTCGGCCAACCCCGGCGACAGATTAGCAACCTTGGCGCCGGCAAACGGCGAGCGCGCGCGAATGACGACTTCATCGCGCGGCGTCTCGGGCGCGGTTTCGAGCGCGATCGTGAGCTGGGTTTCGCGGCCGCCCCGCAGGACCCCGAGCTGGGCGGTGCGGCCGAGCGACCGCGTCATGAAGCGGTAGTCGAAGGCGTTGGGATCGTCGACCGGAATGCTGTCGATGGTGGCAATCACGTCGCCGGTCTTGAGCCCGGCGCGTGCCGCCGGCCCGGCGGGGGAGATGCTCGCCACCAGGGCTCCAGACGGACGGCCTAGCCCAAGGTTTTCCGCAATCTCAGGCGTGATGGTCTGCAGCTTGGCGCCGAGCCACGGCCGCTTCACCGCACTGCCGCCGCCACGCGCGGACGCGACTACGACCTTGACCATGTTGGAGGGGATGGCGAAGCCGATGCCGATGGAGCCGCCCGAGCGCGAGAAGATGGCCGTATTGATGCCGGCCAGCCGGCCATTGACGTCGACCAAGGCGCCGCCGGAATTGCCGGGATTGATGGCAGCGTCGGTCTGGATGAAGAACTGGTAGTCGGTGATGCCGACCTGGGTGCGGGCCAGCGCCGAGATGATGCCCTGGGTCACGGTCTGACCCACCGCGAACGGGTTGCCGATGGCGAGCACGATGTCGCCGACCTGCAGATCATCGGAATCGCCCAGCTCGACCGCCGGGAAGCGCGCCCGCCCGTCCTTGATGCGCAACACCGCAAGGTCGGTGCGCGGGTCCTTGAGCACCATCTCGGCCTCGAACTCGCGCTTGTCGGCAAGCGCAACCTTCACCTCGCTGGCGCCCTCGATCACGTGGTTGTTGGTGACCACCAGGCCCGACGGGTCGACGATCACGCCCGAGCCGAGCGAGCGCTGGACCCGGTCGCGCGGCATGTCAGGGGTGCCGAAGAAGCGGCGAAACATCGGATCGTCGAACAGCGGATTGCGGTTCTCGACCACCTTGGCGGCATAGACGTTGACCACGGCGGGAGCCACGCGCTGCACGATGGGCGCGAACGAGAGCTTGATCTCGGCGCCACTCGGCACCCGGCGCTCCTCGGAGGCGGCAGGGCCGGTGAGCGCCAGGACGACGGCCGCGACGGCGGTCAGCGAGCGGAGGTGCATCTTGGGTACCCCGGGGTGCAGTGGGCGAGATATAGGCCTCCTGGCGAGTCGATTGAAGGCCAGGCGGGCCGTGGGATGGCCCCGGCCGCCACCCAAGCTTGACAGTATCGGCATCGGAACGGCTACCCTGGGCTTCGACCAGTGAAGGGGCGGACCAGTGAACCAGGACAGCCCGGCACCGATCGCCGGACACAGCGGCTTCGACACCTTTGCGGCGCTGATCTATGTGATTGCCTTCGTCACGGGGGCGATCGTGATGAGCTTCGAGATGCTCGGCTCGCGCTATCTCAACCCGTATTTCGGCAGCGGCATCTACACCTGGGCATCGCTGATCTCGACCGTGCTCGCCGCGCTGACCGCCGGATATTTTCTCGGCGGATCGCTCGCCGACCGACGCCCGTCGGCGGCGGTGCTCGGCGCAACCGTTCTCATCGGCTCGCTCTACCTCCTCTTGCTGCCGCTGTTTGCGCAAGCGCTCCTGGAGCTGGTGCTGGCGGCCTTCGACGACGTGCGCTCAGGAAGCCTCGCGGCCGCGATGGCGATCATGTTCTTTCCCGTCACCTTTCTCGGCATGTACTCGCCGTTCGCGATCCGGCTGCTGCTGCGCTCGCCGCATCGTTCCGGCGTGGTGTCCGGGACCGTGTACGGCATCTCCACCGCCGGCAGCATCGTCGGCACATTGGGCACCACCTTCGTCCTGATCCCCTTCATCGGCTCGCGCGCCATCACCCTCACGCTCGGGGCGGCCGGTCTGGCGGCAGGGCTCGTGCTGGTGGCGCTCTCCTACGCCAACCGCGGGCGCAGTTTCGGGGCAGCCATATTCGGCGCCGGCCTCGCGGTGTTCTCGGCGCACGCGCCGCAGGCGGCCGAGCTCATCGATTCCGCTGTGCGCGCCGACATGCTCGCCCGCAAGGACGGCCAGATCGCGCATGTCGAATCCGAATACAACGACATCTACATCAGCAAGCGCCGCGCCGAGCTGACGATGTCGTTCATGCTCAAGGGCTGGGACTATACCGAGTCGATCACCAACCTGAAGGACCCGGACGACTTACCCCTCAAGTACACGCGCAACATGACGCTCGGCGTGATTTATCCACCGGAGCCGAAACGGGTGCTCATGCTGGGCTTAGGCGGCGGCACCATCTCGACCTATCTCGGCCGCCATATGCCGGATCTGCCGATCGATACCGTCGAGATCGACCCCGGTGTGATTTCGGCGGCGAAGAAATTTTTCGGCATGCGCGAGACCGAGACCGTGCGCTATCTCGAGGGCGATGCCCGCGTGTTCCTCAATCGCCACAAGGAACCGTACGACCTGATCCTGGTCGATGCCTTTCACGGCGGCTATGTGCCGTTTCATCTGCTGACCAAGGAGTTCTATGCGCTGCTCAAGCAGCGCCTGACGCCCGGCGGCGCCGCCGCGCTCAACGTCCATGACGGCACGAAGCTCTACGCCTCGACCGTCCTGACGCTTGGCTCCGTGTTCGGCGACGTGCACCTCTATCCTTCCGGTGAAGGGGAGACCATCGCCCTCGTCACCGCCGGGCCGCCGCCCGATGCCGAGACCTTGGCGGGCCGCGCCGCGGCGCTGCAGGAGCGGCACAATTTCCGCTTCCCCCTGCCGCAGCTCCTGGCGCGGCGCACCGACAAGAAGCCCGCGCAGAAGGGCGAGCTCCTCACCGACGATTTCGCCCCGGTCAACCTCTACGACACCATCGGCGAGCGCAGGGGAAGGAAGAAATAGCTGTGCCGCAGCCCGCATGAGCACCAGCGACATGCGGGGGGGTGCGTGCTATCCGGCGACGTGGAAGCGCACACCGGCCCGCTTTTGCAGGTACCCGATCACATTGAAGAGATTCTTGGCCTGGGGATTTCCGCGCGGCCCAAACATGCGTATCAGGCTCTTCGGCGGCGCGCCGGTCGCTGCGCCAAGCTCCTCGAAGCCGACCGTCGCCTTGATGTAGTCGCGAAGGATTGTCTTGCCGCCCTCGACATCCCCGCTCAGCATCGCATCGATGCCTTCGCGAAGAAGCGCTTCCGCGAATTTCTCGTCGCTCTTGACGTGCTGCTCCACCAGATCCCTGAAGCTCTTTGTCTTTGCCATTTCCGTCTCCGCTCAACGGCGCCCGCGCTTTGCCTGTTTGTAATCCTGCCAATAGCCATGGGCCGCATCGATATCGCTCTGCTGCCGCTTCTTCGTGCCGCCAGCCAGCAGAATCACCAATGTCTCACCGTCCCGCCCGAAATAGACACGATAGCCGGGACCGAAATCGATCCGATATTCAAGCACACCTTCGCCGACCGATTTCACATTGGAGAGGTTGCCTTGCTCCATACGGACAATGGCGCGTGTGACCTTGGCTCGCGCTGCCGGATCCAAATCCGCGAACCACTCGGCGAAGGGCTGATAGCCGCCTGAGGCTACGTAATAGCGGATTTCGCACATAGGGGTGGGTAACATATGTGTTACCCGCGTTCAAGTCCGCAGCACTCTCCGCTGTCATCCTGAGGTCCTGCAGGCCGTTCGGGCTACGGTCTACTTCGCCTTGAGGCTGCGCAGATAGGCGACGATCGCGTCGAGGTCGTCGCCGTTGATGTTCTTGTAGTAGCCGTAGGCCATAGGCGGCCTGAGGCGCTCGCCGCCGGGACGTACGCCCGTTGTGATCGCCGTCTTGATGTCGCTGTCCAGCCAAGTGCCGAGATTCGTCGGCGTGATGTTGCGCGCGACCGTGGTGCCCCAGGGACCGTTGAAGTTCATGCCGCCGGCGCCAAGGTGGTTCACGAAGTCCGGTGCGCCGTTGGCGCCCGGCGACGAATGGCACTCGATGCAGTGACCGAGCGGGCCTGCGAGATACGCACCGTAAGCAACCTTGTCGCTCTTGGGCGGCGCCGTGACGGCAGCGGTGATCGGGGGTCCGTACGCCGGCGGCAACGGAATCTTGTACTCCGATTTTGCGACCTTGTTGGCGACCGGAGGCACTGCGCGAATGTACGCGACGATCGCCTGCACGTCCTCATCCGACATGTCGCGGTAGAGCGGGATCGGCATCGGCGGCCCGATGATCGAGCCGTCCGGGCGCTTGCCTTCGCGAATGGCAATGATGATCTGCTGATCCGTCCACTTGCCGATCCCGGTCTCCGGATCCGTGGTGATGTTCGGTGCGTAGGCGACTCCGAACCCCTCGCGGAACGGCGTGCCGCCGGCGAGCTCCTTGCCTGCCACCGGACCTTGCGGCGTCTGCGGCGTGTGGCAATTGCCGCAGGCGACGATGCTGTTCATCAGGTAGGTGCCGCGGGCAAGCGGCGACTGCGCCGATGTCGCGTCGGGCGCGACCGGCGCCTGCGCCGAGGCCGTCGTCATCGTGGTGGCCAAGGCACCAAGGATCATCGCAAATCGCAACATCGTCTCCCCTCTCGGCGCCATTCGGCCGCTCGGCTGCAGAATCTCTCACTGAGCAGGTTACCGTCCTCGAAACGCCGGGCCAACGGTCGCGCCCAGCAAAAAGGCGCCCACAGGCGCCTCTTACGAGTGTTGTGTTGGCGATGTCGTCAAGCCGCGGCGGGCGTCTCGGCTTCGGCCTTCTGTTCCGGCGGCGGGCCTGAATCCTTGCCCCTGGCTTCGACGTCGCGGTCGACGAACTCGATCACGCCGACCGGTGCCGAGTCGCCGTAGCGGAAGCCGGCCTTGAGGACCCGCGTATAGCCGCCGTTGCGCTCCTTGTAGCGCGGCCCGATCACCTCGAAGAGCTTCTTGACCATGGCGAGGTCGCGGATTTCGGCGATTGCCTGACGGCGGGCGTGCAGGTCGCCGCGCTTGCCTAGCGTCACCAGCTTCTCCACGATCGGGCGGAGGTCCTTGGCCTTCGGCAGCGTGGTGACGATCTGCTCGTGCTTGATCAGCGCGGCCGCCATGTTGGCGAACATGGCACGGCGATGCTCCGACGTGCGGTTCAGCTTGCGGTGGGCAAATCCGTGGCGCATCGCATTCTCCGTTCATCCACCCCTCATTCCGGCCGAGCGCGTAGCGCGAGAGCCGGAATCCATGACCACCGCATGTGTCAATTCCTGCCGGCGGTGGTCACGGGTCCCGGCTCGCGCTCCCCGCGGGTTTCGCCCGCGGGTCGCTTGGCCGGGACGACAGAACCTCAGTAATGGTCCTCGAAGCGCTTGGCCAGTTCGTCGATGTTGTCGGGCGGCCATCCCGGCACTTCCATGCCGAGGTGGAGTCCCATCTGCGCCAGCACTTCCTTGATCTCGTTGAGCGACTTGCGGCCGAAGTTCGGCGTGCGCAGCATTTCCGCCTCGGTCTTCTGCACCAGGTCGCCGATATAGACGATGTTGTCGTTCTTGAGACAGTTGGCGGAGCGCACGGAGAGCTCCAGCTCGTCCACCTTCTTGAGGAAGGCCGGGTTGAACGCGAGGTCGGGAATCGACTCCGCCGCAACCTCCTTCTTGGGCTCCTCGAAGTTGACGAAGACGTTGAGCTGGTCCTGCAGAATGCGGGCCGCGTAGGCGAGCGCATCCTCCGGGCTGATGGCGCCGTTGGTCTCGATCGACATCGTCAGCTTGTCGTAATCGAGGATCTGGCCCTCGCGTGTGTTCTCGACCTTGTAGGAGACCTTGCGCACCGGGGAGTACAGGCTGTCGACCGGGATCAGGCCGATCGGAGCATCCTCCGGACGGTTGCGCTCGGCCGGCACATAACCCTTGCCGGTGTTCACCGTGAATTCCATGCGGATCTCGGCGCCTTCGTCGAGCGTGCACAGCACGAGATCCGGATTGAGGATCACGATGTCGCCGACGGTCTGAATATCGCCCGCCGTGACCTGCCCGGGCCCCTGCTTCTTCACCACCATGCGCTTGGGGCCGTCGCCCTGCATCTTGATGGCGATGTCCTTGATGTTGAGCACGATGTCGGTGACGTCCTCGCGCACGCCCGAAATCGACGAGAATTCGTGCAGCACGCCGTCGATATGCACCGACTGCACCGCGGCTCCCTGCAGCGAGGAGAGGAGGATGCGCCGGAGCGCGTTGCCCAGCGTGAGGCCGAAGCCGCGCTCGAGCGGCTCGGCGACCACGGTCGCGTCTCGCCGCGCATTCGACCCGGCGGACACCTGCAGCTTGTCCGGCCTGATCAGTTCCTGCCAGTTCTTCTGGATTACGTTGTCGGTCATCTCGATCCACCTAAGCGAATTTGTCGGCTCCCACTCCGCCCCGTGGGGAATCTCGGCGGCGGCGGACACGCTAAGGTCCGCCGGACTTTGTCTCAAACGCGCCGGCGCTTGCGCGGCCGGCAGCCATTATGCGGGATCGGCGTCACGTCGCGGATCGACGTGATGGTGAAGCCCGCCGATTGCAGCGCCCGCAACGCCGATTCGCGGCCCGATCCCGGACCCGCCACTTCCACTTCCAGCGTGCGCATGCCGTGGTCCATGGCCTTCTTGGCGGCGTCTTCGGCCGCGACCTGCGCCGCATACGGCGTCGACTTGCGCGACCCCTTGAAGCCCATGGTGCCGGCCGACGACCAGGCGATGGCATTGCCCTGGACGTCGGTGATGGTGATCATCGTGTTGTTGAACGTCGCGGCCACGTGGGCGACGCCGGAGCTGATGTTCTTGCGCTCGCGGCGACGGACGCGTGTGGCTTCCTTGCCCATTCTCGATCCTTCCGACGGCCCGGCGCTGCGAAGCCCCGGCCTTCACTTTTGCGTGATGCGGCTTGAGCTTACTTCTTCTTCCCGGCGATCGGCCGGGCCGGCCCCTTGCGGGTGCGGGCATTGGTATGGGTGCGCTGACCGCGCACCGGCAGCCCGCGCCGATGACGTAAGCCGCGATAGCACCCGAGGTCCATCAGCCGTTTGATATTGAGCTGCACTTCGCGCCTGAGATCGCCCTCGACCAGGTAGTCGCGGTCGATCATCTCGCGGATATGCAGCACCTCCTGGTCGGTGAGCTGCGACACCCGCCGGGCGTCGGGAAGCCCGACCTTTTCCATGATCTCGTGCGCCTTGGTGGGCCCGATTCCATGGATGTATTGCAATGCGACGATCACACGCTTGTTGGTTGGGATATTGACGCCAGCGATACGGGCCAAAGCCGTTTCTCCTCTTGCCGACTTCAAGCCGGCTCTCGAAGCTTCCGCAGCGCCGCCTTGCGGTCGATCTGCGAGCGATCTCACGCGGTTGCAGGTGTCGAGCGCCGGCCAGAGAACCGGTGTCGAGAGCATCCTGTATCCGGACTAGACGTGCGCCGAAACGCTCAACGCGACACCTGCGCCCTCTCCCTTCGGGCGCCGCGGCATCGTTTCGTGAGGCTGTCTCGAATTATGCCGGTTATTAGGGGATTTGCACCGGCTTCGTCAACCTCCTGATTGCTTTAAACCCTAAGAATCCGATCGATCGCCTGACCTACCTCGGGGATCGAGGCCATGCCGTCGACCGTCTTCAACACCCCTTTTTTCCCGTAATAGTCGACGAGGGGCGCCGTCTGCGCGCGATAGGCGTCAAGCCGGGTCGTCAGCGCTTGCGGGTTGTCGTCGGCCCGCACCGGCTGGCCGAACGCCGTCATCTCCGCGATCCGCTTTTCTACCCGCCCGAGCAGGATGGCCAGGTCCACCTTGAGCTCGATCACGGCATCAAGCTTGAGGCCCTTGTCTGCCAGCATGCGGTCGAGCGCCTCGGCCTGCGGGACGGTGCGGGGAAAACCATCCAAGATAAAGCCCTTGGCCGCATCCGGCTCGTCGATCCGGTCCGCCACGATAGCGACCACGATATCGTCCGGCACGAGCTCGCCGCGCGCTATGATGTCCTTGGCCTTGAGGCCGACCGGGGTGCCGGCGTTGACGGCGGCGCGCAGCATGTCCCCGGTCGAGAGCTGGACGATCCCGTGCCGCTCGACCAGACGCTGAGCCTGGGTCCCTTTGCCGGCGCCCGGAGGCCCGAGCAGGATCAGCCGCATGATCATTCGCCCCGAACGCGAATCGGCGCGTGCGCGCGCGCCTGTGCCTCAACATCCATGATCGTGCAGACGAGGATCAAGAGCGAGGGGCCACTGAAATAGAACGGCACCACCGCCGCCCGGGTCAGGATCTCCGGAATGAGACACACCAGCGCCAGATAGAGTGCACCCACCACGGCCGTGCGCGAGAGCACATGATCCAAATAGGCCGCCGTAGCTTCCCCGGGCTGGATGCCGGCAACGACCCCGCCGTATTGCTGGAATTTTTCGGCAAGTTGCTCCGGACCGAGGAGGAACGCCGTGTAAAGCAACACGCCGACGACAATCGCGACCGCGTACAAGAACAGGTACAGCGGCCGCCCTGGCCCGAGGAAGCTCGCGACCGTGCCCCACCAGCCCTGTCCGGCGCCGAAAGTGGCAACTGCCAGCACCGGCACCAGGAGCCAAGACGCGAACATCGCCGGGATGACAGCGCCCGCGGCGTTGAGCTTCAGAACCAGATGCGACTGGCCTTCGACCATTCGCAGACCGATTGGGCGCCGCGGATAGGTGACGGAGACTCGCCGCCGCGCCAGCTCGACGAACGCCATCAGCCCAATCAATGCGACGGCGATGACGAGAATCCCAAACATCGTGCCGCTCGGCAACAATCCCCGGCGACCGAGATCGAGCGTGGCGGCGACCGCACTGGGAAATTGCAGCACGATGTCAAGCGACAAGAGAAGCGCGAGGCCGTTGCCGATGCCCCGCGCGGTGATCTGCTCGCTGAGCCACGCCAGGAAGACAGTCCCGCCGATCAGGGTCATTACGGTGATGATGCGGAACAGGGAGCGCGGTTCTGCAACGAGGCCGTCCACGGCTTCCAGGCCGATCGCGATGCCGTAGGCCTGAAACGCCGCCAGCACCACCGTCAGGTACAGCGTGTACTGAACGATCGTGCGACGCCCCTGCTCGCCCCAGTCGTGCAGCGCCCTCAGCCGCTTCGACACCATCATGACGAGCTGGATCAGGATCGCGGCCGTAACGTACGGCATGATGCCGATGGAAAAAATTGCTAATCGCTTCTCCATCGCTCCGCCTGGCTGAGAGCGGAGCAGCTCGGTCCACACTGATAGATCGATGCCCGGAAGCGGGATGTGGCTACCGACGCGAGAGATGAGGAGCGCACCGAGCGTGAACGCGATGCGCCGCCTCAGCTCGTCCGTCATCGCCGCCGGCCACGCAGCTTCGTGCGTTTGATCAGGCCCTCGTACTGATGGGCCAGGAGATAGCCCTGGATCTGCGCCACGGTGTCCATGGTGACGCTGACGACGATCAGCAGCGAGGTACCGCCGAAGTAGAACGGCACCGCCGCATAGGCGATCAGCATCTCGGGAATGAGACAGACGATGGCGAGATAGCCGGCCCCGACCACGGTGATGCGCGAGAGCACGTGATCGATATATTCCGCCGTGCGCTCGCCCGGCCGGATGCCCGGGATGAAGCCGCCATGCTTCTTCAGGTTATCGGCAGTCTCCGTGGGGTTGAAGACGATCGCCGTATAGAAGAACGCGAAGAAGACGATCAGCGCGATATAGAGGGCGAGGAACAAGGGCCGGCCGTGGCCGAGCTGGGTGGTGACGATGGTGAGCCATTCCGGACCCTGCCCCGCATTGAAATTGGCGACCGTGGTCGGCAGCAGCAGCAGCGAGGAGGCGAAGATCGGCGGGATGACGCCGGAGGTGTTGAGCTTCAGCGGCAGGTGCGAGGATTGGCCCTCGAACATGCGGTTGCCCACCTGACGCTTGGGATACTGAATCAAGAGCCGCCGCTGCGCGCGCTCCATGAAGACGATGAAGCCGATCACCGCCACGGCCATCACCAGCACGGCGAGAATGATTCCCGTCGACAGCGCGCCCTGGCGACCCAATTCCAGCGTGCCGGCGATCGCCGACGGCAGCTCCGCCACGATGCCGGCAAGAATGATCAGTGAAATGCCGTTGCCGATGCCGCGCGACGTCACCTGCTCGCCCAGCCACATCAGGAAGATGGTTCCGCCGCTGAGCGTGATCACGGTCGAGATGCGGAAGAACCAGCCCGGATCGGAGACGACGCTGCCCGCCCCTTCGAGGCCAATCGAGATGCCGTAGGCCTGGAAGGCCGCCAACACCACGGTGAGATAGCGTGTGTACTGATTGATGGTCTTGCGGCCCTGCTCACCCTCCTTCTTCAGCTGCTCGAGCGTCGGCGACACCGTCGTCATCAGCTGGAGAATGATCGAGGCCGAGATGTACGGCATGATGTTGAGGGCGAAGATCGCCATCCGGTGGATGCCGCCGCCCGAGAACATGTTGAACATGCCTAAGATGCCGCCGGCCTGGGTGCGGAAGATCTGGTCCCAGGCCGATGGATCGATGCCGGGCAGCGGGATGTAGGTACCGAGCCGGTAGACCAGGAGCGCGCCGAGCGTAAACCAGATGCGCTTCTTCAGCTCCTCGGCCTTGGCGAGCGCCGAGAAGTTGAGATTGGCCGCCAATTGTTCTGCTGCAGAGACCATCTCCCGCTCCGGTCTGGACCGCCCCCTGGCTATGTGGGGCCGACTGCTGGAAAATCCATAACCAGCCGGTGTGTCACGATGCGGCCTGCTCCTCCGCCGCCTTGGGCGCCAGGATGGTGAGCGAACCGCCCGCTTTCTCCACTGCTTCCCTCGCCCGCTTCGAGGCGCCGGCGACCGCGAACGTCACCTTGGCCTTGAGCTCGCCGTCGCCGAGGAGCCGCACGCCGTCCTTGGCGCGCCTGAGCACGCCGGCCTTGACGAGCGCCGCGGCATCGACGGGTGCGGCGGGATCGAGCTTGCCGGCGTCGATGGCCTGCTGCACGCGGCCGAGATTGATCTCGTTGTAATCTTTGGCAAACAGGCTCTTGAAACCGCGTTTCGGCAAGCGCCGGTGCAGCGGCATCTGACCGCCTTCGAAACCTTTGACGGCGACACCGGAGCGCGCCTTCTGTCCCTTGACGCCGCGTCCGGCGGTCTTGCCCTTGCCGGAGCCGATGCCGCGGCCGACGCGACGTCGCGCCTTGCGCGAGCCCGGCCGGTCGGCGAGTTCAGAGAGCTTCATCGTTTCAAGTCCTCGTTTACACTCGTTCGTCGGCGTCGGCAGGCGATTGAGAAATACGGATTTCGCCCGCGTCACGACGCCCAACGCGGATCGGCTTACTTGTCCTCGACCACTCGGACGAGGTGGTGCACCTTGGTGATCATGCCGCGCGTCATCGGGGTATCGGGGAGTTCCTTCACCCGGCCGATCTTGTTCAAGCCCAGCCCGATCAAGGTCTGGCGCTGAACGAAATGGCGTCGCATCGGGCTGCCCGTCTGCTCGACCTTGATGGTCTTGGTTTGCTTGGCCATGGCCGGCTCCTCGCTTACTCGGTGGCAGGTTCACCGTCGCCTTCGCGCCGGCGCGCCTGCAGGGTCGAAACCTTGATGTTGCGGCGGGCCGCCACCGAGCGCGGCGAATCCTGCCGCTTCAGCGCATCGAAGGTCGCGCGCACCATGTTGTAGGGATTCGACGAACCGATCGATTTCGCCACCACGTCCTGCATGCCGAGCGTCTCGAACACGGCGCGCATGGGGCCGCCGGCAATGATGCCGGTGCCGGGAGGCGCGGCGCGTAAAAACACTTTGCCGGCGCCGTGATGCCCGGCCACGTCGTGGTGCAACGTGCGACCTTCGCGCAGCGGCACGCGGACGAGGCCGCGCTTGGCGGAATCGGTCGCCTTGCGGATCGCCTCCGGCACCTCGCGCGCCTTGCCGTGGCCGAACCCGACCCTGCCCTTCTGGTCGCCGACGACGACCAGCGCGGCGAAACCGAAGCGCCGGCCGCCCTTCACCACCTTGGCGACGCGGTTGATGTGCACGAGCTTGTCGACAAACTCGCTGTCGCGCTCTTCCCGCTCCCGTTCACGTCCCGACCTTGCCATCGTCAATTCCGTTCTCGTTCGGGCGAGCCGCCCTTGGATCATAGGGTTAGAAACTGAGGCCGCCTTCGCGTGCCGCCTCGGCCAGCGCCCTGACGCGACCGTGATAGAGATAGGCGCCGCGGTCGAACACGACGTCCTTTATACCCTTGGCGGAGGCCCGCTCCGCGACGAGCTTGCCGACCGCCTTCGCCGCCGCGACATTGGCCCCGGATTTCAGGCTGGCGCGCAGGTCCTTCTCCAGCGAGGAGGCAGCGGCAACCGTCTGCCCGTTCGCGTCGTCAATCACCTGCGCATAGATGTGCTTGCCGGAGCGGTGCACGGAAAGCCGCGCGCGGCCGCCGGCATTGAGCCGGATGGCGCGGCGTACGCGCGCCTTACGCCGTTCGACCTGATCACGCAGAGGCTTCATCGTTAAGCTCCCGTCACTTCTTCTTGCCTTCCTTGCGGAAGATGTATTCGCCCGAATATTTGACGCCTTTGCCCTTGTAGGGCTCTGGGGGCCGGAAGTCGCGAATTTCCGCGGCAACCTGGCCAACCTTCTGCTTATCGATGCCGGTCACGACGATCTCGGTCGGCCGCGGCGTTGCAATCGTGATCCCTTCCGGGATCGGATAGCTGATTTCGTGGCTGTAGCCGAGCAGCAGCTGCAGGTTCTTGCCTTGCACGGCGGCGCGGTAGCCGACGCCGGTGATCTCGAGGCGCTTCTCGAAACCCTTGGTGACGCCGGCGACGATGTTGGCCAGGAGCGAGCGCGACATGCCCCACATGGCGCGCGCGCTCTTGGAGTCGTTGCGCGGGCCGATCTGGATCTCGCCGCCTTCCATCTTGGCGGCGACGTCGTCGTGCAGCATGAGCTGCAAGGCGCCTTTCGGCCCCTTCACGTTGATGGTCTGTCCCGCCACGCTGGCGGTGACGCCAGCGGGAATCGCAACCGCTCTCTTGCCGATCCGTGACATCGCTCTAAAAACTCCCGATCAGAACACCGTACACAGGATCTCGCCGCCGACATTCTGGTCGCGCGCTTCGTGATCGGCCATCACGCCCTTGGGTGTCGACACGATGGCGATGCCGAGCCCGTTGTTGATGCGCGGCAGCGTCTTTACCGAGACATAGACGCGGCGGCCCGGCTTCGACACGCGGGCAATCTCGCGGATCACCGGCGTGCCGTCGAAATACTTCAGCTCGATGTCGAACTCACTGCGCCCGTCCTTGTGCTCGACGGTCGAGTAGCCGCGGATATAGCCTTCGCTCTTGAGCACGTCGAGGACGCGCGCCCGCAGCCGCGAGCCCGGTGTCGAAACCTTCGACTTGTTGCGCGCAGCAGCATTGCGGATGCGCGTGATCATATCGCCGAGCGGATCGTTCAGAGGCATTTAAGGAACCCTCCTCACCAGCTCGACTTCACGAGGCCCGGGATCATGCCCTTGCCACCGAGATCCCGCAGCGCGATGCGGCTCATCTTGAGCTTGCGGTAATAGGCGCGCGGCCGCCCCGTCATGGCGCAGCGGTTGCGCACGCGGGTGCCGGAAGAGTTGCGCGGCAGCTCGGCGAGCTTGAGCGCCGCCGCGAAGCGATCCTCCATCGGCAACGACTTGTTGCGCGCGATCGCCTTGAGCCGCACCCGCCGTCCGGAATATTTCTTGGCGAGCTTGCGCCGCCTCTCATTCTTCTCGATCGAGCTCTTCTTCGCCATTTTCTCTCCTGCCTTTCCGCGTCTGAGGGGAGCTTTCGCCCCTCACTGCCGGAACGGAAAATTGAATGCTGTCAGTAACGCCCGTGCCTCGTCGTCGGTCTTGGCCGTGGTGCAGACGACGATATCCATGCCCCAGATCTCGGCCGCCTTGTCGTAGTCGATCTCCGGGAACACGATGTGCTCCTTGATGCCGATGGTGCAGTTGCCGCGGCCGTCGAAGCTCTTCGGATTGAGCCCGCGGAAGTCGCGCACGCGCGGCAGAGCGATGTTCACCAGCCGGTCGACGAACTCGTACATGCGCGTCTTGCGTAACGTCACCTTGCAGCCGATCGGCTGGTTCTCGCGCAGCTTGAAGTTCGAAATCGCCTTGCGCGACTTGGTGATCACCGCCTTCTGCCCGGCGATCAGGCCGAGGTCGGTGGCCGCCGACTCCACCTTCTTGCGATCGTTGACCCCCTCGCCGATGCCCATGTTGATCACGACCTTGTCCAGGGCTGGCACCTGCATCGGGTTCTTATAGCCGAACTGTTCGGTCATCTTCTTGCGCACCACGTCGTCGAAGAACGTGCGCAGGCGCGGGGGAACGCGCGGCTCCGCCGCTGCGGGAGCCGCTTCGGCCTTCCTCGGCGGCTTGGCAGCCTTGCCTTCCTTGCCCTCGGCCGCTTCCGCTTTTTCCGCCTTCTGCGGCTTCGGCGTCTTGTCCTGCTTCGGCGCCTTGTCTTGCGCCTTGTCCTTCGGCTTGGCGGGTTTTGCCGGCTTATCCGCCTTCTCTTTGTCAGCCATCGATCTCGACTCCCGAGCGCTTGGCGAAGCGCACCTTCTTGCGGTCGCGGCCTTCACCGACGAATTTGAAGCCGACGCGGGTCGGCTTGCCGTCCCTGGGGTCGGCCAGGGCCAGGTTCGACAGGTGGATCGGCGCTTCCTTGGAGATGATCCCGCCCTCCTGGGCGCCGGTCTGGCGCTGATGGCGCTTGACCATGTTGACGCCGCGCACCAGCGCGCGGCTCTCGGCGGGGCGCACCTCGAACACCTCGCCGGTGCGGCCCTTGTCGCGACCGGTGAGCACGATCACCTTGTCGCCCTTCTTGATCTTGGCCGCCATCACAACACCTCCGGGGCGAGCGAGATGATCTTCATGTGGTTTCGCGCCCGCAGCTCGCGCGGCACCGGGCCGAAGATGCGGGTGCCGACCGGCTCCATCTGCGGATTGATCAGCACCGCGGCGTTGCGGTCGAAGCGGATGATCGAGCCGTCGGGGCGGCGAATGTCCTTGCGCACCCGCACCACCACCGCCTTCATCACGTCGCCCTTCTTGACACGGCCGCGCGGGATCGCCTCCTTCACCGAGACGACGATCACATCGCCGATCGTGGCGTATTTGCGCTTCGATCCGCCCAAGACCTTGATGCACATGACGCGACGCGCGCCGGAATTATCCGCCACGTCGAGGTTGGTCTGCATCTGAATCATGATGCACCTCTTCCCTCTTTGCTTCGCGCGACCACGCGCTTCACGTTACCCGTTGCTTCTTCTCGCCCTGCACGACCTTCCAGCACTTGAGCTTGGAGATCGGCCGGTGCTCTTCGATCCATACGATGTCGCCGACGCCGTATTCGTTGGTCTCGTCATGGGCGTGGTACTTCTTCGACCGCCGCACCGTCTTCTTGAGCACGGGGTGGGTGAAGCGGCGCTCGACGCGGACAATCACCGTCTTGTCCTGCTTGTCGCTCACCACGGTGCCCTGGAGCATCCGCTTCGGCATTCTGACGCCTCCTACTTCGACTTCGCTTGCGCGCGCTTCTGTTGCGCGATCGTCTTCAGCCGCGCGATGTCGCGGCGCACCTGGCGCACCCGCGCCGTATTCTCGAGCTGGCCGGTGGCCCGCTGGAAGCGCAGGTTGAACTGCTCCTTCTTGCGCTTGAGCACCTCGTCGTCGAGCTTTTCGACGTCCATGCCTCTGGCTTCGCTTGCTTTCATAACGACACCTACTCGGCGATGCGTTCGATGAAGCGCGTCTTGATCGGCAGCTTGGCGGCGGCCAGATCCAACGCCTCGCGCGCGATCTGCATCGACACGCCGTCGATCTCGAATAGGACGCGGCCCGGCTTGATGCGGCACACCCACAGTTCCGGCGTGCCCTTGCCTTTGCCCATGCGCACCTCGATCGGCTTCTTCGATACCGGCACGTCGGGGAAGATGCGGATCCACACGCGTCCGGCGCGCTTCATGTGGCGCGTCATGGCGCGGCGCGCCGCCTCGATCTGGCGCGCGGTGACGCGCTCCGGCTCCATCGCCTTGAGCCCGAACTGGCCGAAGGTCAGCGAATTGCCGGAGTTCGCCGCCCCGTGGATGCGGCCCTTGTGCGCCTTGCGGAACTTGGTCCGGTTCGGTTGCAGCATGATTTCAGGCTCTCGTTCCTAACAATCCGGCGGTCAGGCCGCGTCGCGGCGCGGGCGCCCGGCGTCGGTCTCCGCCATCTTCTTGTCCTGCGCCATCGGGTCGTGCTCCAGGATCTCGCCCTTGAAGATCCACACCTTCACGCCGCAGGTGCCGTAGGTGGTGAATGCGGTTGCGATGCCGTAGTCGACATCGGCGCGCAGCGTGTGCAGCGGCACGCGGCCCTCGCGATACCACTCCATGCGCGCGATCTCGGCGCCGCCGAGCCGGCCGGAGCAGTTGATGCGGATGCCTTCCGCTCCGAGCCGCATCGCCGACTGGACGGCACGCTTCATGGCGCGGCGGAACGCCACCCGGCGCTCGAGCTGCTGGGCGATCGACTCGGCGACGAGCTGCGCATCGAGCTCGGGCTTCCGGATCTCGACGATGTTGATCACCACGTCGGAATCGGTGAGCTCGGCGACCTTGCGGCGCAGCTTCTCGATGTCGGCGCCTTTCTTGCCGATGACCACGCCCGGCCGCGCCGAATGGATCGTCACCCGGCACTTCTTGTGCGGACGCTCGATGACGATCTTGGACACCGCCGCCTGCTTGAGCTGCTTCATCAGCTCGTCACGGATCTCCATGTCCTCGTGCAACAGCTTGCCGTAATCGTTCTTGCCGGCATACCAGCGCGAATCCCAGGTCCGGTTGATGCCGAGCCGCAGCCCGATCGGATTGACCTTCTGACCCATAAAACCTCCTTAAGCCGTCGCCTCGACCTGACGCACGACGATCGTCAGGTGCGAGAACGGCTTGTGAATGCGTCCGGCACGGCCGCGCGCGCGCGGCGAGAAGCGTTTCATGACGAGACCCTTGCCCACATGCGCCTGGACGACGACCAGATCGTCGACGTCGAGGTCGTGATTGTTTTCCGCGTTGGCGATCGCCGATTCCAGACACTTGCGCACGTCCTTGGCGATGCGCTTGCGCGAGAACTGGAGATCGGCGAGCGCGGCCGCCACCGCCTTGCCGCGGATCAGCCCCGCCACCAGGTTGAGCTTCTGCGGGCTCACCCGGATGTTGCGGGCGACCGCCTTCGCCTCGTTGTCGGCGAGGCCCCGATCGCGCGCTTTCTTGCCCATGGCCTTCTGCCTCTTCGCTCAGGTGGTGCGCTTCGCCTTGCGGTCCGCCGCGTGGCCGTAGAACGTGCGCGTCGGCGAGAACTCGCCGAACTTGTGGCCGACCATTTCTTCGGTCACCAGCACCGGAATGTGCTTCTGCCCGTTGTAGACCCCGAAGGTGAGGCCGACGAACTGCGGCAGGATGGTCGAGCGGCGGCTCCAAATCTTGATCACCTCGTGGCGTCCCGACGCGCGCGAGGTCTCGGCTTTCTTCAAGAGGTAGCCGTCGACGAACGGGCCTTTCCAAACCGAACGCGCCATTGTGTGTCCTACTTCTTTTTCCGCTGATGGCGGCTGGAAACGATGAATTTGGTGGTCGACTTGTTCTTGCGGGTCTTCTTGCCCTTGGTCGGGAAGCCCCACGGGGTCACCGGGTGGCGGCCGCCCGAGGTGCGGCCCTCGCCGCCGCCGTGCGGGTGGTCGATCGGATTCATCGCCACGCCGCGATTGTGCGGGCGCCAGCCGAGCCAGCGCGTGCGGCCGGCCTTGCCGATCGAGATGTTCATATGGTCGGGATTCGAGACCGCGCCGACGGTCGCCATGCAGCGGCCGTGCACGAGCCGTTGCTCCGCCGAGTTGAGGCGCAGGATCACGTAATCCTGGTCGCGCCCGACGATCTGCGCGTAGGTCCCGGCGGAGCGCGCGATCTGTCCGCCCTTGCCGGCCTTGAGTTCGATATTGTGCACGATGGTGCCGATCGGCATGTTGCCCATGGGCATGGCGTTGCCGGGCTTCACGTCGACGTGCTCGCCGGCGACGACGGTATCGCCCGGCGCGAGCCGCTGCGGCGCCAGGATATAGGCGAGCTCGCCGTCCTCGTATTTGACGAGGGCAATGAAGGCGCTGCGGTTCGGGTCATATTCCATGCGCTCGATCTTCGCCGGGACGTCGAACTTGCGCCGCTTGAAATCGACCCGACGATAGGCCTGCTTGTGTCCGCCGCCGCGGAAGCGCACGGTGATGCGGCCGTTGTTGTTGCGCCCGCCGGTCCCGCTCTTGCCCTCGGTGAGCTGCTTTACCGGGTCACCCTTGTGAAGACCGGCGCGGTTGACCAGGACCAGCTGACGCTGGCTGGGGGTTACCGGCTTATAAGTCTTGAGTGCCATTCTTGCTCTCCGCCGGTTTACAGTCCGGTCGTCACGTCGATGCGGTGGCCCTCTTCCAGGGTCACGACCGCCTTCTTGACGTCCGATTGCACGCCTCTGTTGCCACGGAAGGCCTTCACCTTGCCCTTGCGCACAAGCGTGTTGACGCTCTTCACCTTGACGTCGAACAGCTTCTCCACCGCCTCCTTGATCTGCGGTTTGGTGGCGGTGCGCGCGACGTTGAAGGTCACCTGGTTGCGCTCGGACGCGATCGTCGCTTTCTCGGTGATGACCGGCGAAAGGATGATGTCGTAGTGGCGCGGATCGGGACTCATCGGAAGCGCGCCTCCAGCGCATCGAGCGCGGCCTTGGTGAGCACGAGCGTGTGCCGCCGCAGGATGTCGTAGACGTTGATGCCCTGGACCGGCAGCACGTCGATGTTGGGAATGTTGCGTGCCGCCAACCGGAAGTTCGCGTCGACTTCCGAGCCGTCGATGATCAGCGCGTTGGTAAGCCCGAGCTTGCCGAAATGGTCGCGCAGCGCCTTGGTCTTGCCCGCGTTCACGGCCGCGCTGTCGAGCACCACGATGCCGCCATCCTGCGCCTTGGCGGAGAGCGCGTGCCTGAGCGCGAGCGCACGCACCTTCTTCGGCAGGTCGATGGCGTGGCTGCGCACCACCGGCCCGAAGGCGCGGCCGCCGCCGCGGAAGATGTTGACGCGGCCGGAGCCGTGACGGGCGCTGCCGGTGCCCTTCTGGCGGTACATCTTCTTGCCGGTGCGATTGATCTCCGCCCGGTTCTTCACCTTGTGAGTGCCGCGCTGGCGCTTGGCGAGCTGCCATTTCACGCAGCGCTGGATCAGATCGGTGCGCGGGGTGAGGCCAAAGATCGCGTCGGAAAGCGTGACCGAGCCCGCCGCCGTTCCGTCGAGGGTGGTGACTTTCACTTCCATGTCACGCTCCTCCCTCCGCCGCCGGCTCTGGCGCCGCGCTCTGCTCGACGGGGGTATCTGCCGACGGGGCACCCGGTAGCCGAAACTTGCCGGGCTTTGGCACCGCATCGGGCAGTTTCTTCTTCACGGCGTCGCGCACGGTGATCCAGCCGCCTTTGGCGCCCGGCACCGCGCCTTCCACCAGGATGAGGCCGCGCTCGACGTCGGTCTGCACCACCTTGAGGTTGAGAGTGGTGACACGCTCGACGCCCAAGTGCCCCGGCATTTTCTTATTCTTGAACGTCTTCCCGGGATCCTGGCGGCCGCCCGTCGACCCGATCGAACGGTGTGAGATGGACACTCCGTGCGAGGCGCGCAGTCCGCCAAAGTTCCAGCGCTTCATACCGCCCGCAAACCCCTTACCAATCGACGTTCCCGTGACGTCGACAAATTGGCCGACGACGAAATGGTCGGCAGTGATCTCGGCACCCACCGGTATCAGCTCGCTCTCGTCCACCCGGAACTCGGCGAGCTTGCGTTTGGGCTCGACCTTTGCAACGGCGAAATGGCCGCGCGTGGCCTTTGTCAAGCTCTTTGGCTTGCGGGTGCCGGAGCCGAGCTGCAGCGCGACATAACCATTCTTTTCGGTCGTACGGTGGCCCAAAACCTGGCAATTGCCCAGCTTCAGCACGGTC
>JBJMSU010000236.1:0-14422 GCA_045801465.1 Xanthobacteraceae bacterium | reverse complement strand
CCGGCGGCGGCCAGCTCGAGGCGCTCTCCGCTAAGCCGTTCGTCGAGCGTCGGCCGGATGGTCACCGCGTTGCTCCGAATTCCATCTTTCCCCAATCACGTCACTTGGGAACGATCATGTTCGAGCCCATGATGACTTCGTCACCCCGCACTAGTGCCGCCGATTTGAAGTTCCTACAGCGCCTGCCGCAAGTTCGTGTAGGAACTTCAAATCGAAAAGCGGCACTAGAACCATAGACTTGCTAATGCCCCTTTGCTTCCGAAGTTCGCGTCAGAAGGTGCTGCGATGTATCACGAACTTCGGAAGCGGGGCACTAGCTCATTGTGGAGCATGATCTTTTCCGAAAATCGGTGTCCACTCTTCGCGATCATGCTGTAAGCCATAATTGCCGCTGCGAATCGGGCCTGCCGATGGCGCGAATAAGTCATCCGATAGCATCCTAATGGCCGTATCCCTAACCGTCCGTATCGAGCGCTGGCCGATCGCCGGCCGCTTCACCATCTCGCGCGGCGCCAAGACGGAAGCCGTCGTCGCGGTGGCCGAGCTGACTGATGGGGCAGCGCGTGGCCGCGGCGAATGCGTGCCCTACCCGCGCTACGGCGAAACGGCGGAGGGAATCGCGGCATCGATCGAGGCAATGCGCGACGCGCTTGCGCACGGACTTGACCGCGCGGGCCTGCAGAGCGCCATGCCGCCAGGCGCGGCGCGCAACGCCCTCGACTGCGCCTTGTGGGACCTCGAGGCCAAGCGCAGCGGAACACCGGCTCATGCGCTGGCAGATCTGCCGCCACCGGCCGCGCTCACGACCGCCTACACGATTTCGCTCGGCTCTCCCGCCGAAATGGCCGCGGCCGCCGAAAAGGCCGCCGGGCGGCCGCTGCTCAAGGTCAAGCTGGGCGCTCGCGGCGACCCCGAGCGCCTGGCGGCGGTGCGCCGGGCGGCGCCCGGGGCTGAGCTCATCGTCGATGCCAACGAGGCGTGGACACCAGCCGATCTTGAGGAGAACTTCGCCGCCTGCGCGGCCGCCGGCGTCACTTTAATCGAACAGCCGCTGCCTGCCGACGCCGATGCGGCGCTCGGCGGCATGGCGCGGCCGGTCAAGGTTTGCGCCGACGAGAGCGTGCACGACCGCGCATCGCTGAAACGCCTCGTCGGCCGCTACGATGCGGTGAACATCAAGCTCGACAAGACCGGCGGCTTGACCGAGGCGCTGGCGCTGCGGCGCGAGACCGAGCGGCTCGGCTTTGCCGTGATGGTGGGCTGCATGGTGGCGACCTCGCTCGCCATGGCGCCGGCCCTGCTGGTCGCCCAGGGTGCCCAGGTCGTCGACCTCGACGGCCCGCTCCTCCTCGCCGCCGACCGGCCCGAAGGTCTGCGCTACGACGGCAGCCTGGTGCATCCGCCCCGGCCGGATCTGTGGGGATGACGCGGCCCTACTCCCGGCGCCGGCGCCGGACTGAGCAAGTTTCCGTCGATTGCCCACCAAATGCGCCGGGATGCAGCGTCCGCTTTCGCCAGTAGCGGACAAAGCCATCGGTATGCGCTGAGACGCTATGTGCCACTTGCTGACTCATGCAGCGCAGCAAATTGGCATTCATTCGATCAACTCGTCGGCGCGGCCGGACAGGGGCAGCGGGATGGTGATGCCAAGCGTCTTGGCCGTCTTGAGGTTGATGTATAGTTCCACCTTCGTGGCCTGTTGCACCGGCAGATCAGCGGGTTTCTCGCCCTTGAGAACGCGCGCGGTATAGATGCCGGCCAGGCGGTACGCATCCCTACTATCCGTTCCGTAGCTTATCAAACCCCCTGCCACAGCAAACTCGCGCCATTGATAGACCGCAGGCAGGGCATAGCGGAGCGCCAGCGAGGCCAGCCGTTCGCTCCTGCTGGTGAAGAACGAATCGCTGCCAATTACGAGTCCACCTGCTCGCACTTTGGCCAAGCTCGCGAAGGCGTCATCAATCTCGTTATCCGTGGTGGCGCTCACGACATGCAGCGCCACCCCGAGCGTGCGTGCCGACGCGCGAACATTTCTCGTCGTGGACTCGGCGAGACCGGGACTGCTCGAATTGATGAGCAGTGCAAATGTGGTCGCCGTGGGGATGATCTCGTGCAGTACCTCCAGCCGCTTCGGCGTTACCTCTACGTTCAGGTTAGTGACGCCGGTGAGATTGCCCCCCGGACGATTGAGGTTGGCGACAAGACCCAACTTGACCGGATCGCCGCCCGTCTCGAAAACGACCGGAATCGTAGCGGTCGCGGCTTTGGCTGCGAGTGCTGCTGGCGTGGTGGTGGCTGCTATCACGGTTACCTTTCGACGCACTACATCGGCTGCCAACTCCGGCAGTCGGTCGTGGTGTCCCTCCGCCCAGCGATATTCAATTGTGACGTTTCGACCCTCAATGTACCCGGCTTCGTTCAGGCCTTGTCGGAATGCCGCCACCCTTGACGTAGACCCGCCGGGCGAACTGCTGTTGAGGAATCCAACCACCGGCATCGCCGATTGCTGCGCGCGCGCCGCAACCGGCCACGCCGCCGCGCCGCCGAGAGCCAGAATGAACTCGCGGCGTCTCATTCGATCACCTCGTCGGCGCGGGCGAGCAGCGTCGGCGGGATTTCGAGGCCGAGCGCTCTGGCGGTCTTGAGGTTGATCACCAGCTCGAATTTCGTCGACTGGATTACCGGCAGATCGGCCGGCTTGGCACCCTTGAGGATGCGGCCGGTGTAAATGCCGACCAGTCGATAAGGTTCGATATGGCTTGGTCCATAACTCACGAGGCCGCCGGTCTCCGCGAACTCGCGCCAGCCGTAGAATGCCGGAAGTTTATAGTGGTTGGCGAGCGCTACAATCTGCTCGCGCCGACTGAGCAGGAATGGATCAGCGCTGACGAACAGTGCGCCGGGCCGCTCTCGGGCCAAGGCCACAAAGGCGGCGTCGATCTCACCTTCATTGACAGCGTTCAGCACCTGGACTTGCAGACCCAGACTGCGCGCCGCCGAGTGCACGTCCTGCAGCTGACGCTCGACATCTGGCCCGTGTGGATTGGTCAGCACGGCGATCGTCTTGGCGTTTGGAACGAGCTCGCTCAAGAGTCCCAGCCGCTTAGACCCGAGATCCGTGGCCAGCGTGCTCACCCCGGTGGCGTTGCCTCCAGGCTGATTGAAGCTGACCACCAAGCCTGCCTTGACCGGGTCTTCGCCCGTGAACACGATTGGAATAGTGGAGGTTACCGCTTTGGCTGCTAGCGCCGGGGCCGATCCTCCCGTCGCGACGATAACCGTTACTTGGCGCCGGACCAGATCGGCTGCCAGTGCTGGCAGTCGATCGTACTGGCCCTCGGCCGAGCGGTACTCGATCGCGACGTTTTGACCCTCGGAATAGCCAGTCTCTTTGAGGCCCTGGCGGAATGCAGTCACCAGGTGCGTAGAGCGTTCAATCGATGAACTCCTCAGGAACCCGATAACCGGCATCGCCGGCTGCTGCGCACGCGCAGCGCGCGGCCACGCCGCCGCGCTGCTGAGGAGCGTGATGAATTCGCGCCGTCTCAGGTCGGACATGGGCTTTCCTCGGTCCGTCAGGACGCCGTCGTGGTCATTCTACCGCACGGTCAGCCTGCCGCAGAGTGCCCGGCAAGTCCTTGGGGCAGACCTGAATTGTTCTGAATTGAGGCGTTGTCGGTCGGCCCCAAACAGCCTCCGACCCACGAAGAATAGCACATTATTGCGGGCCAGTTCCGACCGAAAACTGATGAGCCCGATGTCCGCTTCGGGTCACGACCCGAACACGTCTTTCGGGGTCGTATGTCCGCTTCCGCCAGGTGCGGACAGGGTTGGTCAAGCTGTGCCACTCTGCTTAGCATCCAGGGAGAGCCATTCGCCGGGAGGCGGCCATGCGCGCCAAGCCGATTCGTCTGACGTTGGTGGCGTTGGGCCTCGGCCTCGCCGCCGCCGGCTCGGCCGCCGCGCAACCCTACCCTAATCGGCCGATCAAATTGATCGTGCCGTTCCCGGCCGGAGGGCCGCCGGACGTGATTGCCCGCATCGTCGCGGACGCCATGTCCACGCGGCTCGGGCAGAGCGTGGTGGTGGACAACCGTCCGGGCGCTGGGGCCACCATCGGCACGCGCTCGGTCGCCAACGCCGAGCCCGACGGTCACACGCTCTTGTTCGCCAGCACGACCTCGTTGTCGATCGGCCCGGCGCTGTTCAAGAATCTCGATTATGACCCGGTGAAGAGCTTCACGCCCGTGGCCGGCATTTCGACCGGCCCGATGGTGGTGGTCGTTCATCCCAGCGTGCCGGCGAAGACCGTGCAGGAGCTCGTTGCCTACGCCAAGGCCAATCCGGGCAAGCTGAACTATGGGGCTGGAGTCGCCTCGCCGCCCCATATCGCGTGGGGATTGTTCACGGCGGTGACCGGCACCGACATCCTTTTCGTTCCCTATCGCGGCATGGCTCCCGCCATGAACGACCTGATCTCGGGCCAGATCCAGATGATGATCGACGGCACCGGACCCCTGCTTCCTCACATTCAGGCAGGAACGTTCAGGGCTCTCGCCGTGACCGGAAAGACGCGCAGCCCGGATTTCCCGCACCTGCCGACCATGATCGAAAGCGGCTACCCCGACTACGTCCTGACCTTCTGGACCGGAATCGTCGCGCCGGCCGGGACCCCTCAACCAATCGTCGCGCGGCTCAACAGCGCGATCAATGACGGCTTGGCATCGATCGCCTTGAAGGACGGCCTCGCAAAATTCAACGTGGAAGCCAATATCGCCTCGCCGCAGGAATTCGCCGCCATGCTCGCCCAGGAAGCGGAAAAATGGGCGGGGATCGTGAAGGCGGCGGGCATCAAGGTGGATTGAGAGGATCGGAAAGAAAGCCATGATCAGGCGGACCGCTTGGACACTGATGGTGATCGCGCTGACGGCCGCTCCTACGGCCGTTGCGCTGGCGCAGTCCTATCCGGATAAGCCGATCAAGATGGTCGTGCCGTTCCCGCCGGGCGGACCGATCGACACGATGGGACGGCTGGTTGCGCACCACCTCACCGCCAGCCTCGGGCAGCAGGTGGTCATCGATAACCGGCCGGGCGCCGGATCGACGATCGGCACCAAGGCGGTCGCCAACGCGGACGCGGACGGCTACACGCTTCTGTTCGGCTCGTCGGGATCGCTCGCCGTGGCGCCGGCGCTGTACTCAAGCTTCGATGTCGATCCGCGCAAGGCATTCGCCGCGGTGGCGACCGTGGCGCTGCTGCCGCACGTGTTCGTCGTCGCCCCATCGGTTCCGGCCCGCACGGTGGCGGAATTCGTCGCTCACGCCAAGGCCAACCCCGGCAAGCTGAACTACGGCGCCGGCCTCGGTACGCCGCCACACCTCTTGAGCACGCTGTTCAAGGCCAAGGCCGGGATCGACATCGTCTATGTTCCGTACCGCGGCTCCGCGGCATCGATCACGGATCTCCTCGGCGGGCAGACGCAGATGACGATCGACGGCCTGACCGGTCTCTATCCCCTCATCCGCGACGGCAAGGTCCGGCCGCTGGCGGTCGCCCGCCCCGAGCGCTGGCCGCAACTGCCCGAAGTGCCGACCCTGGTGGAAAGCGGATTTCCCGATTTCGTCATCGATGCCTGGACCGGCGTGGTCGCTCCGACCGGCACGCCACCCGAGATCATCGCCAAGCTCAACGCCGCCATCAACGAAGGCCTCGCCTCCGAGGACGCGAAGGTGAACCTCGCCCGCTTCAGCGCCATTGCGAAGATCGGAACGCCGCAGGATTTCACTGCCTTCCTGGGCGACGAGATGCCCAAGTGGGCCGACATCGTGAAGCTTGCCGGCGCCAAGATCGACTGAGTGCGGTGCGATCGTCCCCTACCCAAGCGCATCGCTTCGCCACAGCCGCCGCGCCACGAGCGCGAGCATCCCGCCGATCAGGGCAACAGCCGCCATGACGGCATAGGCACGCGCGCCATAGGCGCCGTACAGCACACCCGACAGTGCCATGAACGCCGCCATGACGGCGCCGAGAATGATCGCGAGATGACCCTGGGCGGTAGCGCCAAGCCGTTCCGGCGCCGCGTGGGCGATGAATTGCACGGCGCCGAGATGGGTCGCGCCGAATGAGAGGCCGTGCAGGCATTGCAGCAGCGGAAGGACGATGATGGGCGGGTTGAGCGCCATCACGCTCCAGCGCACCACCGCGCCGGCCGCCCCGAGGGCGAGGAGCACGGCCGGGTTGAATGCAGCCGGCAAGCGGCCCGAGACGGCGAAGAGGATGATCTCGGCGATAACCCCGATCGCCCAGAGTGATCCGATGGCGGAGCCGTCGAATCCGGCTGCCGTCCAGTCCAGCGTGGAAAAGCCATAGTACAGCGCATGGCTCGCCTGGATCAGGCTCGCAGCCGCGGCGATGGCAAGAAACGCCGGAGAGCGCAGCAAGGCGAGGTTGGCGCCTGGACTCGGGGCCGGCGTGCCGGTTGTCATCGGCTGCAGGCAAACCGACGTCGCCACCATGACGCCGGACGCTGCGACCATCAGCCAGATCAGGTCCGTGGCCGGAATCAGATCGGCCATCGATCCCGCCCCCAGGCTGCCGAGGATGAAGGCCCCGGAGCCCCACAGCCGAACCGAACCGTAGGAACGCATACGGCTGGCGAGGCCCTTGAGGGCGTAGGCATCGACCAGCGGAAAGGTCGAGGTGAAGCCCGCCGAGGCAAACGCCATCATGGCCAGGATGGGCCAGAAGCCGGCGGTCAGCCCAAGCAATGCATAGCCGGCGGTTGCGGTGGCAGTGGCCATGATCAGGACGCCGCGCAGCGCGCCCCAGCGGTCGGCCGCGCCGGTCACCAACGGAACGGTAACCATCCGCAAGATCAGCGGCGCCGCGAGCACGATGCCGATGGCATTGGCGTCCAGGCCTTTGGCAGCCAGCCACACCGGCAGGAATGGCATCTGGATACCCAGGGTGACGAAAAGAGCCGCGTAGAACGCGGAAAGCCGGACGGCGAAGCCATCGCCCGCGATTGCCGGTTTGAACGGTCCCATTAAACTGATCGTGACGATTCGCCGCTATCGTGCCAACCTGACTAACAGGTGCGTCCTTCGCGATGTCCAACAACCCTGCCCCGCTCAGCGAGGCCGATTACAGCGCCATCGAAGCCGCCGTCATGGAGACGGTGCGCGGCCGCTGGTTCCTGGCCGAATACGCGCGCCGCAATCGTCACGCCGATACGCTGATGCTCATCGCGGCGCTCGACCGCATCGAGGCGGCCGTGCGCGGGGAAGGCAGCCTCGACTCCGTCGATCGCATCCGTTTCGACCTCGTCGATATGGCCAAGGCGATTGCGCGCACCAAGGCAGAGATCGCCGCGATCAAGCCCGATGCCGAGCACCACGGCAAGTTCGGCGAAGCGACGGAGGAGCTCGACTCGATCGTCCAGGCGACCGAGAGCGCGACCTCCGACATCCTGGCTGCCGCCGAGCAGGTGCAGGAGATTGCCTGGACGCTGCGCGAGCAGG
The DNA here is from genome assembly GCA_045801465.1 of Xanthobacteraceae bacterium. Lineage (GTDB taxonomy): Bacteria > Pseudomonadota > Alphaproteobacteria > Rhizobiales > Xanthobacteraceae > DATFWC01. Next base: position 6,901 of record JBJMSU010000236.1, on the reverse strand, counting down.
GACTGGAGCCGGAGGTTTGCGATGTGCTCGACGGCAAGGCCACCGACGTCTACACGGCCTGCTCGTTTCAGGACCTGACCGGCCAGCGCACCCGCAAGGTGATCCAGGTGATGCGCTACCTCGAGAGTCGCATCAACGCCATGATCAAGATCTGGGGCCTCGATGGCGCCATGGCGGCCGAGGCGGCCGAGAGCGAGCGCGCGCGGCACGGTGAGGCGGCCTTGCTGAACGGCCCGGCGCTGCCCGGCCATGGCCTCGATCAGGGCGATATCGACATGGTCATGGGTCCGGCCGAGCATGCCCCGCCTGCGGTGCAGACCGCGGTGGTGCAGACCGCTGCAGAGCGGGTCGCAGCCGCCGCGCCGGTTGTCGAGCGGCCTTCCGAACCGGCGCCGAGGCCCTTGGAAACCGGCTTGACGGCAGCGGGAGAGCCGGTCGCGCCTCCACTGCAGCCCGCGCCCGAGACCGCGGTGCTGACACGGCCCGTCGAACGGGCGGCGGCCAAACCCGATGCGCCGCAGGCCGATCCGCTCGCGACCGTCACAGCTCTGAGCTACGAAGAAAAAATCGCGCTGTTCACCTGAAGCCGCATTACTGCGGCACGATCCCGGCGCGCTGAAAAATCGCCGGCCATCGCTGCATCTCCTCGCGCATGAACGCGGCGAATTCCTCTGGCGTCGTTCCCCGCGTTTCCAGCCCCATCTTCATCAACGCCGCGCGCAGCTCAGGATCGGCAAGCGCTGCGTTGAACGCGCGATTGAGCACGTCGACGACCTCCTTGGGAGTCGCGGCCGGTGCGAGCAGCCCGAACCAGGCGCCGGCATCGACCTCAGGCATCGGCAATCCGGCTTCCACGAACGTCGGGACGTTGGGCAACAGGTCGATTCGCCGGCTGCCGCTGACCGCCATTGCCCGAACGTCGCCTTTGTCGATGTTCTGCTTGATGACCGGCGTGGCGAACATGGCCGGCACGTGGCCGGCAACGACGTCCGTCAGGGCCGGACCGCCGCCGCGATAGACCGCGGATTTCACGTCGAGGCCACTCTTGATCTTGAAGACTTCGGTGGCGAGACCCAGCATGGTTCCCGGGCCGGGCGTTGCAAAGGTGACGCTCGCCGGCGGCTTGAATTTGGCCAGGAATTCCGCCAGCGCGTTCACCCCGAGGCCGGGATTGACGACGAGCACCACGGGTGCCGTCACCAGCAGCGAGATTGGGACGAAATCCCTTTCGCTGTCGAAAGGGACGGTTCTGAACAGGTGCTGATTGACGGTGAGCGAACTCGCCCCCATCAGGAGCGTGTAGCCGTCGGGCTCGGCCTTGGCGACCGCCGCGCTGCCGATCATCGTGCTGGCGCCGGGCTTGTTCTCGACGACGATGTTCACGCCCATCGATTGACTGACGCGCTGCGCGATCAGCCGCGCCGCCACGTCGGTGGTCGACCCGGCCGCCAGCGGCACCACGTAGGTGATGGGTCGGCTTGGAAACTTCTGCGCCTGCGCCTCGCTCTGGCGCGCCACGGCGACCTCCAGGACCGCCATGCAGAGGAGCGCGATTCTATCCATCAGCCGGATTTGCCTCACGCCAGATCAGGCGACGAGCCGGTGGAACAGCTCGGGATCGACATTGCCGCCGGACAGGATCGCCACCGCAACCTTGTCCCTGACATCGACCTTGCCGGTCAGCAGCGCCGCCAGACCGACGGCGCCGCCGGGCTCGACCACGAGCTTGAGTTCGCGGAACGCGAAGGCGACGGCCTTGGCCACCTCCTCGTCGCTGGCGGCAACGCCGTTGCCCACGAGCATGCGGTTGATCTCGAACGTGAGGCGCCCGGGCGTCTGCGACATCAGCGCATCGCAGATCGACCCCAGGGCGGCCTCGTTGACCTCGCGCTTGCCGGAGCGGAACGAGCGCGCGTGATCGTCGAAACCCTGCGGCTCGGCGGTGTAGAGGCAGGCATCGGGAGCGCGCGCCTTCACGGCAAGGGCAATGCCGGCGGTCAGTCCGCCGCCCGACGCATTGACGATGACCACGTCGGGGACGATTTCCACGGCCGCGAGATCCTCCACGATCTCGCGCCCGGCGGTCCCCTGGCCGGCGATGACGAGCGGATCGTCATACGGAGGCACCAGGGTGGCGCCGCGCCGTTCGGCGATTTCGCACGCAATCGCCTCGCGATCCTCGCGCGCGCGGTCGTACAGGACGACCTCCGCGCCGAGCGCTTGGGTGCGCTCGCGCTTGGGCCGCGGCGCATCGCGCGGCATCACGATCACGGCAGGAATTCCAAACAGCTTGGCCGCCGCCGCCACGCCTTGGGCGTGATTGCCCGACGAGAAGGCGACCACACCGGCGGCGCGCCGCTCCTGCGGGATCGACGAGACCTTGCTGTAGGCGCCGCGGAACTTGAACGACCCGGTGCGCTGCAGCGTCTCGCACTTGAGGAACACGCGCCCGCCGGTCAGCGCGTCCAGCACCGGCGAGCTGATCAACGGCGTGTGCAGGGCCACGCCCTTCAGCCGCTGTGCAGCCGCGTCGACGTCGGCAGCCGTGGGAAGGCGAACCGGTTCCACAGCTTTCGTCATGGCACGGGACCGTAGGCTCGGATCGACCGGTCGGCACGCGACGCCACATTGCGTTTCGCGGCGCGGTCGATGGGGCTATCTTAAGCCCCCTGCCGTGTTCCTCCTAGTGCCCCGCTTGGCAAGTTCGTGATACATGGGCAACGCCCTCCGACACGAACTTCGAAAAGCAAAGGGGCGTTCGCAAGTCTATGGTTAGTGCCGCTTTCGATTTGAAGTTCCCCGGCGCGATTGCGCCAGGCGCTGTAGGAACTTGAAATGGGGTCGCCATGGATCTCGGCATTGCCGGCCGCAAGGCCATCGTTTGTGCTTCGAGCCGCGGCTTGGGCCGCGCCTGCGCGTTTGCCTTGGCGGAAGCCGGCTGCGACGTCGTCGTCAACGGCCGCGCGCGCGCCCGCGTCGAACAGACGGCTGGCGAGATCGCCAAGGCAAGCGCCGCGCGGGTGCAGGCGGTCACAGCCGACGTCGCGACGCCTGAAGGTCAGGCGGCGCTGCTCGCCGCCTGTCCCGAACCGGACATCCTCGTCAACAACAATGCCGGGCCGCCCTTCCGCGATTTCCGCGAGCTGACCCGCCAGCAGATGATCGACGGCGTGATTGCCAACATGGTGGTCGCGGTCGAGCTCATCCAGAAGGTCATCGATCCGATGGTGGCCCGCCGGTTCGGGCGCATCGTGAACATCACGTCCGGCTCGGTGAAGATGCCGTTGTTCGGCCTCGACCTGTCGTCCGGCGCGCGCGCCGGCCTCACCGCCTTCCTGGGCGGGGTGGCGCGCTCGGTCGCCGCCTCGAACGTGACCATCAATTTTCTGCTGCCGGGCGTGTTCGCGACGGACCGCCTGCAGCAAAATTTCGAGGCGACCGCGAAGAAGAGGGGCATCGGCGTGGACACAGTGAAGCAGGAGCGCATCGCCAGCGTGCCCGCCAAGCGCATCGGCGAACCGACGGAGTTCGGCGCCGCATGCGCCTTCCTGTGCTCGTCACAGGCCGGCTACATCACGGGCCAGAGCCTGCTGATCGATGGCGGCGCCTTCCCGGGCACGTTCTAAAGCAGGTCTGGCGTTCTTTCAAAAACCCGAAGGCCGGCGTTTCCGCCGGCCTTCCCGCCCCCCCAAGCTTCAGAAGCTTCAGCCTTTGGTGATCACCGGTGCCGGCGCCGCCGGCAAGAAGCGATAGCGTATTGCCAGGCTGATGATATCGACGTTGGAGTTCACATCACCGACGAAGGTGCCGAGCGCCGGAACGAACGTGGGATTGCCCGGCACGATATTGATGGTCGTATCCCTGGCGGCGAAGATGTGCGAGTAGCCGATTTCGAGGGCGAGCCGGTTGCTCAAGTTGAGCGTCGCGCCGGCGCTCAGCCAGACGCGGTCGTTGTCGGGAAGCCGTACGCCGCGCGTGGTGTCGTCGATCGGCGAGCGCTCGAACGCCACGCCGGCGCGGATCGCCATGTTCGGAGTCCATTGATATTCGCCGCCGACCGAGAACAGCCAGCCGTCCCGCCACTCGAATGCCAGGCTGGTGGGCACACCCAGGATCGGTCCGGCCGGGACGGTGGTGACCGGGATCGTCCCCAGCCGCGACCAGTTCTGCCATTCGACCGTCGCCATGAGGGTAAAGGCATCGGTGATCTTCTGGCGGATGCTGGCGGTGGCAATGTCCGGCAGCGGTACGGTCGCCTCGAAATTCACGAACGCAGCCGGCACGGCGAGCAGGGCCGGCGGCGGAGGAACGAGAAATGCCGGCCGGAAAATGTCGCCTTGGATGTCATGATCGATGCGTGAGCGATAGCCGAGACCGATCGCCGTCCCCGCCCATGGGGTGAGCGTGATGCCCGCGGTGAAGCCGAAATCCCACGAGTCGCCGTCGATGCGCAAGATGTCCGGCAGCAACGGTCCGAACGGAGGAACGGAACCGCTGCCCGGGAAGGCCGAATGGAGCTTGACCTTCAAGTACTGGACCTGCGCGCCGACCCCGATGCTCAGCCAGTCGGTGATCTTGACGGCCACCGTCGGATTGGCGTTCAGGCTGAAAACATCCGATTCGGTGCCGTAGAACATGCCGGCCCACAGCGGGCCTGCCTTGGTGTTCAAGCCGAACGGCGAGTTGAGAGCCACGCCGAACGTCAGCCATTCATTCCAGCCGTAGGTGTAGTACGACGCGGGAACAAAGGCGTCGGTCGAGATGTCGCCGCTGCCTCCGAGCAAGGTGATGTCGGCGCCGTTGCCGGCGGTGGCCGCGCGCGGCACGATCTCGGTCTTGGCAAAGATGGCGGTGGCGTCGATTTCCGTCGCCAGCCCGCGGTTCTGCTGGGTGATTGTCGCTGGATTCCAGAACATCGACGACAGCGCTGGCCCCCCGGCCGCGGCGCCGGCAAACGACGTGCCCTGGAAATACGTGCTCTGCTCGTGAATGAAGAAGCCGCCGGCCTGCGCGGCCGTCCCCAGCGCGATTGCGCCAAGACTCGTCCCGGCGAGCATGAGAGCCCGTGTGATTGCCCGGTTTGCCATCGCCCCTCCTCGATCGCCGACCCGATCTGATGGCCAACATGCGTTGATTTTCATCCTGCCAATAGCGACCACTTCGGCAAAGCGAATAGGGACCAATTCCGCTGCTCCTAGAGTGGATTTCCGTTGGTCGTTGCATGGAGGCAACAGCTTTTTCGCACCTGCAATATCAAAACGCGTCCGAAACGCGCAGAAAGAATTCATCAAACCTTTAACGCCGAAAGCCCCGGGAAGCGCGCCCCGGGGCTTTCGTCCAGTGCCGTCCTGAATGTGTCGGATCAGGCCGCGGCGCTTTGGCCGATGGTCTTCCTGGCGACCTCGCGGAACTCGGCTTCGGTCAGCAGCCTCTTGGTCTTGAGCGAGTGGGCTTTGACGGCTGCCGTAATCTTCAGGGCGTCTTCGTCCGACACCTGCATTCCCGCCTGCTGGAGCCAAAGATTGATCGAATCGATGCCGCTGCCCTTGCCCATGACCACCTTCGCCGGGGGCTGCCCGACGGCGGTCCAGCGGATCGGGAACAGCTCGGTCGCGAACTTCTCGCCGCAGTTCTTGAACCAGCTGGCGATGATCCCGGATTCAATCTGATAGAGCGCGTTGCCGACGATCGGCTTGTTCGCCGGCACCGCGACCCCGGTCAGTTGCTGCACCAGGTTGGCGAGCGGCGTGAGCTTCGTGCAATCGATCCCGATATCCACGCCGTACATCGTCTTCAACGCCATGACGGTTTCTTCCATCGGCGTGTTGCCGGAGCGCTCGCCGATGCCGAGCACCGTCGTGTGCATCACCTCGACGCCCTCGGCCAGCGCCATGATGGTGTTGGCGACGCCCATGCCGAAGTCCTGATGGAAGTGCGCCTCCAGGCGCTTGTTGATGCGCGACTTCACCTGGCGCACGAAGTACTGCATGGCGTGCGGCGAAACGACCCCGAACGTGTCGACCAGGGCGAGCGCATCCATGTGCCCTTCCTTAGCCACGCGCTCGATCAGATCCAGCGCCCATTTCATTTCGGCGCGGGAGAAGTCGATCGGAAAGAACACGACCTCCAGCCCCTTGTCGTGGGCGAACTTGGTGGCCTCGATCGACGTCTCGACGGCCTTTTCCATCGGCCAGCGGTAGGCGAGATCGACCATGTGCTTGCTGGACGGGATTTCCATCACCACGCCGTCAACGCCGGTGTCGATGGAGCGTTGGACGTCCTCCTTCATGCAGCGCGCAAACGAGAAGATCTGCGGCCCGAGGTTGCGCTTGACGATCTCCTTGATGGCCTCGTTGTCGGACGGAGACACGATCGGCATGCCGGCCTCGATACGGTGCACGCCGGCTTCGGCAAGCGCTTCCGCGATGCGGATCTTCTCGTCCTTGGTGAGGATGATGCCGGTTTGCTGTTCACCGTCGCGCAGCGTGACGTCGTGCACCTTGATGTTCTTGGCGAACTTGAAGTCCTTGCGCACCTCGTCGGCGTAGTTCCATTCGCTGACGAACCAGTCGTTTGTCTTCCAAGGTTCACTTGCCATTGAGCGCTCCTGTTGCGTCGGATTGGGTTGATTTGTGGGAGCCGTATGAAAGGGGGTTTGGCGCCGTGGTCGTAGTCGTGCCACTGCCGGCCAGGCGAGACAATCCCTTTCCCGACCGGGGCATTGATATTTCGCACGATCACGGTGAAATCCGGGGCTTTTCAGAAATTGACCGCGCGATCGGCCGCCGACCGGGATCGAGCGACAACGAGACTAGTGCGGCGAATTTGAAGTTCCTATCAGATCGCCGCAAGCTCGTGTAGGAACTTCAAATTCTAAGCCGCACTAGAAAATGTCGATATT
>JBJMSU010000189.1:0-13969 GCA_045801465.1 Xanthobacteraceae bacterium | reverse complement strand
TAGTGCCCCGCTTCCGAAGTTCGTGATACATGGCGGCCCCCTCTGACACGAACTTCGGAAGCAAAGGGGCACTAGCAAGTCTATGATCCTAGTGCCGCTTTTCGATTTGAAGTTCCCGCACGAGTTTGCGGCAGGCGGTGTGGGAACTTCAAATCGGCGGCACTAGCCTTGACGGCCATGGGGACGAAGCTCAGCGGCCAAACCGGCATTCGCCAGCAGCGTCCGCGCCGCCTCGGCATGCGCTTCTGCAACCATCAGGCGGCGCGGCAGGATGCCGATCGATCCTTCGAGCACGCTCATGTTCTGGTCGAGCACGAAGTAGGGAATCCTGGCCTCGTCGAGCAGCGCTCCGATCGCCGAGATGAGGACTGCATTGTTCGTGCGGACCAGCTCGTGCACGCCCCCTCGCTTTCGTTTGCCGCAATTGTGCATCACGCGCGGCAATTGGGATACTTGCCGCTCCACCACGCCATTCCTATGCTCCCGCCGTCTCGCAACCTGACAGAGCATGGCGGCAAGCGCCACAGATTCTGTAGGGAATCCGAGCGATCAGGAGAAGCCCTTTTGGCCGTCATCGTCCCGTTCGAGAGCCAGCCACCCGCTTCGATCGACCGGCTGGTCGAATTCGTTGCCGCCGACATGGAGCTCGTCAACCGCACGATCCTGTCGCGCACCTCGTCGGACGTGACCATGATCCCCGAAGTGGCCAACCATCTGATCAGCTCGGGAGGCAAGCGCCTGCGTCCGGTGCTGACGCTGGCCATGGCGCGGCTCGCCGGCTACCGCGGCGAGGGTCACGTCAAGCTCGCCGCCGCCGTCGAGTTCATGCATACCGCGACGCTGCTGCACGACGACGTCGTCGACGAGAGCGAGATGCGGCGCGGCCGGCTCGCCGCCCGCATGCTGTGGGGCAACGAAGCGAGCGTGCTGGTCGGGGATTTCCTGCTCGGCCAGGCGTTCAAGATGATGGTCGAGGTGGGATCGCTGCGGGCGCTGGAGATCCTGTCGGTCGCCGCCGCGGTGATCGCCGAGGGCGAGGTGATGCAGCTCGGCGCCGCCAAGAATACCGCCACCACGGAAGACGAATACCTCACGGTCGTGCGCGCCAAGACGGCCGAACTCTTCGCCGCGGCCTGCGAAGTCGGCCCCGCCATAACGGCGCGGCCGAAAGCCGAGCAGGCGGCGTGCCGCTCGTACGGCATGAATCTCGGGATCGCGTTCCAGCTGGTCGACGATGCGCTCGACTACGGCGGCAAGTCGGCGAAGCTCGGCAAGAACGTCGGCGACGATTTCCGCGACGGCAAGATCACGCTGCCGGTGGTGCTGTCATTCCGGCGCGGATCGGAGCCCGAGCGCACCTTCTGGCGCCGCACGCTGGAAGACGGCGATGCCGCCGAGGGTGATCTCGAGACCGCGATCTCGCTGATGATCAAGCACCGCGCGCTCGAGGACACGATCAAGCGTGCCCGTCACTACGGCGCGATCGCCAAGGATGCGCTCGCCTTGTTTCCCGACTCGCCGATGAAGGACGCGCTGGCCGAAGCGGTCGAGTTCGTCATCAGCCGCACGCATTAATTTCGGCGCGGGCTCCTGTACCCGGCAGCTTGCATGCCCGGTTCCATGCGGCTGCGGCGCGTCGCGAGTCCTCACCGAGCGCTAACCGGCCTCTGGTAAACCTTGCCAGGTTTTCTGGCGCGGGGGGTTGTCTATGGTATCACGGAACCGCCGAGCAGCCAGCCGACAACGCAGGATTGGCCATTCGCGGCACCGGCACGGCAGAGCGGTTGTGGGTTTGCAATCGGACGCCGTTGAAGACCGTGCTCCGTGTCTTATAGTCAGCGCCACCAAGAGGGATAACGGCGAAGTGACGAGACGATCGGCGATCACGCGGAATGGCTGGCCCCCTTGCCGGCTTGCGGCTGCATTCGGGCTGACCATCGGGCTTCTGACGAGCCCGGGGCTTGCGGAGGACGCGGAGGAAGCCCGGCCGCCGGACCGGGTGTCGTTCTATTTTGCCGCCCATGAGGACGATTGGCAGCTGTTCATGAACCCGACGGCCTTCATGGACGTTGCCGACGCCAAGACGAAAACCGTGTTCATCCACGTCACCGCCGGCGATGCCGGAGTGGGAATGGGCAAGCGCGGCAGAAAGCACCCCTATTATCGGGCGCGGGAAAACGGGGCCGAGGTCGCCATCCGCTTCATGGCGGACGCGGGCGAGCAGCCGGTCGAGAAGGTGACGTCCCGCATGGAGCTCAATGAGCACCGGATCCACCGCGTCGGGTATCGCAACACCGTGACGTATTTCCTGCGGTTGCCGGACGGACACCCGGCAGGACTGGGATTCCCGGCGACGGGTTACCAGTCTCTCGAGCGCCTCGCCAAAGGCAAGATCAAGACGATGTCGGCGATCGATCGCTCGACGACCTATCACGGGTGGCCTGATCTGGTGTCGACGCTCAGAGCGATCATCGACCATGAGCGAGGACAGGCTGGCGCGGTCCAGCTGAACGTGCCCGAATCGAACGAAACCATCAATCCGGGCGATCATTCGGATCATCGAATGACCGCGAAGGCTGCGCTCGATGCCGCCCAGGACCTCGCCTGCGCGCGTCGCGTCCATTACGTCGACTACGCCAGCAGAATCCTTCCGGAAAATCTGGCCGGTCAGCCGCGGGACATGGAAAGTTCCGTGTTGGCGGTCACGGCCGCCGGCATTCTGGCGCTCGATCACGCCAGTGTCTGGCACCCCTATCATCGGTCTTACCTCGGACGAAACTACTTCCGGATCGAAGAGGGTGTCGGTCCCTGCAACGCCTCGGTCGCCGATAAAGGGCGCACGGTTTCCGCCCAGCCGATCAACGCAACAGGTCAGCAATAGTCCCGGCGGAGGCGTGAGGGCGAGCGGAAGCGCCGTCATCGCGGCACGCCTGCCATCCGACAAGAGCGTTCGCGCACGTGGCTTGCGGAACCTCGATCTCCACGAAGCGTTTATCAGCGTCGACTGCTGCCGCAACGTGTGCTGATGGCGCGAACGCCTTCGGCACGCCCAGATCGCACGGCAAGAATTCCAGACACGACCTTGGGCTTGCGACATCGGCGGGTCGGCCGATGGAGGCGACAAATGGTGGACTTGGCGCGCGATGGAGACGAGACAGGCTGGCGCAGCAACCCGGGCGCGGTCCCCGCAGCGGCGCGGACCGCCTATGCCCGGCTGTCCCGAGGGTGGGAAATCTCCGACACAGATCGCGCGACGGCGCTCCCCGCCGCGCCGGATGCGGCGGCAGAGCGCGTCGCATCGGTCGACGCCGTGCGCGGCTTTGCGATGTTCTTCATCGTGGCAGGAGACGCTCTCGCCTGGGCGCTGCATGACATGGCCTTGGGCAGAGAGGGGCCATTGAGTGCGGTTGCACGTTTCGTCAGCATCCAGCTGCAACATGCGCCATGGGAGGGATTTCGCTTCTACGATTTCCTTTTTCCTCTCTTCATCTTCGTCACGGGCATATCGATCGTGTTCTCGCTTCCCGGTCTGGTGGAGCGCGAAGGTGAATGGGCCGCGCATAAGCGTGTCCTACGAAGATCGTTTCTGCTGTTCGTGCTGGGGCTGATCTATTACGGCGGCGCCGGCAATCTGTGGCCCGAGGTCCGGTTGGTGGGCGTGCTCCAGCGCATCGCGCTTTGCTACTTGTTCGTATCGCTGCTGTTCCTGCACCTGAACGTGCGCGGTCTCATTGTCGCGTTCGTCTCGCTTCTGATCGGCTATTGGGCGCTGATGACATTCGTGTCGGTGCCGGAGGTCGGCGCCGGCTCGTTTACCAGAGAGGCCAATCTCGCCCGATGGATCGACGCGCAGTATCTGCCTGGCCTGAGGCTCTACGGCGAGTGGGACCCGGAAGGCCTGCTCAGCACGCCGCCCGCTGTAGGAACCTGTCTGCTGGGTGTCTTTGCGGGCCTGCTGCTGAGGGATACGCGCGTTGAGCCGATGCAGAAGGCGCTATGGCTGATGGGTGCCGGCGTCGTGCTCGTCGAGGCCGGCTATCTCTGGGGGCTTCAGTTTCCAGTCATCAAATACATTTGGACGTCTTCGTTCGTTCTCGTCGCCGGCGGCTACAGCGCGCTGCTGCTCGGAATGTCTTATCTCCTGCTCGACATTTGCGGGCGCAAAGCCTGGGCCACGGTTTTCCTGTGGTTCGGGGCAAACGCCATCCTGCTGTACATGGTCAACAATATGGTGGGATTTCAGAACGTGGCGTACAAGCTCGTCGGCGGCGACATCGCACGCTTCATCGATGCGCAGCTGACCAAGGGTGCGGCATCGTTCGTCAACGTCACCGTCGGCATCACCTTGGCGATCTTGCTTGCGAGGTATTTCTATCGTCGCAAGATCTTCCTGCGCGTCTGATCGAGCCCGGGCAGAAAGCGCGGCGGAAGGCGACGCGGGGTTTACCTCTGCGCTGCCTCCTGCCCGCGGTGTCCATTTCAGGAACGCGCCGACCTCTTCGCGAATGGCGAATTGCGCGGGCGAAGCCGTTCAAGATGTGAATTGCGCGGGGGCTAGGGCGCGTACGCGCGCGCCGCGCCCGAGCCCGTGTCGTCCCGCGAAGGCGGGGAGCCATGGCCACGTCGGAGCCGTAGCGCCAAGTGAGTGGTCACAGGTTTCCGCTTTCCGCAGGAACGACTGATGCTCACTCCCGCGCCGTGATGCCGGCTTCCTTGATGACCGGCCCCCACTTGTCCATCTCGGATCTGAGATGCGCCGCGAGCTCTTGCGGGGTCGAGCCCAGCACCACGACGCCGAGCTGCTCCAGCCTTTGTTTGATGCCGGGATCGGACAAGCCCGCAACGATGTCGGCATGCATCTTCTTGATGATCTCAGGCGGAGTTTTGGCCGGCGCGAATATGGCGTACCACGAGGAGACGTCGAAGCCCGGCACGCCGGATTCGGCGATGGTCGGCAGATCGATCGCCGCCGTCCGCTTTGCCGTGGTGACCGCAAGCCCGCGCAGCTTCTCGCCCTGGATCAGCGGCAGCACCGCGCCGATGTTGTTGAACATGACGTCGACGCGCCCGGGCAAGAGATCGTTCAGCGCCGGGCCGGCGCCGCGATAGGGCACGTGCATCATCTCGACGCCCGCCATGCGCTTGAACAGCTCGCCCGAGAGATGGACCGAGGTGCCGTGGCCGGAGGATGCGAACGTGACCTTGCCGGGATTGGCCTTGGCATTGGCGATGAAGTCGGCGACCGACCGCGCCGGCGAGGAGATCGGCACCGCCATGATGTTGGGATAGTCGCAGATGAGCGACACCGGCGCGAGGTCGGCGACCGGATCGTAGCTGAGCGCGGGAAACAGAAAGCGGTTCACGGCGAGCGGCATCGAGTGCAGCATGATCGTATAGCCGTCCGGATCGGAACGGACCACGGCTTCGGTGCCGATATTGGTGGCGCCGCCGCCGCGGTTCTCGACCACCAGCTGGTAGCCCCACATGTCGGAGAGCTTGGCGGCAAGGACGCGGGAGATCGCGTCGGTTCCGCCGCCCGGCGGGAACGGCACGATGAGGCGGACATGTCGGGTGGGCCAGGCCTGCGCGCGGCCCGCACGCGCAAATACCGACGTCAAGGTCGATCCGGCGAAGAGTGAAACCAGACGACGACGGGTGATCATCGCTGCCTCAATGCGAGCCTAATCGAGCGGTTCGAGCTTGATGACCGCCGCGCCGAGATTGTTGCCGATCCAGACCGTCACCGGCGTTTTCCGGTCGTCAACGAACACCCGGCGAATGTTGCCGTAGCGCGGCAGGAGATAATTCGTCCATTCGCCGCTGCGGGGATCAAGCCGGCCGACTCGGTCGGAGAATGTATTGATCTCCCAAGCCTCGCCGTTGCGATCGGCGAGAACGTCATACGGCGCTTCCCACGCCAGCGGCTTCTTCCATTCAGTGATCGTCTCGGTCGTGGGATCGAACATGCCGACGCCGTTGCCGCCGTACTCGGCAAACCATAGCCGGTTCCGGGAATCGACGCGCCCGCGGCGCGCCCGCGCGTTCGGCGTCGGCGTCGGATAGAACGCGAGCTTGCCGGTCCTGGCGTCGATCTTGCCGATGCCGCCAAACGGAAATTCGAGGATGTAGGCGTTGTTCTGCTGATCGGCGTAGATGCCGTAGATGCCGATCGGCCGATCGTTGGCGGGGTTTCGGAAGGTCCCGAGGTTCTCGTACTGGCCGGTTTCTAGGTCGAGCCGCATGACCTGCGAACGGTCCGTGTTCTTGACCCAGGCCTTGCCATCGACCTTCGTTCCCGCCACTGAGAAGTGCGACTGTTGCGTGGCGTCCGTCTGCCAGTCGTTAGGCACCGGAAAAATCCGCAAGGTCTCGGTGGTCCGATCAAACCGCGCCATGCCGGTCTGGTACATCAACCCGATCCAGATGTAGCCGTCCTCGTCGATTTCGAGATCGAGGGTTCCTTTGGGGTGATTGGGCTTCTGCACCGGGATCGGGAAATCCGTCACCTCCCCGGTCTTCGGGTCGAGCTTGGAAAGGAACTGCTCGCCGAAATGCGAGTACCAGACCATGCCGTCGGGATCGACGATCACGTCGTGCGGCTGAATCTCCTTCCGCGGAAGATCGTATTCCGTGATGATGACTCGCGTCGCGCGCCCGGTCGGACGCGGCGCGACTTTCAGCTCGAAGCCATGTGTGGGCTGGCTGCTGAGATTGACGCTGGCGAGATAGTCCGCGAGCCTCTGTGCGATGGCAGGGTTCACGGCCGGCCGGCGGTGCTCGCCGACCAGCCGCTGCGGTTGCATGTCGGAGGCGCCCGGATAGTAGCCGCTCATTCGGTCGAACACTTTGAGGAAATCGGCTGCGGTATGTTTGGATTCGAATAGCCTGCGCAAGGAGTGGCAGTCCCCGCAGTTGAGCAGCGCCCTTTTCAGCTCGTCGGGACCCGGCACGCTCGTCATCCACTCGGAATTGGTCAGTTGATCCGTGGTGACCGGAGCCGGTTTCAGCCGGAGGTCGGCTTTAGTCGTGTTGCCGGGCGCGAGGTCGACGTCGCCTGAACCCTCCAAAACGTAGCCCGCGGCCCTGATCGTCAGTTCGTAACGGCCCGACCCCAATCGATCCGCTGGAAAGGCATAACCGCCGTTCGCATCGCTCGCGACCGTGACCGTGATTGTCGCGCCCGGCTTCTTGGCACTGACCAGGACGCCCTCCATCGGGCCTTCCCGATCCGACGCGACGTTTCCACTGAGCGCGGGCGGCACCGCCTGCGCCGCCACCGGCCCTGCGGACATGAGCAGCCACGCCGCCACAGCTGCGGCGGCGGCGCGCAACGCGATTAGCCGTTTCGACATGGAAAGCTCCCGAGAGAGAACCGATCTGTGGCGCGGGCCGGACACCGATAGCGAATAAAACAGGATAGCATATGGACCCAGGCCCTCCCACCGGCGTCACGTCGGCTATTGGGCGCATAGCTGCCAAGCACGTATGCGACGGGATGTCCGCAGTTGGCGGAAGTCGACGCTGCACCCCTGGCGTATCCATTAGTCAAGTTACCGAAACTTGCTTAGCCAAGATCGGTGCCGACGACCCACCAATCCGGGTGTGCTGCCTTGAGGGCGCGTGCCGCGGCGCTAGCGGCGCGCGCGGTGTCGAACAGCGCAAAGCAGGTCGCGCCGGAACCCGACATGCGGGAAAACCGGCACTCCGGCAGCGCCCGCAGTTGCGCCAACACGTCGGCGATGATCGGCGCAAGCGACATGGCTGCTGGTTCCAGATCGTTCGGGTGATCGGCCAGAAACGAGAACAGCGCGTGGCGTCCCATTGGAATTGTCGTTGCAGTCTCGCCGCCGCGCGTCTTCCCCGGCGCGAGGCCGAGCCGGCCGAACACATCCTTGGTGGCGACCGCCACCCCGGGATTGACCAGCACGGCCGCAAGCACCGGCAGATCGAGCGGCTCGGCCAGCCTGTCGCCGATGCCGCGCATGATGCGCGGCCGAGCCTCGAGGCACACCGGAACGTCGGCACCGGCGCTGCGGGCCGCCGCGAACAGGCGCGGATCATCGTGCGCGAGCGCGTTCGCGCGCGCCAGCAACCGCAAGGCCGCCGCCGCATCGGCCGAGCCGCCGCCGAGACCGGCGGCGACCGGCAATCGCTTGTCGAGCACGAAGCGCCCGAGCGCGAGCCCTTGCACGCTTGCGGCTAAGGCGCGCGCCGCCTTGAGCACCAGGTTGTCGCCGAGCGCGCCGGTCGCAGCCCCATAGGGGCCGCACAGCTCCAGTTGGAGAGCGCCGCCCGGCGCAAAGGTCAGGCGGTCGCCCGTGCGGGCAAACACCACCAGGCTTTCGATGTCGTGATAGCCGTCGGCGCGCCGCCCGAGGACGCGAAGCGTCAGGTTGATCTTGGCAGGGGCGTGCTCGACCAGGGAATCGTCATGCCCGGCCTTGTGCCGGGCATCCACGTCTTTGCCGGCCATGCCACGCGACGGCGTCAGCCGCCGCCCGGCTTCTTGGCGCGCTCGGCCTGGGCCGACGAAGAGATATCTTCGGCCAGCCCGGACTTGAGCTTCTCCTCGATCTTCTGCGCGTCCTCCGGCTCGGGCTTGAGGTCGCGCGCATGGGCCCACTGGAAACGGGCCTCGAGGATGCGTCCCACCCGCCAGTAGGCGTCGCCCAGGTGATCGTTGATGGTCGGGTCTTCCGGCTTGAGCTCCACGGCGCGCTCGAGGTAGCGCACCGCCTCGTCGTACTTGGCGATGCGGAAGTACGCCCAGCCCAGCGAATCGACGATGTAGCCGTCGTCGGGCCGCTGATCGACGGCGCGACGGATCATCGCCATGCCTTCATCGAGGTTGATGCCCTGATCGACCCAGGAATAGCCCAGATAGTTGAGCACGTGCGGCTGATCCGGGAACAGCTCCAGCGCCTTCTTCAGATCGGCCTCGGCTTTCGCCCACTGCTTGGAGCGCTCGTAGCAGATGCCGCGGAAATAAAAGATCAGCCAATTCGGCTTCTCCGGCTTGGCGATGGTGGCGATGCCGCGGCCGTAGGTCTCGGCGCATTCGGCAAACAGCTTGCGTCCGCGCAGGATATTGCCCAGCGCGACGATCGCCTCGTGGTCATTCGGCCGCTGCGCGATCAGCTTGTCGAGATGGGCGCGCGCCTCGTCGGTCCGCTCGAGGCCGTCGAGATTGATGGCGAGCTGGATCTCGGCATTGCGCCGCAACGGAGAATTCTGCGGCACACGCTCATAGACCTTGATGGCGAATTCCGGCTTCTTGAGCTGCTCGTAAAGATCGGCAAGCGACAGAAGCGCGAGCGGCTGCTGCGGGGCGAGATAAAGCGCGAGCTGCAGGTAGACCATGGCGAGGTCTTCCCCGCCCTGCCGGCCGAGCGAGGCGCCGAGCCCGTACAGCACCTCGGCGGCGCCCGCCTGCGGCGACGTGACCAGGGCGGGCAGTGCCTCGCCGGCCTTGAGATCGTCCATCTCCTTGACGATCAGCGGATGGTTCGGCAGCACCTTGTCG
The DNA here is from genome assembly GCA_045801465.1 of Xanthobacteraceae bacterium. Lineage (GTDB taxonomy): Bacteria > Pseudomonadota > Alphaproteobacteria > Rhizobiales > Xanthobacteraceae > DATFWC01. Next base: position 4,446 of record JBJMSU010000189.1, on the reverse strand, counting down.
AACGCTTCGAAGATCTTGAGCGCCTCGGCCCGGCCGACGTTGCGCGAGGTCCAGCGGCCGTAAGCCTCGACGGCGCGCAATGCGCCCTGATCGAGCTTATTGGCGCGTTCGAGCCGTTTGCCGGCTTCCTTCTTGTTGTTGTTGGTGAGGTCGAGAATCAGGCCGGCGTGCAGATCCTTGAAAATGCCGTACCAATCGGGACCGGTCAGACGGTCGATGCCGTCGAGCGCGCCCTTCGTGTCGCCGGCGCCGTAGAGGGTCCAGGCCGAGAGCAGCGTCGCGGTGAGATCGGCGATCGGCCCGCGCACCGACTGCGCCAAGTGCGTCTTCGCCGTCTGATACTGCTTCTGCTTGACGGCGCGCACGCCCAGCACCAGGCGGGCGATGCGGTGGCTGCGATCGGCCTGGACCAGACGTTCGGCGAGCCTGACGGCTTCCTCGACGTCGCCGTCGGAAACGATCGAGAGGAAGGCGCGCTCCAGCAGCTCGCTGTTTTTCGGATCGGCCTTGAGCGCGGCGCGATAGAAGGCGGCGGCAGCGCCAATATCGCGCTGCAGCCCCGCGTGGCGTGCCGCCAGGTAATTTCCCGACAGCGAGACGCGCGAGAGCTCCTGCGAGGTTGGAGTCGGCATGACCATCGCCGTCGGGCCTTGCGCCGCGAGCGTGGTCGGCAACATCACGGCAGCGGCGGCGAGCAGCGCCGCGCGCCGGAGCACAATCGATAAGGTCACGGTTCGCTGATCTCCATGGGGCGCCGCGCCAGCCGCAGCCAGCCCCTCCGGGTCGAGCCGGAGAATGGCCTTTTTGCCCGGCGCCTGCAAGACATCATCTCCTGCCCGAAACACGCTCCGTTTCGTCACGATCGGAACATGCTCAAGGCTTCCTTACTTGTCGCGTTTTCGACGGCGAACCAGTGCCCATTTCGCCGAAAATCGCTCTAACCATGAACAGAGGCGAAATCGCGACGCGCACTGGCAAATGCGTGGCGCCATGCCGGTCGCAGCCGAAATCGCCCGTTCGGCGACTCACATGTTCACGTAATTCGGCCCGCCGCCGCCTTCCGGCGGGAGCCAGACGATGTTCTGATTCGGATCCTTGATGTCGCAGGTCTTGCAGTGCACGCAGTTCTGCGCGTTGATGACGAAACGCGGCTGGCCCGCCTCCTCCACCCATTCATAGACGCCGGCCGGGCAGTAGCGCTGCGACGGGCCGGCGAAGACGTCGTGCTCCGACTCCTTCTGCAGCCCTAAGTCCCTGACGATGAGGTGAACCGGCTGCCCCTCTTCGTGATTGGTGTTCGACAGATACACGGAGGAGAGCTTGTCGAAGGTGATGACGCCGTCGGGCTTGGGATAGGAAATCGGCCGGCACTCGGCCGCGGGCTTCAGGGTGGCAGAATCCGGCTTGCCGTGGCCGAGCGTGCCGAATGGCGAGAGGCCGAGCAGCGTGTTCATCCACATGTCGATCCCGCCGAGCCCGATGCCCAGCACGGTACCGAACTTCGACCACAGCGGCTTGGCATTGCGCACTTTCCACAAGTCGCGACCGATGGGCGACCTCCGCCATGCCGTCTCATAGCTCGCCACCTCGTCGTTGCCACGCCCCTCCGCCAGCGCTGCCGCTACGTGCTCGGCCGCCAGCATGCCGGACAGCATGGCATTATGAGTGCCCTTGATGCGCGGCACGTTGAGAAAGCCGGCGGTGCAGCCGATCAGCGCGCCGCCGGGGAACGTGACCCGCGGCACCGACTGCCAGCCGCCTTCGCTGATGGCGCGCGCCCCGTAGCCGATGCGCTTGGCACCCTGGAACGTGTCGCGAATGAGTGGGTGGGTCTTGAAGCGCTGGAATTCGTCGAACGGCGAAAGCCAGGGATTCTCGTAGTTGAGGTGGACGACGAAGCCGACCGACACCAGCCGGTCGTCGAAGTGATAGAGAAACGAGCCGCCGCCGGTGCGGTTGTCGAGCGGCCAGCCGAAGGTGTGCTGGACGAGGCCCGGCTGGTGCTTGTCCGGCGCCACCTGCCACAGCTCCTTGATGCCGATGCCGAACTTCGGCGGCTGGCAGTCGCGGTCGAGTTCGAATCGTTTGATGAGGGTCTTGGTCAGATTGCCGCGCGCGCCCTCGGCAAACAGCGTGTATTTGGCCTTGAGCTCCATGCCGCGGGTGAAGGAGTCCTTCGGCTTGCCGTCTCTGTCGAGCCCCATGTCGCCGGTGGCGATGCCGGTCACCTCGCCGTTGGCCCCATACAGGACCTCGGCCCCGGCAAAACCGGGGTAGATCTCGACGCCGAGCGCTTCCGCCTTGGTGGCGAGCCAGCGGCAGACGTTGCCGAGCGACACCACGAAGCAGCCATGGTTGCTCATCAGCGGCGGCAGCATCAGCTTCGGCAGCCGCAACCCGCCGGCGGCGCCGAGCCAATAGAATCGGTCGTCGCTGGCCGGCGTCCTGATCGGAGTGTCCTCGCCGCGCCACTCGGGCAGGAGAATGTCGAGACCCACCGGATCGATGACCGCGCCCGACAAGATGTGGGCTCCGACCTCGGACCCCTTCTCGACCACCACGACGGCGAGATCGGAGGAAATCTGCTTGAGCCGGATCGCCGCTGCGAGCCCGGCCGGACCGGCCCCGACGATCACGACGTCGAATTCCATCGACTCGCGCGCGGGAAGCTCTCCATCGGCCATGGCGGTCTCCTTGAGCCCACATCTTCCACGTTTGACAAAAGCCGGCAAGAACAGCGAATAGGGAGTGGCGAATGGCGAATGGGGAGCAAGAGCATCTCTACTCGCTATTCGCTATTCGCTCTTCGCTACTCGCCATTCGCCACTCGCCATGATGACGCCCGAACGCGCCAAAGCCGCCCGCGAACTGCTCGCCTTCTATGGGGAGGCGGGGGTCGATGCCGTGGTCGGCGAGGCGCCGGTCAACTGGTTCGTCAACCCGCCGGCGAACGATGCTGCGCAGATTGCCGCCGAAGTCCCGACCGCCGCTCGCAAACTCACGGGCGAGATCGATCGCTCGCTGCCGTCGGCGGCTCTTCTTCACCAGCAACGCGGCGACCAAGCTTCTGCACGATCCGCGAAGGTCCCGGCGCCCGCCCCGTTGACGCCCGAAGCCGCCGTGATGGCGGCGCGGGAACAGGCGCAAGCTGCCGCGAGTCTTGCGGCGTTGCGCGAGGTGCTCGAACGTTTCGAGGGCTGCGCGCTGAAGAACACCGCCACCCGGCTCGTATTCGCCGACGGCAACCCGCAAGCCCGCGTGATGTTCGTGGGCGAGGCTCCCGGGCGCGACGAGGACCTGGAAGGCCTCCCCTTCGTCGGCCGCTCCGGCAAGCTGCTCGACCGCATGCTGGCGGCGATCGGTCTCGACCGGAAATCGGTCTACATCGCCAACGTCGTGCCCTGGCGCCCGCCCGGCAACCGCACCCCGACCCCGCAGGAATCCTCGATCTGCCTGCCGTTCACGTTGCGCCAGATCGAGCTCGCCGATCCCGATGTGCTGGTCTGCCTGGGCCAGCCCGCCATGCAGGCGCTGCTCGGCATCAACGACGGCATCCTGAAGACGCGCGGCCGCTGGCTGTCGTATCACACGGGCAGGCGCGAAATCCGCGCCATGGCGACGCTGCACCCTGCCTACCTTCTGCGCCAGCCTCTGCAGAAGCGCCTCGCATGGCGCGACTTCCTCGCCATCAAGAAGGCGCTCGCCGAATGACATTATCGTCGTCGCCAGTTCGAACGACGTTCAGTTCGAGGCGATTTCGCCTCATTGGCGCGGACGGGCAGGAGTATCTCAGCGATACGCCCGGCACGCTTGGCGGCAATCGCGACGGCATTTACGGACGGCTCGACTGTCCAGCCGCCTTGCGTGCGCTTCGCAGCGGCAACACTTTTCGCCGAAAGCGCGTATTCTTCGCCGACGAGGCAACCGCAATCAGCGCCGGCTATCGCCCCTGCGGCGTCTGCATGCGCGAACAATACAAAGCCTGGAAAGGCAGACGTGGAGTCTGAAGACTGCGGCACTCCATGGACCCGACGAGGGCACGCCGCTCATTGCTCTTCATCCATATAGGCGGGCTTGCCGCCGGCCAAAAAATCCTCCCGCGGCGGCGAGAACACGTCGATCACCTCGGTGTCTTCGCGAATCCAGCCCTCGTGCTCCACGCCGCCCGGGATGACGACGATGTCGCCGGGCCCGCACATGCGCTGCTCGTCGCCAAGACGAAACTCCATCTTGCCCTTGAGCATCCACACGATCTGCTCGTGCGGGTGCCGATGCGCGTCCACGTGGACGCCGGCGGCGATGCTCCACCACACGATCATGCCTTTCTCGCCGGCGACGATGCGGCGAGAAATCTTGTCGCTGACATGCTCCTCAGGGATCGCTGCGAACGCACTGAAGCCGGTGATGCTCGGCATGTCGTCCCTCCCGCCAGAACGCGGGCGCGGG